>NZ_RFFI01000075.1 GCF_003696205.1 Cellulomonas triticagri
AGGGCGGCGGCCGGGGCCGGGGCCGGCTGGGCGTACTGCGCCGCGGCCTGCTGCGCGGCCGCCTGGACCCGCGCCTGCTCGTCCGCGGCGGCGCGCTGCTGCTCCTCCCAGGTCTGCTGCGCGCGGCTCTGCTGGCGGCGCTGCACCGCACCGGCCGTGGCCTGCGCGGTGCCGGCGATCACGGCGGTGCGGGCGGCGGTCCCGAGGAGTCCGGGTCGGCCGAAACGGCGTCCGAGGGGCATGACGGCTCCTTCGTGCTCAGTCGACGGTGAGAGCGAGGTCGGCGACCTCGTTCACCACGGCGGCGGGGACGTGCTCGCGGGCCAGGACGACCCCGCCCGTGGCGCTGGTCCGGGCGACCACGCGGCGCGCCCAGGTGTGCTCGACGACCAGGACCACGGCGCACGACCCGGGCGCGACGACGTCCGCGATCCCGCCCAGGTCCTCCTCGCCCGCGAGGCCGGCGCCCAGCAGCTCCACCCGGGTCAGCTGGACCTCCGGGCCCAGCTCGTCCACCTCCAGCAGCACCACGTCCCCGTCGAGGTCGCGGCGCACCACGGCGAGGTCGAGCAGCGTCACCACGCCGCTGGCGAGGACCTCCAGCACCGCCTCCTGGACGGTGTCGGGCACCCGGTCGCCCGGGAACCCCAGCGCGACGACCTCCACGGGTCCGTACGTCGATGTCGTCATGTGCCGTCCTCCGTGCGGTGTCGTCGGACCTCCACGGTCCCCCGGTCCGCACCCCGGGGCCTCGCCCGCGGGGGATGAGGCTCGCCGGGCGGGGTCGCTCACTCCGCGGGGGTGACGCGGTCCCGGCCCGCGTCCGGTGGTCTTGGTCGAGCGAGACCCGTGCTCGTCCGTGCCCGTGCGTGCCCGTCGTCGACCGAGGAGGACCCGTGACCCGCGCCTGGCTCTTCCCGTCGCTGTCGGGGTACCGCCGCTCCTGGCTCGGCACCGACGCCCTCGCCGGCCTGACCGTCTGGGCGGTGCTCGTGCCGGAGTCGCTCGCCTACGCCACGATCGCGGGGGTCAGCCCGGTGGTCGGGCTGTACGCGGCGGTCCCGTCGCTCCTGCTGTACGCCGCCGCCGGCAGCTCCCGGCACCTCGTCGTGGGTCCGATGTCGGCGACGGCGGCACTGTCGGCGGGCGTGGTCGCCGGGTTCCGGCCCGGCGACGACGCGGCGTTCTGGGCGCTGACCACGGCGACCGCGCTCGTCACCGGCGTGCTGTGCCTGGTGGCGGGTGCCGTGCGGGCCGGCTTCCTCGCCGCCTTCATCTCGGAACCGGTGCTCAAGGGGTTCATCGTCGGGCTCGCGCTCGTCATCATCATCGGGCAGGTCCCGGCGCTGCTCGGGCTCGACAAGGGCGAGGGCAGCTTCGTCGAGAAGGCGGCCGACGTCGTCGTGGCCCTGCCCGACACGGACCCGGTGACCGCGGCCCTCGGGCTGACCTGCCTGGCGGTGCTGCTCCTGCTGCGCCGGTTCGCCGAGCGGGTGCCCGGCGCCCTCGTGGTCGTCGCGCTGGGCATCGTCGCCGTCCTGACCCTCGGGCTCGACGACGGCGGTGTGGCCGTGGTCGGTCCCATCGACGCCGGCCTGCCGGCCCTCGGCCTCCCTGACGTCGACCTGAGCACCTACGCGGACCTCGTCGGCCCCGCGGCAGGGGTGATGCTCGTCGGCTTCGCCGAGGCGCTCGGCGCCGCCAAGACCTACGCCGCGCGGGCCGGGTACGACATCGACGCGAACCGCGAGCTGCTCGGCATGGGCCTGGCCAACCTCGGGTCGGGGCTCGCGTCGGGCATGGTGGTCAACGGCAGCCTGTCCAAGACCGCGGTCAACGGCGGCGCGGGTGCCCGGAGCCAGCTGTCCGGCATGACGGCGGCGGTCCTGACGCTCGCGACCCTCCTCTTCCTCACCCCGGTCTTCGCGTCGCTGCCCGAGGCGACCCTCGCGGCCGTCGTCATCGCCGCCGTCGTCGAGCTGGTCGACGTGCGGGCCCTGCGGCGGCTGTGGTCGCTCGCCGGTGCCACCGGACGCCGGCTGTACGGCGGTGCCGCCCGGTTCGACGCCTACGCGGCGCTCGCCGCGCTCGCGGGCGTCCTGGTCTTCGACACGCTGCCCGGGCTCGTCATCGGTGTGCTGATCTCGATGGTGCTGCTGCTCGCCCGGGCGTCCCGGCCCCACGTCGCCGTGCTCGTGACCGACCAGAACGGCACCTGGGTCGACGCGGAGCGGCGCACGGTGCGCGGCCAGGCACCCGGCAGCTCGGTCCCCGGCGTCCTGGTGGTGCGGGTGGAGGCCGGGCTGTTCTTCGCGAACGCGGACACCGTCCGCGACACCGTGCGCCGCCTGGCCGCGGAGCAGCACGCCGACCTGGTCGTGCTGGACGCCCGCACCACGCCGTTCGTCGACAGCGCCGCCGCCGGGATGCTGGACCTCCTGCGCCACGACCTGGAGCGCGCCGGCGCGCGCCTCGTCATCGCCGGGGACGTCGGTCAGGTGCGCGACGTGCTGCGCGCCGCCGCGCAGGGCGAGCGCGGTCCCCTGCCGCACCATGACTCCGTCGACGAGGCCGTCCGGGCGCACCGGCGCGCGCCGTGACCGCGGGCTACGGGGCGAGGGCGCCCCGCCACGCGTCGAGCAGCCGCGCCGTGGCGGTCGTGTCGCCCCACGGCATCCCCTCGACCTCGGTGACCCCGGCGGACGCGGCGGCGACGAGGGCGGCAGCCTCGGCCGCGAACGCGTTGACGACGGGCACCTCGACCCGCTCGACCCCGGCGGCGGTGCGGATCTCGAAGCCGGTGGCGGAGACGCCGCGGGTGCCCCAGCCGTCCGCGGCGTGCACGGTGCCGTGCTCCCCCTCGACGGTCACGGCCCGCGTGAGCGTTCGGGTGATCGCGGCGGCGACGTGCGCCTCGAACCCGGGCCCGTCGACGCCGGGGGCCGCGAGGACGGCGCGGGTGCGCTCGTCGACGCCCCGGCGGCTGAGGCGTCCCTCGACGCGCCCGACCGACAGCGTCTCCGGGGGCACCCCGGCCCACCGGGCCACCGCGACGGCGAGCGACACCGGGTAGCCGCCGACGTCGTAGACCGCGCCCCCCGCGAGCGCGGGGTCGAACAGCCGCCCGGTGCGGCTCAGGCTGGTGAACCCGAACTCGGCCCGCAGGGAGCGGACCGCCCCGATCCGGCCCGAGGTGATCACGGACCGCAGCGCGTCGGCGAACGGCGTGAACCGGTACTTGTACGCCTCCACGACGGGGAGCCGGGCCTCGGCGGCCGCCGCGAGCACGGCATCCACCTGCGCGGCGTCGGGGGCGAGGGGCTTCTCGCAGAGCACCGGCAGCCCGGCGCGCAGCGCGCGGACCGCCAGGTCGGCGTGCGTGGTGTGCACCGTCGCGACGTACACCGCGTCGACGTCGGCGGCCAGGACCTCGTCGTAGGTCCCGGCGACGGGGATGCCGCGCCCGGCGGTGAACGCCCGCGCCCGGGCCGGGTCGGTGCTGGCGACGGCGACGACCTCGGCGTCGGCGGTCGCGGCGAGGGCGTCGGTGAAGACCCCGGCGATCTGCCCGGTCCCGAGCACCGCCCAGCGGGTCGTGGTCATCGCGGAGGTGGTCCTGTCGTCGCCGGTCACCGGTGCGCCGCGAGGCACTCCGGCTTGATGTGCCCGAGCAGGGTCGCGGCGGCGTCGCCGAGCCCGCGGAGCTGCTCGGGGGTGAGGCGGGCGAGCACCAGGTCCCGGACGGCGGCGCCGTAGGCGTCCTCGGTGTCCGCGACGGTGCGCGCGCCCAGGTCGGTGAGCCGCGCGAGCGTGTACCGCCCGTCGGCGGGGTCCGGGGTGCGGGACACCATGCCCCGCTTCTCGAGCCGCGCGACGATGCGGGACAGGTGCGAGGGCGTGACGGACGCGGTATCGGCGAGCCGGGACATGTGCAGCGCCTGCTCGGGGGTGCGGGACAGCCACCGCAGCACCTGGTACTCGACGTGCCCGACGTCGGAGTCCTGCGCGAGCCGGGTGTCGAGGGCGGCGGGCAGCCAGGTCATCAGGCCGACGACGTGGGCCCAGGTGCGGTCCTCGTCGTCCTGCAGCGCTCCGGTCGTCACGCCGCCATCCTAGCGTCACTTGACACGGAAAGTACCGCTGCCTAGCGTGACTTTCCGCCGCAAGCACCTGCGGCGCCGACAGCACGGAAGAGGCGAAGCCATGCGCGCAGCGCGCTACCACGAGTACGGCGACCCGCAGGTCCTGCGGATCGAGGACGTCCCGGAGCCGCACGCCCCGGCGGGTGCCATCCGCATCCGGACGCTCGCCGCCAGCGTCAACCCCGTGGACTGGAAGCTCCGCGCCGGGTACGCCCGCGAGGTCATGCCCCTCGACCTGCCCGTGACCCCCGGCCGCGACGCCGCCGGCGTGGTGGACGAGGTCGGCGAGGGCGTCACCGGCGTCGCGGTGGGCGACCTGGTGTTCGGGCTCGGCGGCCTCGCGGACACCACCGCCGAGCACGTCGTGCTCACCGCCTGGGCGCACGTCCCCGACGCGTGGACGCCCGAGCAGGCCGCCTCCGCCGGGCTCGCGTCCGCCACCGCCCTGCTGGGCCTGGCCGCGCTGGGCGACCTCGCCGGGAAGACCCTGCTGGTCGAGGGCGCCGCGGGCGCCGTCGGCAGCGCGGCCGTCGTGTTCGCCGTCGAGGCGGGCGCCCGGGTCATCGGGACCGCGAGCGAGCGGAACCACGGCTACCTCGCCGACCTCGGCGCCCTGCCGACCACCTACGGCGACGGCCTCGCCGAGCGGGTCGCCGCCCTCGCCCCCGAGGGCGTGGACGTCGTGCTCGACACCGCGGGATCCGGCTCGCTGGACGACCTCGTCGCGATCGCCGGGTCGACCGACCGCGTCGCGACCGTCGCCGACGCCGCCGGGGCCGCGCGCCTCGGCGTCCGGCACGTGTACGCCGAGAACCGCTCCGACCTCATGGCCCGCGCCGCCGCGCTCGGCACCACCGGCACCTACGTGCCGCGCGTCGCCGAGGTCGTGCCCCTGGAGGACGTCGCCCGCGCCCACGAGCTCGCGCAGAGCGGCGCACCCGCCGGGAAGGTCGTCGTCACCCTCGCAGCCACGGCGTGAGCACCTCGGCGTCGGCGACGCTCGCGACCACCCGCGCGCGCTCGTCGGCGCCGAGCTCCAGCCCGGACAGCAGCCCGCCCCACTCGGCCACCCGGTCCGGCTCCCCCAGCGCCGTCGCGAGCTCGACCAGCCCCGCCAGCACCAGAGCCCGCTCCACCACCGACCCCGCGTCGGCGTGCCGGCGCCAGCCCGACACCAGCGCCCGGTAGGCCGCCAGGTCGTCGGTCTTGAACTCCCGCAGGACCCGCGCGTTGTCCAGCGCCCGCGCCAGCCCCACCAGGTCGCGCGAGCCGCCGTACTCCAGCTCCGCCGGCTCGTCCCGCTGGATGACGATGACCGTGTTGCCGCTCGGGTCCACCAGCGAGAACCGCGACGCCCCCGCCCGGTAGCGGGTGATCCGCGGCAGTCCCTTCGCGAGCACCTTGCCGTGCGCCGCGCGCATCGCCGCCGCGAACGCGGCGTGGTACGCCGCGACGTCGCCCACCATCACCAGTGCGCCGCCGGTGTTCTCGACCTCCGGGTCCACCGACGGCGACGCCTGGCCGTAGTGCAGGTCGATGCCGCTCCACCGGAACGCCAGGTACAGGTACGGCCGCCGCTGGTCCCACGTCACCTCGAACCCCAGCGACGTCCAGAACGCCACGGTCGCGTCGGCGTCGGTGCTCTGGAGCAGGGGCACCATCTGCTCGTCGGGGACGATCCCGGTCATGGCAGGGCCTCCGGTGGGGTCGGGACCCACCAGTCTGCGCCTCCGGGGACCACCTACGCCGGTGCCCCTGTACACCAACCGGACGCGTGACCCCGTGGACCTTCGTGCGACATCGCGCCCCGGACCGGGCGGGAGACTCGACGGTCCCGACCACCGCGACCCCCGGGAGCACCGATCGTGGCCACCACCCAGCCGCACCCCGCCCAGCCCGCCCCGTCCACCCCGCCGGGCACCGCACTGGCGGTGCAGGTCGTCGCGCCGGACGGCACGCTGTGGTCGGGCGACGCCCGGCAGGTCACCGTGCCGTCGGCGTCCGGGTCGCTCGGCGTCCTGCCCCGGCACGAGCCGCTGGCCGCCGTGCTGGTCGCCGGGACGGTGCGGGTGCGCCCGACGGCGACGGAGGTGGTGGAGATCGCGATCACGGGCGGCTTCGTCGTCGTGGACGACGACGACGTGACGGTGCTGGTCGACGCCGTCGCCTGACGCGACCTCACCCGCCGGCCCGGCTCCGCGGGCGCGTCCCGACCGGCAGGATGACGCCATGACGACGCCCGCTCCCCCGACCCCCGTCGGGGACCCCGCGCCGCCCGCGTCCGACCGCTGGCAGGTCGCCGCCCGGGACGCGTGGTCGGTGGTGTGGCGGTGCGTCGCGATCCTGCTCGGCATCGCCGTCGTCGGGGTCGTCGCCGCCGTGGCGACGAGCCAGAGCGGCGCGGGTGGCGCGGTCTACCTGCTGGGCCTCATGTGGGTGGCGCACGCCCTGATCACCCTGGTGGTCGGCTACCCCGTGGGCGTCGTGACGACCCGGCTGCTGCCGGCGGCACCGGGCGCGCCCGCCGCCGTGGGCGCGTTCGCGCTGGCGGGTGCGGTCGCGGGCTGGGCGGTCGTCGCGACGCTGGCGCAGACCGCTGCGGCGGACTTCTCCTTCGCGGTCTGGTCCGCCCTGGGCGGCGTGACGGCGGGGTCGGCGCGCGCGTGGGCGCAGCGGTCGGTGGTGCGACGCCGGGAGCGCCGCGGCGCCTGAGCCCGCCCGACGGGTCACGTCGCCCGGGATCGGGGCTGCGACCGTCGGGACCCGGCGCACCACCGCGCCACTCGGCCGGACGCGCAACATCCCTTTCGCAACGCCTCTTGCGCAAGAGGTGTTGCGCGTTCTACGGTAGGGGCATGAGCCCGACCCCCGACGACGCCGACCGCGGCACCCTGCGCGTCTCCGACCCCACCCGGGTCCGCGCGCTCGCGCACCCCGTGCGGCTCGACCTGCTGTCCTTCCTCGACGACGTCGGCGAGGCGACCGCGACCGAGTGCGCCGCGCACCTGCACCAGACGGTCGCGAACTGCTCGTTCCACCTGCGGTCCCTCGCGAAGGCCGGGTACATCGAGCCCGCCACCCCCCGGGGCCGCGAGCGCCCCTGGCGCGTGGTGAGCCGCGAGCGCACCATCACGCCGGACCCGGAGGACACCGCGTCGCGGCGCGCGGTCCTGGAGCTCGGCGAGCTGTCGGTCCGCCGCGAGGCCGACCGGTACACCGACCACCTGCGCCGCCTCGTCGGCACCGAGGTCGTCCCGCCCGAGCTGATCCCCCTGACGCAGCTGATGACGTCGGCGTACTGGGCCACCCCGGAGGAGAACGCCGAGGTGACGGCCGCGCTGCACCAGCTCGCCGACCGGTTCGCGGGCCGGACGACCGACCCCGCGAGCCGCCCCGCGGGCGCGCGCCTCATGCGCGTGTTCACGGCGATGAACCCCGACATGGACCACGAGCCGACCCCGGCTCCCCCGCACCCGGAGGACTGAGTCCGATGACCACCGTGACCTTCGACGTCAGCTACGGCACCCGAGCCGTCCCGTTCCGCCTGCCGTACCTGAGCGTGCGGCGCCGCCGTCCGGCGGGGGTGCTCGCCGCGGTGGCGGACCGCCGGGAGGCGCACCGCGAGCGCTCGGCGCACCGCGCCCGCGTGGCCCGCGCGGTCCAGGCGGGCCTCACGGAGCGCGAGCGCGCCACGGACCGCGCGCTCGCCGCCCGCGCGGGGTTGCTCTAGCGACGGTCCGTTGGGACAGGGCATCGCTGGGCCTGCGCCTGTCAGCCCGCCGTCACCACGACGGTGACGACCGCGCCCCCCGGTTCGGGGGGCGCGAAGTCGCCTTCGCCCCCAGGGTTCTCGACGGTCTCCGCGACGACGACGCTGACCGCGACGTCCTCGCCGGTGCCGGTGAACCGCAGCCCGTCCGGGCGGTAGGCAGACGTGAGGCCGTACTGCTCGCCGTACGCGTCGAGCCAGGACCGTGCGGCGGACTCGATGCTCCCCGGCACGCGGTAGGCGACGCGCACGCGCGCGGCCGCGTCGGGAAGACCGAGACCCCACTGCGACTGCTGCTCCTCGCGCCCCAGCTCCACGGCGTCGACCGGTGCGACCAGCAGGGGCTCCTGCCGGATCGTCGCGAGCCGTGGAGCGGGACCGCCGGTCAGCAGCGCAACCCCTCCGGCACCGAGGAGCAGGAGAACGGCAGCGGCCGTCGCGACGACGAGCCGTCGTCGCGACGGCTGGGGGCCGTCGTCGGTCACGCGGGCGTGACGGGGGTTGTCGCAGCCCGTCCGACCGAGACCGCCCCCGATGCGGACAGGCAGCCGACGTCGAGCTGGGTCCGCAGCTCCGGAGGTCCGTTGAACTGCATCCTGCCGGGCGTCACGATCTGCACGTCGGCCTCGTCACCCACCCTCATCTCTTTCGGGACCGCGACGGTCGCCGAGGACGAGCACTCGCCGGACGGGACGAGCAACCGCAGCCCGCGGCGCTCACGGTCGGCGGACTCGACAGCGACCGCGGTGAGCCCAACGCCCCATCGACGGGTGGAGATCTGCACAGGTTGCTCCCAGGTCGGGGGTGGTGCGCCGAACCTAGGGGCGGGTGAGGTCCCGCCGCAGCGGTTCCGTGCGAACTCACCCGTCCGCCGGGCGTGCCCACTCCGCGCGGGTGAGCCCCCGCAGCCCGGCCGCCCGTCCGGGTGACGCAGCCGACCTGCCCGGGACCGGCCCGGTCACGGTCCACGGCCGGCCCGACCCGTCCCGCCTCGCGCTACTCCAGGCCCGCGTCGTGCACCAGGCGCGCGATCTGCACCCGGTTGGTCACGTCGAGCTTGGCGAACAGGTGCGCGACGTGGGTCTTCACGGTCGCGAGCCCGAGGTAGAGCTGCTCGGCGATCTCCCCGTTGGACAGCCCCCGGGCGACGGCGGTGGCGACGTCCCGCTCGCGCGGGGTGAGCTGCTCGAGGCGCCGCAGGGCGTCGGCGCGGCGGCCGTCGTCCTGCGGCTGGGTGACGTTGGCGATGAGCTGCGCGGTGACCGTCGGGGACAGGATGGGCTCGCCCGCGGCGACGCGGCGGATGCCGTCGACCAGCTGGTGCGGCGGGGTGTCCTTGAGCAGGAACCCGGCGGCGCCCTCGCGCAGGGCGCGCAGCACGAGCTCGTCGGCGTCGAAGGTGGTGAGGACGACGACCTTCGCGGCGGACCCGCGCTCGCGCAGGGTGCGCAGGGCGGTGAGCCCGTCGACGCGGGGCATCCGGACGTCCATGAGGACGACGTCGGGGGCGAGGCGGGTGACGACGTCGACGGCCTCGGCCCCGTCCGCGCACTCGGCGACGACCTCCAGGCCGGGGTCACCGCCCAGGATGAGCCGGAGGCTGGCGCGGACGAGCGCGTCGTCGTCCACGACGACCAGGCGCACGGGCGGGTCGGAGGTCAGGTCGGCCACGGCAACCACACTCTCACGGCGTAGGTCCCGTCCGGCCCGGGCCCGTGCTCGAGCGTGCCGCCGACGAGCTCGGCGCGTTCCGCCGCGCCGACGAGGCCGAGCCCGGAGCCGGGGGTCGCGGCGGGCCCGGGGGCGACGAGGCGGTTGCGGGTCTGCAGCAGCAGCCGGTCCCCGGGGGCCCCGGCGAGCAGGACGCGCACCTCGTGCCCGGGGGCGTGCTTGCGCGCGTTGGTGAGCGCCTCCTGCAGGATGCGGAACCCGGTGCGGGAGACGGTGCCGGGCAGGTCCGCGAGGGCCAGCAGCCCGCCGGTCGGCAGCCCGCTGGTGTCGAGGTGCACGTGGCCGCCGGACTCGACGGTGTCCGCGAGCAGCGCGGGCAGCTCCGCGAGGGTCGGCTGCGGCGCCTCGCGCTCGGTGGGCACGGGGCCGGGGCCGCCGCCCGTGGCCCGGAGCACGCCCAGCACCTCGCGGAGCTCGCCGAGCGCCCGGTGCGCGCCGTCGCGGATCTGCTCGGCGGACTCGGTGATCTGCTCGCGGGTGAGGTCCTGCCGGTAGGCGAGCCCGCCGGCCTGCATGGCGACCAGCGAGATGCGGTGCGCGAGGACGTCGTGCATCTCGCGGGCGATGCGGGTGCGCTCGGCGTCGCGGGCCTGCGCGGCGCGGGCCTCCTGGGCGCGCTCGGCGTCCTCGGCGCGCTGGCGCAGGGAGGCGAGCAGGTCGCGGCGGGCCCCGATGTAGAAGCCGATGGCGATGACGGCGCCGCACACCACGATCCCGAGCGCGACGACGACCGTGACGTAGAACGGGCCCTGGACGGGCGTGGCGAGCGTCGCGTCGCGGTAGACGTACTCGTAGGCGAAGGACGCCGCCGTCCAGATGCCCGCGACCGGCAGCACCTCGCGCCAGCGGCGCCGGGTGCTCAGCGACACCAGGGCGAGCGTGGCGGGGCCGACCGCGGACGACGAGGCGACGGTCAGCGCGGCGACGAACCCGGCGACCGCGACGGGGTAGCGGCGGCGCAGCGGCAGCAGGGCGGTCCCGGCGGCCCCGATCACGAGGTCGAGCACCAGCATCGCGCTGATGGCCCCCTCGTGGCCGGGCCGGGCGTAGGTCACGGTGTCGTACGTGACGAACATCCACAGCACCAGCCCCGTGCCGATCGCCACGAGGTAGCGCCAGGTCCGCGACCAGGGGCCGAGGCGCGGGGGCGCGACGACGGGAGGCGGGGCGGACATGGCGTCGAGCGTAGGTCGCCGGGCCGCCCCTCGACATCGCCCCCGCGGCGGGGCCCGCCTCCCCCGGAAGGAGGAGACGGTGCCCCACCCGCGCCGCGACCCCTCAACCCGGCGGCGCTCGGGGCGAGCCCCGCAGCCGACGCGCCCGACGGCGGACCGCGCCGAGGCTGGGGACCATGATCGAGATCGCCCACCTGACCAAGCGGTACGGGTCCACCACGGTGCTGGACGACGTGTCGTTCACCGCCGCGCCCGGCCGCGTCACCGGGTTCCTCGGGCCGAACGGCGCCGGGAAGTCCACGACCATGCGCGTGCTGTGCGGTCTCGCGACCGCGTCCTCCGGCACCGCGACCGTCGCCGGCCGCCGGCTGCGCGACGTGCCGAACCCCGGCCGCACCGTCGGGGTGCTGCTGGACGCGTCCGCGCAGCACGCCGGGCGCTCGGGCCGCGAGGTGCTGACCCTGTCCGCCCGCCTGATGGGCCTCGCCCCGGGCCGGGTCGCCGCGTGCCTGGACCTGGTCGGCCTCACCGCCGCCGAGGCCGACGCCCGCACCCGCACCTACTCGCTGGGCATGCGGCAGCGACTGGGGCTCGCGCACGCGCTGCTCGGCGAGCCGGACGCCCTCGTGCTGGACGAGCCCGCCAACGGGCTCGACCCGGCGGGCATCCGGTGGATGCGCGACCTGCTGCGCGCCTACGCCGACGGCGGCGGGACGGTGCTGCTGTCCTCGCACCTGCTGCGCGAGGTCGAGGCCGTCGCCGACGACCTGGTGCTGATCGGGCGCGGTCGGGTGCTCGCGCACGGCACCACGGCCGATTTGCTGTCCGCGCCGGGCACCGAGGTGCGCAGCCTGGACGACGGGGCCCTCGCCGGTGCGCTGATCGCGGCGGGGCACGACGTGCGCCCGCTCGACGACGGCGGGCTGAGCACGTCCGCGAGCGCCGAGGCGGTCGGGCGGCACGCGCTGGACGCCCGGGTGGTGCTGCTGGACCTGCGGCCGGCCCGGTCCGCGGGGCTCGAGGACCTGTTCTTCACGCTGACGGCGGGCTCGGCCCGCGAGGAGGTGGCCGCATGAGCGCCGCGACCCTGACCCCGCCCGGCACGGCGGCCCCCGCCCGTGCGGGCGTCCCGTGGACCCGCCTCGTCGGGGTGGAGCTGCGCAAGCAGGTCGACACCCGCGCCGGGCGCTGGCTGCTGGCCCTGGTGGTGCTGGTCGACGTGGCCCTCGTGGCCCTGTACCTATGGGCCGCCGACGAGGCCCCGGGCTGGTCGGCGCTGACCGAGGCCTCGTCGGCCGGGCAGCTGCTGCTCCTGCCGCTGATCGGCGTGCTGGCCGCGACGTCCGAGTGGTCGCAGCGCACGGCGCTGACGACGTTCGCCCTGGAGCCGCGCCGTACCCGGGTGCACGGGGCGAAGGCCGCCGCCGGGATCGTCCTGGCGCTCGGCATCACCGTCGCGACGCTCGCGGTCGCGGCCGTCGCGACCCTGGTCGGCGGGGCGCTGCACGACGGCGCCGGGTCCTGGTCCCTGGACGGGGCGCTGCTCGGCGGGCTGGCGCTCGCCCTGGTGCTGCTCGTGCTGCAGGGGCTCGGGTTCGGGCTCGCGCTGCTGTCGACGCCCGCGGCGATCGTCGCGTACCTCGCGCTGCCGACGGTGTGGTCGCTGGTCTCGGCGCTGGTGCCCGCCCTGCGCGACCCCGCGGACTGGCTCGACATGTCGGGCCCGCTGACCGGGCTGATGTCCGGGTCGCTCACCGGTGACGGGTGGGCGCAGCTCGGCACCTCGACGCTCCTGTGGGTCGGCGTCCCGCTCGCGGTCGGCCTGTGGCGCACCGCGCGCCGCGACGTGGCCTGAGCGGCGGTACCCGCGCTGCCCGCCCACCTCGGCCGACCCGGTCAGGGGCGGGCGGGCAGCGCGTCGACCACGACGACGCGAGGTGTCACCCGCAGGGCGAGCGCACGTCCCGGTCGGACCTCGACGACGGTCGCCGGGAAGGTGGTCGCCGTGCCCGCGCGGTTGGTGAACTCGGCGACGACCGAACGACCCTGCAGGTCCGCGGTCGCCGTGAGCACCAGGGTGGGGTCGGTGGCGCCGGAGATCGGGACCGGGTCGCCACCGTCCTCGTCCAGCAGGAACCACTGGACGGTCGGTTCGGGCACCCCGGTGGCCGCGGCGGTGAAGACGAGGTCCGCACCCTCGACCGCGAGCGTGACGGACTCGGGCTGCACGGTGATCTGCGGCGCCCGCTGCGCGAGGACGGTGAGGCGGGCGGGGGCGGACTCGACCCGCCGCGTGCCGTCGAGGTACGTGATCGCGAGGACGTAGAGGTCACCGTCCGCACCCCGGTCCGCGGTCGCCACCTCGACGCTCGTCCGGCAGCGGTCCCCGCACCACATGCCACCGCCGACCTGCTCGTAGGTGGCACCCCCGTCGGTCGACCGCAGCCACAGCCGACGCTGACTCCGCAGGCCGTCGGTCGCGTACACCCCGGCGAACGTCGCGGTGTCGCCCTCGACCACCGTCTGGTGCGACGGGGCGGTGACGATCCGCGGCACGGTCTCGACGACCAGGGTGGCCGCGCGGGTCGTCGCGACCCCGTGGGCGTTGCGGAACTCCGCGCGGTACTGCCGGCCCCGGTCGGCGACGCCCGGGGCGACGACCACCAGCTCGGGTGCGGTCGCGCCCGCGACCGCCTGCCAGCCGTCGTCGGGCCCGGCGTCCTCGTCCGCGCCGTCGCGCGTGAACCACTGGACGGTCGGGGTCGGGTCCCCCGAACCCGCCGCGGTGAACCGCGCGTCGGTCCCGGCGAGGACGTGCACGTCCGTGGGCTCGAGGTCGACCACCGGCGGCGGGGGCGGCTCGACGGTCCAGGTGAACGTCGTGGTGTCCGTGACGCCGGAGGCCGTGGCGCTGACCGTGACCCGGGACGTGGTGGTCCCCGTGACCACCGAGGGCGTGCCGGTGATCGTGCTCGTGCCGCGGTCGAAGGTCAGCCCGTCGGGCAGCCCGGACACGGTGAGCACCGGCGTGCCCGCCGTGGCGGGCTCGACCCGCGCCGCGACCGGCACCGGCACGACCGGGAACCCGGCGCTGCTCACCCGGTCGGCGACGGCGTCGACCTCGACCACCACCGTCACCAGCCGGAGCAGGTGCGCGGAGCGCGCACCCTCGGGCGTCGTGAAGTCCCCGGCGACCACGTACGCACCGTCGTGCGGCACCACGGAGAACACCGTGTCGCTGAACGACCCGACGAGCTGGAAGCCCGGGTCGGGGACGAGATCGGCGTCCAGCCGGACCAGGTGCGGCACCGCCTCGCCCCGGTAGCGGGTGAAGCTGCCCCCGACGTAGTAGCCGTCGCCGTCCGGGACCACCACCCGGACGTTCCCGTCGAAGCCGGTCCCGAGGGCGGCGTGGAACGCCGTGTCGGGCTCGAGCCGCGCGTCCAGCCGCACCAGGTACGCCGCGGCCTCGCCCCGGTACCGCGTGAAGTTCCCGCCGACCAGGTACCCGCCGCCGTCGGCGGGCACCACCACGCGGACGTCGTCGTCGAACCCGGTGCCCAGCGCGGCGAGGAACGCCTCGTCGATCCGCAGGTCCGCGTCCAGGCGGACCAGCCGCGGCACCGCCCGGCCCTGGTAGCGGGTGAAGCTCCCGCCCACCACGAATCCGTCGCCGTCGGGCACGACGGCGCGGACCGCGCCGTCGAACCCGGTACCGAGCGCGGCGGAGAACGCCTCGTCGATCCGCAGGTCCGCGTCCAACCGCACCAGCCGCGGCGCGGTCCGACGCTGGTACAGGCTGAAGTTCCCGCCGACGAGGTACCCGCCGTCGACGGGCAGGGCGACGGAGACCCAGCTGTTGAAGCCCGACCCGAGCGCGGCGGCGAAGTCGGTGTCGAGCTCCAGGTCGGCGTCGAGCCGCGCGAGGTACGGCGCGGAGACACCGCCGTACCTGGTGAAGAACCCGGCGACGACGTAGCCGTCCGGTTCCGTGGGCGCGACCGAGAACACCGAGCTGTTGAACCCGCCCCCGAGCCCGGCGTCGAACGCGGGGTCCACCACGAGGCCGGTGGCGTGGGCGCGGGCCGGGGCGGCGCCGGTGACCACGAGACCCGCGGCGGCGAGCGCGCACACCAGCAGGACACCGAGCAGCGTCTCGGCCGGTCGGCGGGACGCGCGACTGTGCAGCACCGGGACCTCCGCGCGCGGCTCGTCGAGCGGACCGCGCTGCGCGCCGCGTGGCCCTCGGCCCCCGAGGACGTCGCCGGACCCGCCCCGGATCCGTGCACCTCACAGCGTGCGGCACGATCGCACCGGTGTGTGTAGGACCTAGGACCCACGCATCGCGTCGCCCCGAGGGCCGGGAGCCTCAGGCGTCGCGGTGGAACGGGCCGTCGCCCAGCGCGTCCTCCCACGCCCCCGGCCGACCCAGCAGGTACCCCTGCCCGAAGTGCACGCCGAGGTCGAGCAGCGCGTCCCGCTCGGCGGGCGTCTCGATGCCCTCCGCGACCAGCCACGCGCCCACCGACCCCGCGAAGTCCACGACAGCGCGGGCCAGCGCCTGCCGGACCGGGTCGGCGTCGATGCCGCGCACCAGGTCCAGGTCCAGCTTGATGGCCGTGGGCCGCAGCCGCAGCACGTGCCGCAGGCTGGCGTACCCCGCACCGGCGTCGTCGACGACGACCTGCACCCCGGCGTCCCGGAGCCGGTCGGTCACCGCGACGAGCCGTCCGTAGTCGTGCACGGGGGTGTGCTCGGTGAGCTCGACCCCCACCCCGCCCCCGCCCGCCAGCAGCAGCGGCTCCGTGCGCGGGTCCAGCAGCGCGTCGGCGGACAGGTTGACCGACAGGCGCACGTCCGCGGGCAGCCGGACCGCGTGCCGCAGCGCCCGCCGCGCGGCCAGCACCTCCAGGTCCACCGCGCAGCCCGCCGCCTGCGCCGCCGCGAACGCGTGCACCGGCGTCGGGAACCACCGCGGGTCGAACCGCGACAGGGCCTCCACGGCGACGACCGTGCCGGACCCCAGGTGCTCGACCCGCTGGAACACCGTGCGGATCTCCTCGCGCTCCAGCACGGTGCGCACCCGCCGCACCCGGTCCGAGACGGCCGGCCGGTGGGGCAGCCCCGGTACCCCCAGGTGGTCCTCGACCAGCGCGGCGGCCAGGCCCAGCACCCGCAGCGCGTCCTCGCCCAGCAGCGGGTTGGCGCCCTGGCCCAGGCAGCAGAGCATCCCGACCGGTTTGCCGTCGGGCCCGCGCAGCGGGGCACCCGCGTAAGCGCCGATGCCCATCTCGTGCGTGACGTCCAGGTCCCGCGCCTCCGGGTGGCGGCGCGCGTCCGGGATCACCGGCGGCAGCAGCCCGCTGAGCACCCGCACGCAGTACGTGTCGTCGAGGTCGAGCTCGTCGCCCACCGCCATCTGCATCGGACCGGTCTCGGTGCTGGTCGCCAGCACCACCTCGGCCGACCGCGTCAGCCCCGACAGGAACGCGATGTCCATCTGCAGGTGCTCGCGCACCCGGTCCAGGATCTGCCGCACGCCCGGCTCCTGCGCCGCGCGCGCTGCGGTCAACGGTCCACGATCCTCGGCGACGCTCATCCGGCCCCCTGGTACCCGGCAGAACTCGACCCGCTCCACAGTAGTGACGCCCCACGATCCGGCCAGCGGGGCGACCGGTGGGTCGCACCGTTCCCCCACCTGGACCAGCGCACCCCGGCAACCGCTGTCCGCGAGACGTCGCGCGGACCGTGGCAGGATCGCGGCATGGAGAGCCCGCTGACCCCGACGACCCCGCCCGCCACCGCCCCGGCACCCGTGCCCGCCGCCGACCCGGCGAGCACCCGGCTGTGGGTCGAGCGCACCGGCATCCGCACCTACACCGGCCGCAACACCCGCGGCGCCGAGGTCAGCATCGGCCCCACCGAGGCGGGCGCCGTCTTCACCCCCGGCGAGCTGCTGAAGATCGCGCTGGCCGGCTGCTCCGGGATGAGCGCCGACCACGCCCTGCGGCACCGCCTCGGCGACGACGTCGCGGTGACCGTGGACGTCGAGGGCGCCAACCTCACCGCCGAGGACCGCTACCCGGAGCTGCACGAGCGCATGGTCGTCGACCTGTCCGGCCTGGACGAGGCCACCCGCGAGCGCCTGCTGCGCGTCGTGCACCGCGCCGTCGAGGAGCACTGCACGGTCGGCAACACCCTCAAGGCCGGGGCGACCGTCGACCTCGAGATCGCGGACGCCTGATGGCGCTGCGCCGGACCCCGCTGCTCGACGCGGCCCTGGACCGGGCCGTGACGATCCCGTCCGCCACGATCCACGCGCACGTCGCCGCGGTCCGGCGCAAGCACCCCGACGCCACCCCCGCCGAGGTCGTCGGCGTGCTCGAGCGGGAGTACCTGCTCGTGGTGCAGGGCACCGGCGGTGCCGTCGGCGCGGCGGCAGCGGCACCGGCCGTCGGCACGGGCGTCGCGCTCGCCCTGACGGTCGGCGACGTCGCGACGTTCTTCGGGGCGTCCGCGGCGTTCGCCCTCGCCGTCGCCAGCGTCCACGGCATCGAGGTGCAGGACGCCGACCGGCGGCGCGCCCTGCTGCTGGCGACGATCCTCGGGGAGTCCGGCGCGAAGACCGTCGCCGACGCCGGCACCCTGACCGGGCTCCGCGGCCTCAACGTCGCGCGCGCCCTGCTGACCCGCATGCCCACCGGCACGATCCGCCGGGTCAACGCGCGCCTGACCCGCCAGCTGCTCAAGCGGCAGCTCGCCAAGCAGAGCGGCCTCGCGATCGGCCGCCTCGCGCCGTTCGGGATCGGTGCGGTCATCGGCGTCACCGGCGCCCGGGCGCTCGGGCGCACCGTGGTGCGCGGGGCGCGCGACGCGTTCGGCCCCGCTCCGGTGGCGTGGGACGGCGGGCGGGTCGTGGTCGTGGAGACCGGCGACGCCCCGCGGCTGCTGGAGCAGCCCCCGCGCGAGCCCTGACGCCGCGCGCCGCGTCGTCGACCGGGTTCTCGCCTGCGCGCCGGGAGGCTGGGGCAGGCGAGAACCGTGCTCTCGACGCGTCCGCGTGCCGCGGTGCTACCAGCGGTCGTGCACGTGCGGGCGGATGCGCTCGTCGTAGATGGCCCGCAGCGCGTCCGCGCGGGCGGGGTCCAGCGGGGGCAGGTCCGCGGCGGCGGCGTTCGCGCGCGCCTGCGCGGGGGTGCGCGCGCCGGGGATCACGACCGTGACGCCCGGCTGGTCCAGCACCCAGCGCAGCGCGAGCTGCGTCGTCGTCGCCCCCTCCGGGGTCAGCGCGGCGACCTCGCGGGCGGCGGCGACGCCGACGTCGTAGGGCACGCCGGAGAACGTCTCGCCGACGTCGAACGCCTCGCCGTGCCGGTTGAACGCCCGGTGGTCGGTGGCGGCGAACCGGGTGTCCTCGTCGTACTTCCCGGAGAGCAGGCCGCTGGCGAGAGGGACCCGCGCGATGACCGCGACCCCGGCGGCTTCGGCGGCGGGGAGCACGCGCTCCAGCGGCTTGCGGCGGAACGCGTTGAGGATGATCTGCACGGAGGCGACGTGCGGCCGGGCGATGGCCGCGAGCGCCTCGTCGACCGTCTCGACGGACACCCCGTACGCGGCGACCCGCCCCTCGGCGACCAGGGTGTCGAGGTCGTCGTAGGTGGCGTCCCGGTCGAGCACCGCGGACGGCGGGCAGTGCAGCTGGACCAGGTCGAGCACGTCGACGTCGAGGTTCGCGCGGGAGCGGTCGGTCCAGGCCCGGTAGGCGTCGAGCGTGTACGCCTCCGCCACGTGCGGGTCGGCGCGGCGGCCCATCTTGGTGGCGACGGTGATGGGCGGCGCGTCGGGGCTGCTGACGCGCCGGGCGCGCAGGAACCGGCCGACGAGGGTCTCGCTGCGGCCGTCGCCGTAGACGTCCGCGGTGTCGAGGAAGGTCACCCCGGCGTCGGCCGCCGCGGCGAGCACCGCGAGGGCGTCGTCCTCGCCGACCTCGCCCCAGTCGGCGCCGAGCTGCCAGCAGCCCAGACCCACGACCCCGACGTCCCGACCAGCCCTGCTCAACGCCTTCGTCTGCATGCCCGCGAGGCTATCCGGTGGTCCGGGTGCCGCGCCTGGCGTGGCGCGCTCACCAGCGACGACGGGGACGAACCCGGACGAAGGTGATGGACCGGACAGGCGGTCGCAGACGTCACCCGCTCGGCGTGGGTGCCTGCACCCGGGCGAGGCCCCGTGGAGCCCCGCACGCCACGCACGGGGCGACGCGAGGGGGGAAGATGGATCCCGGACGTCCGGGGGGCGACGCGGGCAGATGGCCCCGACCCGGTCCACGTCCGCTCAGGGGGCGACATGATCACGCGAGGACGGGACCGGGTGCCGCGCGCCCGCGTCGCTCGGGTGCTGCCGCTCGACGCCGCCCAGGCGTGGTCGCTCGTGGCGGACGTCCGCCACCACACGCGCTGGGTCCCGCTGACCCGGGTCGACGTGACGCGTCCGTCCACCGGCACCACGCTGCACGGCTGGGACCGCTGGCCCGACGGGTCCGCCCCGGAGGTCGGCGACGAGATCCTCGCCGTGAGCGGGCCCGGCGCCCGGCGCGGCGCCCCGGGCCTGGTGGACCGGATGCGGATCGAGCGGTTCGAGGCCCCGCTGGGCGCGGTGCCCGGCGTCGCGGTGTTCAGCAAGGTCGGCCCGGTCATCCTCGGCACGGCCCGCATCGAGGTCGAGCCGCTCGGGCACGGCTCGTCGCGCGTCACCTGGACCGAGGCCGTGCACCTGCGCGGGCTGCCGCGCGGGGCCACCCAGCTGCTCGGCGCGCTGCTGCTCGACGGCATGCTCCGCTACGTCATGGGCCAGGCCGAGCGTGAGGCCCGGCGCCTCGTCGCGCAACGAACCTCCGCCTGAGGGCTTCTGCACGCAACGTTTCGCCGGTGAGTGCGCAACGGCGTGCGCTCTGCTGCGCCCGGATCCCCTCGTACGCTCTACGGGACGCTGCCCCGACGACGTGGCCGGGCGCCGAGACCCGATCCCCCACGGACCCTCGAGGAGCACCATGGCCGCGACACCGCAGAGCACCCGCCGGCACTACCTGATGTGCGAGCCGACCCACTACACGGTCTCCTACGAGATCAACCCGTGGATGGACTCGACCCGGTACACCGACGCGGACCTCGCGGTGCGGCAGTGGACCGTCCTCAAGGAGACGTTCGAGCGCCTCGGCCACACCGTCGAGACCATCGACCCGATCCCCGGGCTGCCGGACATGGTCTACGCCGCCAACGGCGCCACCGTCGTCGACGGCCTCGTGTACTCGGCGAAGTTCCGCTACCCGGAGCGCCAGCCCGAGGGCCCGGCGTACGAGAAGTGGTTCGCGGACCACGGCTACGTCACGCACACCGCCGAGGTCGTCAACGAGGGCGAGGGCGACATCCTCGGCGTCGGCGACGTGCTGCTGGCGGGCACGGGCTTCCGCACCGACCGCGCCGCGCACGACGAGATCGCCCGGGTCACCGGCCGCGAGGTCGTGAGCCTGGAGCTCGTGGACGCGCACTACTACCACCTGGACACCGCGCTGGCCGTGCTGGACTCCACCGCCGGGCGCGAGCAGGTCGCGTACTTCCCGCCCGCGTTCTCGGACGCCTCCCGCGCCGAGCTCGAGCGCCGCTACCCGGACGCCGTCATCGCCTCCGAGCGCGACGCCGCCTGCCTCGGCCTGAACGCCGTCAGCGACGGGCTCAACGTCGTCGTCGCCCCCGGTGCCGTCGACCTCGCCGCGCAGCTGACCGCGCGCGGCTTCGTCCCGCACCCCGTGGACACGAGCGAGCTGCTCAAGGGCGGCGGCGGCGCGAAGTGCTGCACCCTGGAGATCCGCGGAACCCGCACCCCCTGATCCGACCGGCGCCCCGGCCGGACCGGGGCGCCCCGCCCCGACGAGGTGACCGCATGACCGCCACCCTCCCCGCCCGAGGCGCCGAGACGGCCGGACCGCTCGCGCACAACTACCACCCGCTGCCCGTGACCCTCACCTCCGGCGAGGGCGCGTGGGTGCGCGACGTCGAGGGGAACACCTACCTCGACCTGCTCGCCGGGTACTCCGCCCTGAACTTCGGGCACCGGCACCCCGCCCTGACGGCCGCCGCGCACGCCCAGCTCGACCGGCTGACGCTCAGCTCGCGGGCGTTCGACCACGACCTGCTGCACCCGTTCGCCGCCGCGCTGTCCGACCTGTCCCGGACGGTGGTGGCCGGGGACGCCCCGCCGATGGTGCTGCCGATGAACACCGGCGCCGAGGCCGTGGAGACCGCCATCAAGGCCGCGCGCAAGTGGGGCTACGAGGTGCGCGGCGTCGCCCCGGAGCAGGCGACGATCGTCGTCGCGTCCGGGAACTTCCACGGCCGCACGACGACCATCGTGTCGTTCTCCACCGACCCCGAGGCGCGCGACGGCTTCGCCCCGCACACCCCCGGGTTCCGCGTGGTGCCGTTCGGCGACGCCGCCGCGCTGCGGGACGCCGTGGACGAGACCACCGTCGCCGTCCTGCTGGAGCCGATCCAGGGCGAGCAGGGCGTCGTCGTCCCGCCCGCCGGGTACTGGCCCGCCGTCCGGGAGATCTGCGACGAGGCCGGCGTGCTGCTGGTCGCCGACGAGATCCAGTCCGGGCTCGGGCGCACCGGCACCACGTTCGCCCTGGAGCTGTGGGACGTACGCGCGGACCTGGTCACCCTGGGCAAGGCGCTCGGCGGCGGCGTGCTGCCGGTGTCCGCCGTCGTCGGCCGCCCGGACGTGCTCGGGGTGCTGACCCCCGGGACGCACGGGTCCACGTTCGGCGGCAACCCGCTCGCCTGCGCCGTCGGCCTCGCCGTGGTCGCCGAGCTCCGCACCGGCGTGCACCAGGAGCGCGCCCGCGTGCTCGGCGCGCACCTGCACCAGCGGCTGACCTCGCTGGTGGACGCCGGGCTGCTCGTCGGCGTGCGCGGCGTCGGGCTGTGGGCGGGCCTGGACGTCGACCCCGCGCGGATGACCGGGCGCGCGCTCTGCGAGCGGCTGCTGCGGCTCGGGGTGCTCGCGAAGGACACCCACGGCTCGACCATCCGCCTCGCCCCGCCGCTGGTCATCGACGAGGCCGACCTGGACCTCGCCGTCGACCGGCTCACCCAGGCGCTGCGCTGACGGACGCCCGCACCCCCGCCGCGGTCCTGCTGCGACGGGGGTGCGGGGTCGTGCGCGCTCAGGAGAAGCGCATGGCGGTGTAGAGCCGGCCGTTGATAGTCACGGCGCCGATCGACACCGACGACTTGCCCTCCTTGAGGATCCACGCGCGGTGGCCCGGGGAGTTCAGGTAGGCCTGGATCATCTGGGAGTCGCTGACCGGCTGCACCCAGCCCACGATGTGGTCCGAGCCGCCGTGCCAGATGCTGCCCGCCGCCGCCATCGCGGCCGCGTGGTCCTGCAGGTTCGACGAGCCGGACACCGAGAGCGCGGGCAGGCCCGCGTTCGCCCGGGCCGCGTTGACGGCCGCGCCGAGACCGCCGACCCCGTACGCCTGCACCCCGGCCGCCCACGACGTCGCCGGTGCGGCAGCCGGTGCGGCCGCACCACCCCCGCCACCGCCACCGCGCGGACGGGCCG
>NZ_RFFI01000076.1 GCF_003696205.1 Cellulomonas triticagri
GGTGCGCCGGCTGCGCCGCCCGCCGCCGCCCCGCGTGCCGCGCAGCCCGCACCCGCTCGGCCCACGACGCCGAGCGGCCGCGCGCTCGCCAAGCCCCCGGTCCGCAAGCTCGCCCGCGACCTCGGCGTGGACCTCGAGTCCGTGCAGCCCACCGGTCCCGGCGGCATCGTCACCCGCGAGGACGTGCTCGCCCACCAGGCGGGCGCCGAGGCGCGCACCCTCGCGACCTATCCCGGTGACGACCAGCCGTGGCTCGCCTCCGGCACCGTCTCGCCCGACGGCCGCCAGACCCGCGTCCCGGTGAAGTCCGTGCGCAAGCGCACCGCCGAGGCCATGGTCGCGTCCGCGTTCACCGCCCCGCACGTCACGGTGTTCCACACCGTCGACGTCACCCGCACCATGAAGCTCGTCGCGCGCCTGCGCGAGGACCGCTCGTTCGCGGACGTCCGCGTCACCCCGCTGCTCATCGCCGCGAAGGCCCTGCTGCTCGCCGTGCGCCGCCACCCGGAGATCAACGCGTCCTGGGACGAGGCCGCGCAGGAGATCGTCTACAAGCACTACGTGAACCTCGGCATCGCGGCGGCCACCCCCCGCGGGCTCGTGGTCCCCAACGTGAAGGACGCGCACCGCCTCGGCCTGCACGACCTCGCGCAGGGCATCGCCGACCTCACGTCGACCGCCCGCGCCGGGAAGACGTCCCCGCGCGACATGTCCGACGGCACCATCACCATCACGAACGTCGGGGTGTTCGGCATCGACACGGGAACGCCGATCCTCAACCCGGGCGAGGCCGCGATCCTCGCGTTCGGGGCGATCCGGGAGCAGCCCTGGGTGCACAAGGGCAAGATCAAGCCGCGCCAGGTCACGCAGCTCGCGCTGTCCTTCGACCACCGCCTCGTGGACGGGGCCCTCGGCTCCCAGGTCCTCGCGGACGTGGCCGCGGTCATGGCCGACCCGGCTCAGGCCCTCGTCTGGGGCTGAGCTCAGCGGCCCCAGCGCGTCGAGTGCGGAGAACCCGGCCCGATCCGGGCGGCGGTTTCAGGCGGCGGTTGCAACGAGTAGGTCGTTGAGTCGCTGTGCGGGATTCTGCCAGTCCAGGGTTTCGCGGGGTCGGCCGTTGAGCTGGCGGGCGACGGCGTCGAGGTCGTCCTGGGTCCAGGTGCGGAAGTCGGTCGAGGACCTCGGGAAGTACTGACGGAGCAGGCCGTTGGTGTTCTCGTTGCTCCCGCGCTGCCAGGGCGAGTGCGGGTCGCAGAAGAACACCTGGCAGCCCGTGGCCAGCGTGAACGCCGCGTGCCGGGCCATCTCCGAGCCCTGGTCCCAGGTCAGGGTCTTGGCCAGCTGCGTCGGGACCCGGCCCATCAGATCGATCAGGACCCGGGTGACCTCTTCAGAGACCCGTGAGCCCGGCAGTGCACCGAGCATCACGAACCGGGTCGAGCGTTCGACCAGCGTGATGATCGCCGAGGACCCCCGGGCCCCGATGATCAGGTCGCCTTCCCAGTGCCCAGGAACAGCGCGGTCAGCGGCCTCGGCCGGGCGAGTCGAGATGTTCAGGTCCCCGATCCAGGTCTTCGCGCCGCGTCCTGCGGTCGCGGCCCGGGACTGCGGCCTGCGGCGGGTCCGGCCTGATCGCAGCGCGATCTGCCGGTCGAGCTCGGCGCGCATACCCCCACGGGCTTGGTAGTAGATCGCCTGGTAGATCGTCTCGTGGGACACCCATCGCTCCGGTGAGTCGGGGAACTCCTGCCGCAACCAGTGTGCGATCTGGCGCGGAGACCACCGCTCACGCAGCCTCGCCGCGACCAGGGGCCAGAGCCTGCCCGGGGACGAGGGCCGACCCTTGACGTTCGCGTTGCCGATCAACTTGCCCGCTCGTGGCCGGCGAGCCCGCCGGTCGGCCTTGTCCTGCGCGACCCCGTGGGCGTAGGACCACCGGTAAGCACCCCCGCGCGAATCCGGACCCCTGCCCGCAGGCGAACGCGCCCCGGGAACACGCAGGTGCGCACCCCGGTAGGAGTTGTTCCGGGTCACCTCACGCCAGACCGTCGTCCGATCCCGCCCGATCACCCTCGCGATCACCGGGAACGACAACCCCTGACCGAACAACACCTCGATCTGCGCCCGCTCCTCGAGCGTCAACCTCGCACCAGCCATGCCACGCACCCTCTCGATGAGGACCACGTTGCAACAACCACCTGACCCCAAGGGCGGAATGTCTCGCACGTCCTCCGCACTCGACGCGCCGAGCCCGCGGGCCCGCGCGGGCCTCCGCGGGGTCCGGGCTCAGCCGTCCAGGCGGGCGGCGACGTCGGACGGGAAGCCGCCCGTCGACACGGGGCTCCAGCGGGTCGGGGTGACCCGGATCAGGCTCTTGCCCTGCACGCGCATCGCCGCGCGGTACTCGTCCCAGTCCGGGTGCTCGCCCGCGATGCACCGGTAGTAGTCGACCAGCGCGTCCTCGGCCTCGGGCATGTGCAGCACCTCGGCGTCCCCGTCGACCTGGACCCAGGCGCCGTCCCAGTCGTCGGACAGCACCACGACCGAGACCCGCGGGTCGCGCTCGACGTTGAGGGTCTTCGCGCGCCCCGGGTAGGTCGAGATCACGAAGCGCCCCTGGTCGTCCACGCCGCCGCTCACCGGGGAGATCTGCGGGCGGCCGTCCCGGCGGGTCGTGGACAGCAGCAGGTGGTGCCGGGTGCGGGCGAAGTCCAGCAGCCCCTGGAGGTCGACGGTGCGGGTGGTCGCGATGGTCCGTGCCATGCCCCGACCCTAGGTCGTGGTCGTCAGTCCGCGCTCGGGACGTACGCGCCGTCGTGCTCCTTGCGGCTGCCGCCCGTGGCCTGGTCGCCCCAGGCGTCACCGGGCTGCTCGTCCTCCGACCCCGCGCCCTCCCGGTCGCCGCCGAGGTCGGTCAGCAGCACGCGCAGCGCCGGGTCCTCCTCGCCGCCGCGCGCCCGCCAGGCGCGCAGGTCCCCGTAGACGACGGCCCAGGGCAGCAGGGGACCGAGGTCGGCGCGCTCGTCCAGGTCCGCGAACCGCAGCCAGTCGTGCACGCCCCGCAGGTGGTCGCGCAGCGCGGCGCCCTCCGCCGTCAGCGGCCTCACGACCTCGCGGCGCCGGTGCAGCAGCGCCGCGAACGCCAGGCTCAGCGCGACCCACCAGCACCGAGGGTCCTGCACCGACAGCACCACCGCGAGGGCCGTCAGCGCGAGCAGCGCGAGCCGCAGCCACACCCGCTCCGGGCGCGGCGCGGGCCGGTACCGCAGCCCCTGCTCCAGGACCAGCGCGTTCACCTCGGCCTGGACGCCCTCGATGCGTCCGGCCAGGGCGGTGTCGTCCGCGCGCAGGTGCGCGCGGCTGCCGACGTGCGGCTCCCCGCCCACGAGCGCCGCCACGAACAGCCGCTCGACGGGGTCCAGGCCGTGCACGTCGACCACCTCGACCCGGGCGGGGTCCCGGGGGTCGAGCCGCAGCGCCCCGCGCCGGACCAGCTCGGCCACCTGGGCCGTGGCGCTGCGCCGCCGCCACCGGGTGACGTGCGCGCCGACGAGGACGCTGGTCCCCGGCGGGGGCGTCGCGTGCCGGGTCGGCCACGTCGGCCGGGACGGGTCGACCGGCGGCTGCTCGCGGACGATCCGCAGCACCTCGATCGCGAACCCGACGGCCAGGACGACGAGCGCGGTGCCGAGCAGGTCGGGGGACGTGTCCATCGAGGTCATCGGAGCACGCCCGGGTGAACACCACGTGTCGGAGCCCGGCGCGCCCGCCGGGGAACGTCAGCCGGCCAGGTCGCGGAGCAGGTCGACGGTCAGCGGGGCGAGCGGCAGCGCGCGGGCCTCGTCCGGCGTGACCCAGACGGCCTCGGCGATCTCGGCGGTCGGTACCGCCGACGTGATCCCGTCGACCGCGAACACGTGGGCCTCGAGCCGGTGCCCGGGCTCGTTCGCGGCGGGGGCGTCGCGGGGCCCGAGGTCCCGGACCTGCTCGGGGCGGACGGCCGCCGCGATCTCCTCGCCGATCTCGCGGACGAGCGCGGCAGCCGGCTCCTCCCCGGGCTCGATCTTGCCGCCGACCTGCATGTACGCGGAGGTGCCCTGCTTGCGGACGAGCAACCACCGCCCGTGGGCGTCGACGACGACCGCGGCGGCGATCCGGATGACGGGCGGGGCGGCGGGGTCGGTCACGGTGCCCATCCTGCCTCGGACCCCGCGCTGGTCCAGCCCCCGCCGTGCAGCACCACGTGGTCGAGCAGCCGCAGCCCGCAGTGCGCGGCGGCGTCCGCGACGGCCGCGGTGGCGGCGTGGTCCTCCGGTCCGGGCGCCGCGCCGTCGTCGTGCCGGTGCGCGAGGGCGAGCGTGACGCCACCGCGGCGCAGCGTCTCCGCGAGGACCTCGCGGACCGCGAACGGCGACGCGTGCGCGTCGGCACCGGGCACCACGACGGCCCCGAGGACGCGCGCGGCCCGGTCCCCGGCGACGACGACCACCCGGCCGTCGGCCGCGCCGTCCAGCAGCGGAGCGGCGACGCGCGCGACGTCGGCGGGGGTGCGCAGGGTCGACCGGCGGTCGGTGGAGGTGCCGAACCGGCGGGCGAGCGCGAGGGCGGCGACGACCCGGGTGGCCTTGGCGGGACCGACACCGGGTGCGCGGAGCAGGTCGGCCCCGTCCGCGCGGGCCAGCCCGGCCAGGCCGCCGTGGGCGAGCAGCAGCTCGTGCGCCGCGGTGAGCGCGCTGGTGCCGCGCCGCCCGGACCCGAGCAGCAGGGCGACGAGCTCGGCGTCCGACAGCGCGTCCGCGCCGAGGCGCAGCATCCGCTCCCGCGGACGCTGGTCCGGGTCGAGGTCCGCGAGCGTCGTCACCCCTCGACCCTAGGGCCGTCGACGGCGCCGACCGGAGTTATCCACAGGCCGTCGACCTCGTGACGTGGGCGAAGGCGGCGCGGCGGGTGATCCGCGCCACCGGGCGGGCGGATCCTCGGTCCGGCGGGGGATGATGGGGCGGTGATGTCGCCCACCGAGCCCCGTCCCGACGCCGCCCGCGCCCGCCGGGAGGTGGACCGCCGGCCCCGCGCCCGCGCCGTGCCCGCCCCCGCCCCGCTGACCCGGGGCGCCGCCGTCGTGGTCGCGCTGCTGCTCGCGCTCGCCGGCCTGCTGCTGTCGGCCGGGCGCGCGGACGCGCACAACGCGCTGCTCGGCACCGACCCGGCGGACGGGTCGACGGTGGAGGCGCCGCCCGCCGCGATCACCCTGACGTTCGACCAGCCGGCGCAGGCCCTCGGCACCGAGGTCGTCGTGCTCGGGCCCGACGGCGCCACGGTCAGCACCGGCGACGCGCAGCTCGTCGACAGCACCGTGGTCCAGGCGCTGGGCACGGACCTCCCCGCCGGGGCGTACTCCGTGCAGTGGCGGATCACCTCGGCCGACGGGCACCCGCTGTCCGGCGAGCTCGCGTTCACCGCGACCGCCGGCACCGCGCCCGCCGCCCCGGTCGAGGAGCCGGAGGCCACCACCGCGCCGGAGCCCGACCCGGAGATGACCACCCAGGACGTCGAGCCGTCGCCGATCACCGAGACCGTGGCCCCGGCGGAGGAGCTCGCCGAGGACGAGGACGCGGGCATCGCCGCCGGGACCGTCGCGGCGATCGTCGTCGCCGTGCTGGCCGCCGCAGCGGTCGCCGTGTTCGTGGTGCGCGAGCGCCGCCGCTCCTCGGGCGGTCGCGGCGACGGCGCCGGGCCGACCGACGCCGGGCCGACCGACGCGGGCCCCGACGGGTCGGGGGACGGCCGGTCCGCCTCCTGATGACGTCCACCCTCGACGTGCCGCCCGCAGGGCGCCGCCCCGCCCCGACCGCCCGGGGCGCCCTCCCCGCGGGAGGACCCGGGTGGCTGCGTCTCGTCGCCCTGGGCCTGGTCGCGCTCGCGGCGGTGCTCGCGGGTGTCGCGTTCACCGGGGCGGCCGCGCCGACGGCGCTGCGCGACCCGGGTGCGCTGGTGCGTTGGGGCCTGCCGGTCGCGTCGACCACGACGGAGATCGCGGCCTCCGCGACCCTCGGCGGCCTGCTGCTGCTCGCGACGCTGCTGGTACGGCGGGCCGGCTCCGAGGCGGTCGTGCGCGCGGCGTCCGGGATCACGGCCGTCGCCGCGGCGGTGTGGACGCTGGCCGCCGTGGTCGAGCTCGTCCTCACCTACGCGAACGTGGCGGGCCTGCCGCTGACCGACCCGGCGTTCGGCGGGGAGCTCGGGCAGTTCGTCACCCAGTTCGAGCTCGGCCGCGTGCTGCTGGTCGTGGCCGTCGCCGCCGCGGTGGTCACGGCGTTGGCGCTGATGACGACGTCGCCCGTCGGCGCCGCGTGGACCGCGGTCGTGGTCGTCGTCGCGCTGTGGCAGTCCGCGCAGACCGGGCACGCCGCCGGTGCCGCGAGCCACGACCTCGCGACGTCCTCGATGTTCCTGCACCTCGTGGGCGCGGCCGTGTGGATCGGCGCGCTCGTCGCGCTGTCCCCGCTGGCCCCGCGCCTGGGCGCGGACCTCGCCCCGGCGGTCGCACGGTTCTCCACCGTCGCGGCCTGGTGCTTCGTCGCCGTCGCGGTCTCCGGCACCGTGAACTCGGTGGTGCGGCTCGGCACCTGGTCCGACCTCGGCACCCGGTACGGCGTGCTGCTGCTGGTGAAGATCGGGCTGTTCGGGGTGCTGGGGCTGATCGGTCTCGCGCACCGGATGCGCGTCGTGCAGCGGCTGCGCACCGACGAGCGTGCCCCGGCGACGTGGCTGTTCTGGCGGCTGGTGCTGGTCGAGCTCACCGTGATGGGTGCCGTGTCGGGCGTCGCCGTCGCGCTGGGGTCCTCGCCGCCGCCCGTCCCCGACGACCCGATCACGAACCCGACCCCGGCGGAGATCGTCACCGGGCACGCGCTGCCGCCCGAGCCCACCACGCTGTCCTGGATCACGCAGTGGCGCTGGGACGTGCTGCTCGCGTCGGCGGCGGTCGCCGGGCTGGTCGTCTACGTGCGCTGGGTCCTGCGGCTGCGTCGCCGGGGCGACGCGTGGCCGTGGCTGCGCACGCTGTCCTGGGTGACCGGGATGGTGCTGTTCTTCTGGACCACGTCCGGCGGGCCGGCGATGTACGGGCACGTGCTGTTCAGCGCGCACATGGTCGAGCACATGATCCTGGCGATGGTCGTGCCGGTGCTGCTGGCGCTGTCCGCACCCGTGACGCTGGCGCTGCGCGCGCTGCCCACCCGCAGCACCCGTGGCGCCGCGGCCGGGCGGCTCGGCCCGGACACCTCCCGCGGACCGCGCGAGTGGCTGCTCGCCCTGGTGCACTCGCGCTGGGGGCGGTTCTTCGCGAACCCCGTCGTCGCGGCCGTGAACTTCGCCGGGTCGATGGTCGTCTTCTACTACACCGACGTGTTCCGCTGGGCCCTGACCTCCGGGGTCGGGCACTACGCGATGGTCGTGCACTTCTCGCTGGCCGGGTACCTGTTCGTCAACGCCCTGGTCGGCATCGACCCCGGGCCGGACCGCCCGCCGTACCCGCAGCGGCTGCTGCTGCTGTTCGCGACGATGGCGTTCCACGCGTTCTTCGGCGTCGCGCTCACCACCGGCGACGTGCTGCTCGTGCCCGACTGGTTCGGGCTGCTCGGCCGCGAGTGGGGACCGAGCGCCATCGAGGACCAGCAGCGCGGGGGCGGCGTCGCGTGGGGCATCGGCGAGCTGCCGACGCTCGCGCTCGCCGTGGCCGTCGCGTTCTCCTGGGCGCGCGACGACGAACGCACGGCCCGGCGCCGGGACCGGAAGGTCGCCCGCGACGGGGACGCCGAGATGGACGCGTACAACGCGATGCTCGCCGGGCTGGCGGCGCGCGACCGCGGTGAGACCGGCACCCCGACCGGCGAGGACGCCCGGGACTCCCGGGGCTGAGGGGCGCCGTGATAGGACGGCAGGGTGACCACCGACACCCCGCCCACGGCCTTCCACGACCTCGACGCCTACGTCGCCCTGCCCCGGATGTCCGGCCTGGCGCTGTCCCCGGACGGCGCCCGGCTCGTCACCGCGGTGTCGACCCTCGACGCGAAGCGGACCCGCTACGTCACCGCGCTGTGGGAGGTCGACCCGGCCGGTGAGCGGCCCGCGCGGCGCCTGACCCGGTCCACGAAGGGCGAGTCGTCCGCCCGGTTCGCCTCGACCGGCGACCTGCTGTTCACCTCCGCGCGCCCGGACGCCGACGCCGAGCCGGACGACGACGCCCCTGCCGCGCTGTGGCTGCTGCCCGCCGACGGTGCCGAGGCCCGCGTCGTCGCGTCCCGGAAGGCCGGGGTGGACGGGGTGGTCGTCGCCCAGGACGCGCCGGTGGTCGTGCTGCCGTCCGAGGTGCTGCCGTCCGCCGCCGACGACGCCGAGGACGAGCGCCTGATCGGCGTGCGCTCCGACGCCAAGGTCGCCGCGATCCTGCACACCCAGTACCCGGTGCGGTACTGGGACCACGACCTCGGCCCGTCGCTGCCGCACCTGTTCGCCGGCGACCTGACGACGGTCGCGGAGTCCCCGGCGGCCGGTGCGCCCGCGCCGCGGCTCGCGCTGCGCGACCTCACCCCGCAGCCCGGGGTCGGCCTGCGGCACCAGGACGCCGTGCTCTCCCCGGACGGCGGCACCGTCGTCACGACCTGGACCCGCCCGGCCGCCCGCGGCGCGCTGCGCCAGGTGCTCGTGGCCGTGGACGTCGCGACCGGCGAGCGCCGCACGCTGCTGGACGACGCGGGCGCCGACGTGTCCTCCCCTGTGGTGTCCCCGGACTCCCGCCGGGTCGCCTACCTGCGCGAGACGCTGAGCACGCCGACGTCCGCGCCGCAGGTGCAGCTGTGGGTCGCGGACCTCGGCGACGTCGCGGGCACGACCCGCCGGGTCGCCGCGGACTGGGACCGCTGGCCGCACGAGGTCGTGTGGACGCGCGACGGGTCGGGCCTGCTGGTGCAGGCGGACGACCTGGGCCGAGGCCCGGTGTTCCACGTGGACCTCACGACCGACGCCGTGGCGCGGGTGACCGCGGACGACGCCGTGTTCTCCGACCTGCGGGTCAGCCCCGACGGCGGCACCCTCTACGCGCTGCGGACCTCGTACGCCGCGCCCGCGCACCCCGTGCGGGTGGACCTCGCCGCCGCGCTGGCCGCCGGTGCGCCGGTCGAGGCCGTCGCGCTGCTCGCGCCCGCCCCGCTGCCCGCCCTGCCGGGCACCCTGACCGAGGTCACGGCGACGGCCGAGGACGGCTCGGCGGTCCGGGCGTGGCTCGCGCTGCCCGAGGGCGCGTCCGCCGCGTCCCCGGCGCCGCTGCTGCTGTGGATCCACGGCGGGCCGCTCGGGTCCTGGAACGCCTGGTCGTGGCGCTGGAACCCGTGGATCATGGCCGCTCGCGGCTACGCGGTGCTGCTGCCGGACCCCGCCCTGTCCACCGGGTACGGGCAGGACTTCGTGCAGCGCGGCTGGGGCGCCTGGGGCGGCGCGCCGTACACCGACCTCATGGCCGTGACCGACGCCGCCGAGGCGCGGGACGACGTCGACGCCACGCGCACGGGCGCGATGGGCGGCTCGTTCGGCGGGTACATGGCGAACTGGGTGGCCGGGCACACCGACCGGTTCCGGGGCATCGTCACGCACGCGAGCCTGTGGGCGCTCGACCAGTTCGGGCCCACCACGGACGACTCGTTCTACTGGGAGCGGGAGATGACCGCCGAGATGGCGCTCGCCAACTCCCCGCACCTGTCGGTGGAGCAGATCGTCACGCCGATGCTGGTCGTGCACGGGGACAAGGACTACCGGGTGCCGATCGGCGAGGGCCTGCGGCTCTGGTACGAGCTGCTGTCCCGGTCCGGGCTGCCCGCGGACGAGGACGGCAGCACCCCGCACCGGTTCCTGTACTTCCCGGACGAGAACCACTGGGTGCTGACGCCGCAGCACGCGAAGGTCTGGTACCAGGTGGTCGAGGCGTTCCTCGCGGAGCACGTGCTGGGGCTCTCGGGCTCCGACCTGCCGGCGCTGCCCGAGACGCTCGGCTGACCTGCACCAAGAACCCCCGGGGTTGCGCATCCGACCGGTTGCGCAACCCCGGGGGTTCGTCGTTCGGCGCGCGGGATCGCGGACCCGTGCCCAGACTCAGGGGCAGGACCGGCACCCGACCGGCCAGGACGGAAGGAGCGACCATGGGCATCGGAGGCGGCATCGCGCTGCTCGTCATCGGCGCGATCCTCGCGTTCGGCGTGAGCGACAACCTCGCCGCGGTGGACCTCACGGTCATCGGCTACATCTGCATGGGCGCGGGCGTCCTCACGCTCGTCCTCGCGCTCGTCCTGAACCGCCAGCGGGCGCACACCTCGCACCGCGAGGTCGTCGAGCGCTACGACGGCCGCACCCCGCCGGCGCCGCCCGCCGCCTGACCCCGGCGCGGCGCGCGGGACGAGACGCCGGGACGATCTGCGCCCCGCGTCGTGTTGACTACCTCCGTGACCACCAGCAGCACCCGCCTCCCGAAGGTCCGCGCGTCCGAGCTCGTCGGCCGCGGCTGGCTCAACACCGGCGGCCAGGACGTCGCGCTCGCGGACCTGCGCGGCAAGATCGTCCTGCTCGACTTCTGGACCTTCTGCTGCATCAACTGCCTGCACGTCCTGGACGAGCTGCGGGAGCTCGAGGAGAAGCACCGCGACGTCCTCGTGATCGTCGGCGTGCACTCGCCGAAGTTCGTGCACGAGGCCGACCCGGTCGCGCTGGCCGCGGCCGTCGAGCGGTACGAGGTGCACCACCCGGTGCTGGACGACCCGGCGCTCGTCACCTGGTCCGCGTACACCGCGCGGGCGTGGCCGACGCTGGTCGTCATCGACCCCGAGGGCTACATCGTCGCGCAGATGGCCGGCGAGGGGCACCAGAGCAACGTCGAGCGGCTGGTGGAGGACCTGGTCGCGGAGCACGACGCGAAGGGCACGCTGCACCGCGGCGCCGGACCGTACGTGCCGCCCGAGCCGACCGCCGGGACGCTGCGGTTCCCCGCGAAGGTCGTCGCGCTGCCCGGTGGCACGCTGCTGGTCGCGGACGCGGGTCACCACGCGCTGACCGAGCTCGCCGCCGACGGCGAGACGCTGGTCCGGCGGATCGGGTCGGGGGAGCGCGGGCTGGTCGACGGCACCGCGGACGGGGCCCGGTTCAGCGAGCCCAACGGCCTGACCCTGCTGCCCGAGGACGTCGCCGCCGAGGTCGGCTACGACGTGGTGGTGGCGGACACCGTCAACCACGCCCTGCGCGGCGTGCGGCTGTCCGACGGCCACGTGACCACGGTCGCCGGGACCGGCGCGCAGTACCTCGTGGGCGAGCCCACGGTGCCGTCCCCGCTGCCGGGTCGCCCCGACCTGTGGCGCGCCGACGGCCCCCGCCGCGCGACGACCGTGCCGCTGTCGTCCCCGTGGGACGTCGCCTGGTCGCCGCAGACCGGCACCGCGCTGGTCGCGATGGCCGGGAACCACCAGCTCTGGGCGTTCGACCCGCGGACCGGCGTCGCCGAGCCCGTCGCCGGGACGATGAACGAGGGCCTCACCGACGGCGACCCCCGCGAGGCGTGGTTCGCGCAGACGTCCGGCACGGCGCTCGCCGCCGACGGCCGGATCTGGCTCGCGGACTCCGAGGTCTCGGCGCTGCGCTGGATCGACCCGGGCACGCCGGTGGTGCCCGCCGCCCCGGCCGCCCCCGCGGGCGGGCTCGTGATCGGCGCCGGTGCCGCGCTCGCGGCCGCCCGTCCCGTCACCCCGACCGGCCCCGCCGACGCGTGGTCCGGCGCGACCGTCGGCACCGCCGTCGGCGCCGGGCTGTTCGACTTCGGCCACCGGGACGGCGCTGCCGACCAGGCCCTCCTTCAGCACCCGCTGGGCGTCGCGGTGCTGCCCGACGGCTCGGTGGTCGTCGCCGACACCTACAACGGCGCGGTCCGCCGCTGGGCGCCGGGGGCCGAGGGGACCCCGGGCGAGGTCAGCACGCTCGCCACCGGCCTCGCGGAGCCGAGCGGCCTGCTCGTCGAGGTCGACGGCGACGCGGTGACGCTGGTCGTCGTCGAGTCGGCCGCGCACCGGCTGACCCGGGTGGCGCTGCCCGCGACGCTCGCGGGGCAGGTGCTCGACGGCGGCGCCCACCGCACCCAGCGTCCGGTCACGGAGATCGGGCCGGGTCACCTCGCGCTCGACGTGGTCTTCACGCCGGCGGCCGGTCAGAAGTACGACGACCGCTACGGCCCGTCGACGCACCTGACCGTCTCGGCGACGCCGCCGGAGCTGCTGCTGGACGGGGCGGGCGACGACGTCCCGCTGACCCGCACGCTGCGGATCAACCCGGAGGTCGCCGAGGGCGTCCTGCACATCACGGCGCGCGCGGCGTCCTGCGACGCCGACCCGGCGATCGAGTTCCCGGCCTGCCACCTCAACGCCCAGGACTGGGGCGTGCCGGTGCGGGTCGTCGCGGGCGCCCCGGCGGACCTCACCCTCCCGCTGCACGGCTGAGCCGAGCGAGGGCTCGCGTCAGGCGGAGCCGAGGACGGCCAGCGCCACCAGGGTCTGCAGGGTGGTGGCCGCGGCGGCGTCGTCGGCCGGGAGCGTCGTCTCGAGCGTGACCGTCCACGGGGCCCGGCGCAGGTCGACGTGCCGCACCCCGCTGACGTGCAGCGACGAGGTGCCGCCGCGCGCGACGACCACCGGCTCCGTGACCGGCGTGCTCGTGGCGCCGTCGAGGTCCGCCGCGGGCGGGACGGGGACGTCGCGGGCGACGACCCACCCGGAGCCGCCCATCGCCTCGGAGGCCGCCGCGCCGAGGGCGCAGAGCCGGGACAGGGGCGCGGCCCCGGAGGCGGCGAGCGCGGTGACCGTCGCGGAGACGGTGCGTCCGAGCACCGCACCGGGGTCGTCCGCCCGGTACTGCCGCGCGCGGGCGGCCGCGTGGCTGCGCTTCGCGTGGTACTGGGCGGCGTCGGCCCGGCGGAACAGCGACCGCGGCGTCGGAGCGGCGCCGAGCGAGCCGCGCGCGGAGGACGCGACGCCGTAGGACAGGGACGCACCGTGGGGGAGCGCGCTGTCGCCGACCGTGGTGTCCATGACCTCGACGACGGTCGTGCGGGGCACGCCCTGGACGACGACGCAGAACTCGTCGCCGCCGATCCGGGCGGCCGTGGAGCCCGGCAGGCTGCTGCTGACGCGGCGCAGGACGCCCGCGACGCTGCGGAGCAGCTCGTCACCGGCGTCGTGGCCGAGCTCGTCGTTGACCTTCTTCAGCCCGTTGACGTCGCACATCACGATGCAGGTCTCCTCGCCGGAGTCGATCGCGGCCTGCGCGGCCTCGTCGGCGACGCGGCGGGTGCTGAGCCCGGTGAGCGCGTCGTCGGACACCAGGTGCCGGACCTGCTCGGCCAGGTCGAGGCGGGCGACGTGCGCGCCGACCAGCGCGCCGAGGACCTCGCCGCGGGCGGCGTCGTCGGGGGTGAACGTCGCGGAGCGCTCGTCGCGGACGACGCACAGCAGCCCCCACAGGTCGCCGTTGACGACGACGGGGGCGACGAGGGCGGGGTGCGGGCGGGACGGGTCGTCGCCGGGCGCGGACAGCCAGGTCTCGGCGCGCCGGACGAGGGCGCGGGCCGCGGCGCCGTCGGCGAGGGCCTCCTCGACCGCGGGTCCCTCGTCGGCGGGCTCGACGGCCAGCACCTGCCACGCGTCCTGCTCGACGCGGGCCACGGCGGCCACCCCGGCGTCGAGGGCGTCGCGGACGGCGGCGACGGCGGCGTCGTGCACCTCCGCGAGGGTGGTGCAGGCACCCAGCCGGTGCGCGAGCAGCGCGAAGTTCCGGGCGTCGTCCCCGTCTCGCCGGTTCGTCCGGGCCGGCGGCGGTGCGTCGGTCACCGGGCCATCATGACCTGTCCCGGTGCGGGCCACACGCGGACGCACCGGACGGGGGTCGCCCACGTGGGTGAACCCCTGGGTGGTGGCCCCTCAGACCAGCGCGGGCTCGGGCTCGCGGGCCTCCGCGCGGTCGCCCGCCCCGACCGCGCGGAGCACGAACAGGACGGTCGACTCGATCGCGCGCTCCCGCTCCGGCCCGTCGTCCGGCACGACGCGGCTGCTCAGGCACGCGTTGACCAGCGAGACGGTGGTGCCGAGGTCCTGCTCGGGGAACGCCCCGGACTCGATGCCCGCCGCGAGGACCCGGCGGAGCATCGCCTCGACGAGGACGACGTGCTCACGCACCCGCTGCCGGGTGCCGCGGGACAGCACGGAGCGCAGGTCGGGCCCAGGCGCGAGGTGGTAGTCCCGCTTGAGCACGCACTGCGCGCGGACGTACGCGCGCAGCTGCTCGGTGGGGTCGCCCACCCCGGCGATCTCGGTCTCGAGCGCCGCGATGTACCGCTCGGTCTCGTTCATGATGAAGCCGACGAGCATCGACTCCTTGTCCGCGAAGTGGTTGTACACCGCGGTGCGGCCGACGCCGGCGGCCTGGGCGATGTCGGCCAGGGTGATCGCGTCGAAGCCACGCTCGGCCATCAGCTGCGACAGCGCCTGGAACAGGCGCAGCCGCGTCTGCTCACGGTGCTCGTGCAGCGAGCCGCCGATGATCTTGGGCATGCTGACATCATGACACAAAGTGTCAGAACGTCCGCTGCCAGCGACGCCGGCCCGGTTCAGGCCGCCCGGTGCGCCTCACCCAGGGCGGCGAACAGCGCCCGGTTGTGCCGGAACGCCGCGCGGGCGTCCTCGACCACCGCCGCGCGCTGCGCGTCGTCCAGCGGCAGCGCGTCCATGCGCTCGCGGTACAGGTCCTTGAAGGGCTTGGGCTTGGGGATCGCGCCGAACGCGTAGAACCCGACCCCGGCGTCGGCGACGCCGTAGTGCCGCTGCACCATGCGGCCGATGACCTGCCCGCCGGACAGGTCGCCGAGGTAGCGGGTGTAGGCGTGCGCGACGTAACCGCCGACGGACGGGCCGCCGGCCGGGGTGCGGGCGAGGTCACGTAGGGCGGCGGCGTACGCGGCGGTGGCGGGCAGCGGCGTGGCCTGGTCGCGCCACCCGGGGCCGAGCAGGTGCTCCAGGTCGGTCTCCAGCGCGGGGACGCGCAGCAGCTCGTCGAACACGAGCCCGGCACCCTCGGGGGTGGCGCGGACGACCTCGCCGACCTCCTCCAGGGCGGTGTACACGGCGTGCAGCTGGAGGGCGAGGTCGGCGTACGCGCGCACGGTGAGGTGGCCGCCGAGCAGGTCCTCGACGAACCGCGAGCCCTCGGCGGCCTCGTGCTCGGCGCGGGTGCCCTCGCGCAGCAGGGTGGACAGCGGTGCCGGGACGGCGGGCGCGCCGGCGTGCGTGGCTACGGCGTCGTCCTGGTGGACGTGCGCGGCAGGCAGGTCGTGCGTGGTGGACATCGAGGCTCCCGGAGACCGTCGGTGCGACGTCGAGATGACGTCGTGTCAGAACGTACCCGATGAAGTAAGGCGTGCCTACCCTTCGTCCGGGTGGTGTGCCCGGATCGGGCCGGACCGGACCGGATCGCGCCGCTGCCGTCGGCCACCGGGGCGCGCTACCGTGCGGGACGTGACCGACGAGCCGCAGCCTGCCGCCGACCCCGACCTGCCGCCCTACGCTCCCGCCGCGCCGGACGCCAAGGACTGGACCTGGGTGCTCACGGAGCGGTGCGGCGAGTGCGGGTTCGCGGGGACCGACGTCCCCGGCCCGGATGTCGCCGGCACGATCCACGACCTCGTCCCCCGGTGGCGCGCCGCGCTGAACCGTCGGGACGCACGCGTGCGTCCCCGTCCCGACGTGTGGTCGCCGCTCGAGTACGGCGCGCACGTCCGCGACGTGCACCGGGTGTTCGACGAGCGGCTGCGCCTGATGCTCGAGCAGGACGACCCGCAGTTCGCGAACTGGGACCAGGACGCGACCGCCGTCGCGGAGCGGTACGACCTCCAGGAGCCCGGGCGGGTCGCCGACGAGCTGGCCGACGCCGCCGCGGTCCTGGCGGCGCGGTTCGCAGCCGTGCGGGCGGACCAGTGGGAGCGGCCGGGGCGTCGGTCCAACGGGTCGGTGTTCACCGTCACGACGCTCGGCGGGTACTTCCTGCACGACGTGGTGCACCACCTGCACGACGTCGGGGCCTGAGGCGCGGGTCCCGCCGGTCCCCGGATCCCAGGGTTGTCCACAGCTTCTGTGCACAACCCTGGGGAAACGGCGTGATCCCGCAGGTCAGGGTGTGGACGACGTGTGCACGACGCCGTGGACGGACGGCGTCGGAGCCAGGCCCGCCGCTCCACGGGCGCCCCGCCGGGGGCGTCGAGGGCGTCCGACGCCGCCCGCCAGGGCGGGCGGTGGCCCGGATGCCGACCGCTCGGCCGGGTTACCCACAGGAGTTGTCCACTTGTGCACAACGCCCCGTGCGCCAACCGGGCGATGCGCCACTCTGCCGGGCGATATGTCCACCTCTATCCCCAGGAGTTGTCCCCAGCCTGTGCACGACGCCGGGGATGGTGCGGGTGAAGGGGGCCTGCGCCTGTGGACGCGGTGTGCACGAGAGGTGGACGACGCATCGGTGCGTGTGGACGACGGGCTGCGTCAGGCGGGCTGCTCGACGTGCGGGGGCACGGTGACCCGTCCGACCAGGGGGCGCGCGAACGTGACCCGCAGATCGCGGACCACGGCCTCGGCGTGCGCGACGAGCTCCTCGAACCGGGAGCCCGCCCGCGTGTCGAAGCGGAGCTCGACAGCACCGCGCGACTCCGCCGGGAACACCGTCCACACGACCTCGTGCCGGTGCGCACCGTGGCTGCGCAGCGTGACGACGGCGCCCCCGGCAGGCACGGTCCGCACGGACGCCGAGTGGTAGATCAGCCGGGTCGCGGTGCGGCGCGACCGGCCGATCTTGCGCTTGACGCGACCGAGGAACTCGGCGGCGGGGTCGAGCCCGTCGGCCGCCCCCGCGAGGATCTCGCACGCGAGCCCGCCGACGACATCGCCGGACAGGTCAGGCACCCAGGCGCCCACGCGCACGTGGTGGGAGTGCTGCTCGACCACGGCGCGGTCGACGGCCTCCAGGGCCGAGCGCAGGCGGGTCTCGGCCACGGGGCTGTCGGTGAGGGCCGCTGCCGCCCGGGCGGCGACCCGGGGACCCTCGCCCGGACGCCAGCCGCACCACCGGTCGGGCAGCGGGAGGTCGATGCGGACGATCTGCTGGTTCATGCGTTCCCTCCGTCGGCGCTGGCTCGGCGAAGGTAACGGCGCCCCGGCGCCACCCCCGCCCGCTGAGTGGTGCTCGCGCGGCACGTTGAGGGGTGACGTGAGGGGCGACATGGAACGTACTTAGGTGGTCACCCGCGGAGAACGCCGAAGGGCCAGGCCGGATGCCCGGCCTGGCCCTTCGGTACGGAGCGGATGACGGGAATCGAACCCGCGCTATCAGCTTGGGAAGCTGAAGTTCTACCATTGAACTACATCCGCGTGACCGCGCTCAGGCGGTCCGTGCGAGCCCCGTCACCGGGGAACGCCCGTCCAGCATAGCGGCTCCCGCGCCCGTGGTGGATCGGGAGCCGCTACGCAGGTGTCAGACGGTGACCTCGACGCGCACCGTGGTGCCCGCCGGGGCGTACGGGACGGTGCGTCCGTCGACCGCCCGGCCGTCCACGACCAGGCGTCCGCGGGCTCCCGGAGCGCCGGAGTTCGTCACGGTGATCTCGTACCGCGCGCCGCGGGCGACCCGCGTCACCGTGTAGGACGGGACGTCCGGGCCGATCTGCGGGTCGACCACGAGGCCGTCGTGCTCCGGGCGCACACCCAGCAGGTACTGGGAGACGGCCACGAAGTTCCACGCGGCGGTGCCGGTCAGCCAGGAGTTCTTCGCCTCGCCGTGCCGCACGGCCTCCTTGCCCGCGATCATCTGCGCGTACACGTACGGCTCGAGCCGGTGCACGTCGGAGATCTCCTCGCGGTACGCGGGGGTGATGCGCCGGTAGTAGTCGAACGCCCGCTCGCCCCGGCCGACCACGGTCTCGCCGATGATCACCCACGGGTTGTTGTGGCAGAAGATGCCGCCGTTCTCCTTGTACCCGGGCGGGTAGGTGGAGACCTCGCCGAGCTCGATCTGGTAGCTCGTGTACGCGGGGGACTGCAGCACCATGCCGTGCGGGGTCGCCAGGTGCTCCCGGGTCGAGTCCAGCGCCCGCACCGCGGGGGAGTCCGGGTTCGCGGGATCCTCCGGGTCGACACCGATGCCCGCCATCACGGCGAAGCCCTGCGGCTCGATCCAGATCTTGCCCTCCGGCTGCGCGTCCGTGCCCACCGGGTTGCCGTAGAAGTCGTAGGCGCGCAGGAACCACTCGCCGTCCCAGCCGTGCTCCAGCACCGCGGTGCGCATCCGCTCGATCTGCTCCCGGGCGGCGGCCGCCACCTCGGGCAGGCCGCGCCGCTCGGCGAGCTCGGCGTACTCGGGACCGATGTGCACGAACATCGCCGCGATGAACACCGACTCCGCGACGCCGCCCGCCTGGTTCTCCGTCGTCTGGAACGACTCGCCCGGCTCGGTGGAGAAGCAGTTGAGGTTGAGGCAGTCGTTCCAGTCGGCGCGGCCGATCAGCGGCAGCCCGTGCGGGCCCTGGTTGTCGACCGTGAAGTCGAACGACCGGGTCAGGTGCTCGAACAGCGGGACCTCGGAGCCGGGCTCGTTGTCGAACGGCACCAGCTCGTCGAGGATCGCGGCGTCGCCGGTCTCCTTGATGTACGCGGCGACGCCGAGGATCAGCCACAGCGGGTCGTCGTTGAAGCCCGACCCGATGTCGTTGTTCCCGCGCTTCGTCAGCGGCTGGTACTGGTGGTACGCCGAGCCGTCCGGGAACTGCGTCGAGGCGATGTCGATGATCCGCTCGCGCGCCCGCTCCGGGACCAGGTGCACGAAGCCCAGCAGGTCCTGGTTCGAGTCGCGGAAGCCCATGCCGCGGCCGATGCCGGTCTCGAAGTACGACGCCGAGCGCGACATGTTGAACGTGACCATGCACTGGTACTGGTTCCAGATGTTGACCATCCGGTCCAGCTTCTCGTCCGTGCTGGTGACCGAGTAGGTGGACAGCAGCCCCGTCCAGTGGGTGCGCAGCGCCTCGAACGCGGCGAGCGTCTGCTCGGTGGTCGCGAACCGGGACAGCAGCGCGTGGGCGCGCTCCTTGTTCACGACCTGCAGGGCGCGGACGCCGGCCGCCTCGTCGGCGGGGGCCCACTTCTCGTCCTGCGGGTTCTCCACGTAGCCGAGCACGTAGGTGAGCGCGCGGCTCTCGCCCGGGGCGAGGGTGACGTCGACCTGGTGCGAGCCGATGGGGTACCAGCCGGACGCGATCGAGCCCGTCGCCTTCCCCGCGCGCGGCACGGCGGCCTCACCGAGCCCGTTCCACGGGCCGACGAAGGTGTCCCGGTCGGTGTCGAAGCCGTCAGCCCGGGTGTTCACGCCGTAGACGGCGTAGTGGTCGCGGCGCTCGCGGTACTCGGTCTTGTGGTAGATCGCCGATCCGCTGGGACCGTCCTGCTCGACCTCGACCTCGGCCAGCGAGAGGTTGCGCTGGTAGTTGGTCTGGTCGTCCTGGGCGTTCCACAGGCAGAACTCGACGAACGAGAACAGGGACACCGTCTTGGGTGCGTCCGTGGTGTTGGTCAGCGTCACGTGCTGCACCTCGGCGGTCTCGCCGAGCGGCACGAAGAACAGCGTGTCCACGCGCAGGCCGCCGCGCTCGCCGGTGATCCGGGAGTAGCCGAGGCCGTGCCGCGCCTCGAAGTGGTCGAGGTCCGCCTTGACCGGCACCCAGCCGGGGGTCCAGACGTCGCCGCCGTCGTTGACGTAGAAGTACCGGCCGCCCTCGTCGGTGGGGATGTTGTTGTACCGGTAGCGGGTGAGCCGGCGCATCTTCGCGTCGCGGTAGAACGAGTACCCGCCGCCCGTGTGGGACAGCAGGGAGAAGAACTCCTCCGAGCCGAGGTAGTTGATCCACGGGTAGGGGGTGTGCGGCGTCGTGATGACGTACTCGCGTGCCTCGTCGTCGAAGTGGCCGTACCGCATCGTTGCGCCTCTCGGTCTGTGGTGTCCCCGCTGCGGGAGCGCTCCCACGCGGCGTGCGACGGTCAGCATAGCGCCCTCGTGGGGGAGCGCTCCCACGCGTGGAGCCTGGAGCGGAGGTCCCACGCAGCGCGTGGTGTCCGTGCCTAGCGTGCGGTGGATGCGCCGACCACCCCCGAGACCGGCATGACCTGGCACGCGTACGTGGACGAGTCCAAGGCGGCCGACTACCTCCTCGCCGCGACCCGGGTCGACCCGGGTCGCGAGGCGGGTGCGCGTCGCGTGCTCAGGGCCCTCGTCCCGCCGCGGCAGAGCAGGCTGCACATGCGGCACGAGCCCGACCGACGCCGCCGGGAGATCCTCACGGCGGTCGGCTCCCTGGAGGTCGTCACGACGCTCTACCGCGCGCGGGCGCGCCCGGGGACGACGCAGATCTCCCGACGACGGGCGTGCCTCGCGAGGCTGGTCACCGACCTCGCCGGGGCCTGCGACCGCCTGGTGCTCGAGTCCGACGAGACGCAGGACGCGCGCGACCGTCGGGACCTGGTCGCGCTCACCCGGGAGGCGGGGTGCCGCGACACGCTCCGGTACGAGCACCTGCGCGCGAGCCAGGAGCTGCTGCTCGCCGTCCCGGACGTCGTCGCGTGGTCGTACGCGCGTGGCGGTGAGTGGCGGCGCCGGGTCACGTCCCACGTCGAGGTGGTCGAGGTGGCAGACGCGTAGGGCCCGAGCGCCACGTCCTCCGGACGTGGTCCCGGGCCCTCGACTTCCGCGAGGATCAGCTCCTCGGGCGATGCCCCGACGGTATCGGACCGCGGACCGCCCCGGGAAGGGGCTCGCGGTCGGCCGTGCGGGTGGAGTGGGCGGGTGACAGCGCCCCAGCCGTCGCGACGGGACCTCGGTCCCGGCTGGGCCGCCCGCACCGCCTCCGAAGGGCGCGGGCGGGCGCCGGTAGGGACCGGCGCAGGCACTACCGTTGGACCCGTGCTGCTCTCCGACCGCGACATCACCGCCGAGCTCGACTCCGGACGCGTCGTCCTCGACCCGTACGACCCCGCGATGCTGCAGCCGTCGAGCATCGACGTGCGGCTCGACCGGTTCTTCCGGCTGTTCGACAACCACAAGTACCCGGTCATCGACCCCGCGGCCGAGCAGCCCGACCTCACCCGCCTGGTCGAGGTCGAGGGCGACGAGCCGTTCGTGCTGCACCCCGGGGAGTTCGTGCTCGGCTCCACCTTCGAGCAGGTGACCCTCCCGGACGACATCGCGGCGCGTCTGGAGGGCAAGTCCTCGCTCGGGCGGCTCGGCCTGCTCACCCACTCCACGGCCGGGTTCATCGACCCGGGCTTCTCGGGGCACGTGACGCTCGAGCTGTCCAACGTCGCGACCCTGCCGATCATGCTGTGGCCCGGGATGAAGATCGGGCAGATGTGCTTCTTCCGGCTGTCCTCGCCCGCCCTGCAGCCCTACGGCGCGGGCGCTGCCGGGTCCCGGTACCAGGGGCAGCGCGGCCCGACCGCCTCCCGGTCCTGGCAGGGCTTCCACCGCACCCAGGTCTGACGGTCCGCGCCGTGACCAGCACGCTGCCGCCGCTGCCCGACGTCCCCGGTGCGGGCGCCGTCGCGCCCCCGCCCGGTCGCCACCTGCTCGTGGTGCCGGACGAGGTCGCCCCGGACGAGGTCGAGGTGCTGGCGACGAGCAGGTTCGCGAGCGCCCGCTGGGAGCGGCCCCCGCGCGTCCCGTCGGGCCGCCGCGCCTCGGGCGCCGCCCGCGGGCCGGCCCCCCAGGCCACCCCCGGGGTGCTGCGGATCGGGCGGCTGTCCACGCTCACCGGCCCCTACCGGGTCGAGCCCGACCAGGTCGCCCGGTGGGGCCTGCCCACCGACAGCCGCGTGGCCTGGGTCGTCGACTGCCCCCGCGAGCGGCAGGAGCAGCCCGTGTTCGGCGGCGACCGCGACGGCCTGCGCCGGGCGTTCGGCCCCGCCGGGCCCGTCCGCGAGGAGCAGCGCGTCGTGCAGTGGCTCGTCGCCGCCGCCCGCCGCCTCGGCGGCGCCCTGCGCACGGACTCCGGCGTGGTCCTCGAACCCGAGATGGACGCCGCGCTCGACCTCGTCGTGCTCAGCCCCCGGTGGGTGGAGCCCGCTACCGTCCTCGACGCGGCCCGCCGCGTCGAGTCCCGCGCCCGGCTCGACGCCGCGGCCCCCGAACCCGACCCCCGGCGGCCCCGCGCCACCCCCGAGCAGGCCGGTGCGGCGCTC
>NZ_RFFI01000077.1 GCF_003696205.1 Cellulomonas triticagri
GGCGGCCCGCGCCCGCCCGGCCGACCGAGCCCGGCGCCCTGCGCGCCGTCCTGCGCGACCCGGGCGCGTGGCTCGGGTTCTGGATGCACTTCTCCGGGCAGTTCTCCAACCACGTCGTCGTCCTGCTGTGGGGCTTCGCGTTCATCGTGGAGGGGCAGGGTCGGACCTCGGGCGAGGCCAGCGCGCTGCTCACCCTCAACGTCGTCGCCGCCGTCGTCGCCGGACCGCTGGTCGGGCTGCTCGTCGGCCGCCGCCCCGGCTCCCGCACCCCGCTCGCCCTCGGCACCTCCGTGGCCATCGCCCTCGCCTGGCTCGCCGTCGCCGTGCCCACCACCCCCGTCCCGCTCGGCGTGCTGGCCGCCTTCGTCGTCGTCATCGCCGTCGGCGGCCCCACCTCGCTCGTCGCGTTCGACGTCGCCCGGTCGTGCACGCCGCCGTCGCGGCTCGGCACCGCCACCGGGTTCGTCAACACCGGCGGGTTCGTCGGGGCCCTCGTCACCATGCTGCTGGTCGGCGTCGTCCTCGACCAGGTGTCCGACGCCCGCGACCTCGACGCGTTCCGGTCCGCGTTCGCGTGGGTCGCCCTGCCGTGGACGGTCGGCGTCGTCGCCATGCTCGTCACCCGCCGGCAGGCGCGCCGCGCCCACCCCGGTCTGGTGGTCTAGGTCACCTCCCGACCGCTCGGTCAGTGTGCTCGTCCTGTGATCGTCCCGTGATCGGATCGTTGCCTACGGGGCAGTTCCGGGCCCGGGAGAACCATGGCGCGCCGGTGACCTGCGTGAGAAGATCGTCGCGTTGCAGTGACGTACTGACGCTTGACCGGCGCCGGTCGGACCGCCTCGCGGACGACCCGGCACCTTCCAGCCATCCGGCTGGTCCACCCGGTGCAGGACGCGGGATAGGCATTGCGGCACGGTCCGGGGCACGAGGTCCCGCGCCGTCACCGGATGGACAGAAGGACAAGAACATGGCACAGGGTGCTGTCAAGTGGTTCAACGCTGAGAAGGGCTACGGCTTCATCGCCCAGGACGGCGGCGGCGCCGACGTCTTCGTCCACTACTCCGCCATCGACTCCCAGGGCTACCGCTCCCTCGAGGAGGGCCAGCGCGTGGAGTTCGAGATCACGCAGGGCCCGAAGGGCCCGCAGGCCGAGAGCGTCCGCCCGCTCTGAGCTGATCGACCACCCGAGGGTCCTCCGGACCGCACCGGGCTGATCGAGGACGAGGCCGCACCCCGCCGGGGGTGCGGCCTCGTCGCGTTCGTACCGTGCCGCCCTCAGCGTGCTGGCCGTCCCAGGCGGGTCGGCCGGTGCCGTGCTACTCGTCGACCTCGGGGTCCGGCCCGGTCTCCGGGGCGGCGTCGCGCAGCGGCGGCGTCCGTCCGACGAACGCTGCGAGCTCGTCCGCGGTGAGCAGGCGGGCGGGCACGGGGAGCGAGCGCAGGTCGCGCGCGAGCGCGGAGTCCGCGAGCAGGTCGGGGTCGTCGGTGCCGATGACGACGACGTTGCCGTACCGGCGCCCCCGCAGCACCGACGGCTCGGCGACGACGCCGACGTGCGCGAACACCGCGCCCGCCGTGGCCGCCTCCGCCCGCGCCAGCCCGAGCGGCGGCCGGTCGGCGCAGTTCGCCAGGTAGACGCCGCCGGGCCGCAGGGCGCGCGCCACGTCGCGGACGAACTCCTCGGTCGTCAGGTGCTCGGGCGTGCGGTCGCCCGCGAACACGTCGCGCACCACGGCGTCGGCGCCACCGTTCGGCAGGGTCGCGAGCTCGGCGCGCGCCTCGCCCGCCCGCAGCCGCAGCGCGGGGGAGCGCGGGAGGTCGAACCACTCGCGCACGAGCCGGACGAGCTCGGGGTCGAGGTCGACCGCGATCTGCCGGGACCCGGCCGAGCGGGCGTGCACCCACCGCGCGAGCGCGCACCCGGCGGCGCCCAGGTGGACCGCGCGCAGCCCGCCGTCCGCGGGGAGGTGGTCGAGCACGGCCGCCATCTGCTGCATGTACTCGAAGTCGAGGCGCTCCGGGTCGGACAGGTCGAGGTGCGAGCTCGGCACGCCGTTGACGAGCAGCGTCACCGCGTCCGGGTCGTCGGGGGAGCGCTGCACCTCGGCGGTGCCCGTGGTGATCGGCACGGGGCCGGACGGCCAGCGCGGCTCCGCGGGGCCGCGCGAGCCGCGTGTCGGTGGCCGGTGCGACTCTTGTCCTGGTCGGGCCGGTCGGCTCGACCTGCTGCTCGATCCGGACCTGTCGCGACGTGCCACAGGATCACCGTACGGGTTGACGCGTTCGAACAGGTGTTCGATACTGGGGAAGTCGAGAGAGGGAGGTGCGCGATGTCGGTCAACACCCTTCGTGCCCCGCGGAGCGCGGCGCCGGGCGTCCCCGGTCTGCCGAGCCGTGCCACCGAGCTGCTGGAGCGGGCGGACGCCGAGCTCGTGGCGGCGCAGTTCTCCTCGGAGCCCTGGGAGCAGTTCACCCACGCCCACCTGGCCGCGCTGCGCGCCGGTGCGGCGGTGCTCGCCGTCCGTCGACCGCTGTCGGGCCGTCGCGCGCCGCGCACGGTCTGGGACCTGCTCGACGCCGCGGCCCCCGAGCTCGGACGCTGGTCCGGGTACTTCGCCGGCGGGGCCGGGCTGCGCGCTGCCGTGGACGCCGGGCGGTTCGACGCCGTGTCGAGCGCCCGCGCCGAGGAGGTCCTGTGCCACGCCGAGGACTTCCTGGACGTCGTGCGTGCCGAGCTCGAGGGCGCAGCGCTCGCCGACGCGCACGCGGGGTGAACGCCACGACGCGGGCGGGCGCCCCGTGAGCCGCGGGCCGCGGGCCGAGCTGGCGCGCCGCGACTGGGGCAGCGAGGAGGACGGCTGCTCCATCCTGCACGTCGACATGGACGCCTTCTTCGCCTCGGTGGAGCTCGCGCGCCGACCCCACCTGCGTGGGCGACCGGTGGTCGTCGGCGGGTCCGAGCGCTCGGTCGTGCTCGCGGCGACCTACGAGGCCCGCGCGTTCGGCGTGCACTCCGCGATGCCGATGTCGGCCGCCCGGCGGCTGTGCCCGCAGGCCGTCGTCGTGCCACCGGACCACGCGGCGTACCAGGAGGTCTCGCAGCGGGTCATGGCGGTGCTGCGCGACGTGACCTCGCTCGTGGAGCAGGTCAGCGTCGACGAGGCGTTCCTCGACGTGAGCGGTGCGCGCCGCCGGCTCGGCAGCCCGACCCGGATCGCCGCGCTCATCCGCGAGCGGGTCCAGGCCGAGCACGGCATCACGTGCTCCGTGGGGATCGCCGCGACCAAGTTCGTCGCGAAGCTCGCGTCCGGCCACGCCAAGCCCGACGGCGTGCTGCTCGTGCCGCGCGCCGCGACCGTGCCGTTCCTCCGGGTGCTCCCGGTCGGCGCGCTCTGGGGCGTGGGGGAGCGGACGGCGTCCGCCCTCGAGCGCTGGGGCATCCGGACCGTCGCCGAGCTGGCCGACAGCGACGTCACGACCGTGCAGCGCGCGGTCGGGCGGGTCAGCGGCGCGCACCTGCACGACCTCGCCTGGGGGCGCGACCCGCGCCCGGTCGTCCCCGGTCGGGACGAGAAGAGCATCGGGGCGGAGGAGACGTTCGCGGTCGACATCCACGACCTGCGGGTCGTCGAGAGCAAGGTGCTCGAGCTCGCCGACCGGTGCGCGGGGCGGCTGCGGGAGCAGCGGCTCGCGTCGCGGACCGTCGCGATCAAGGTCCGCACGTCCGACTTCCGCACGCTGACCCGGTCGCGCACCCTCCCGCAGCCGACGGACGTCGGCCGCGAGCTGTACCTCGTCGCGCGGGACCTGCTGGCCGCCGTCGACCTCGGGGGGCTGCCCGTGCGGCTGGTCGGCGTCCGGGCCGAGGGCCTGGTGCCCGCGCGGGACGCGGTCCGGCAGCCCACGCTGGACGAGGCGGTGTCCGGCAGCGCCGACGCCCGCCGCGACGCCGAGGTGGTGATGGACCTGGTGCGGGAGCGGTTCGGTCGCTCCGCGATCGGGTCCGGGACGCGCGCCGTCGGCCGCTCGGAGCGGGCGCCCGGGCAGAGCCCCGCCGCGGGTCTGGCGCCCGAGGTGGACCCGCAGGTCGTGGGGCCGGGTGCGGCTCGGCGCGAACGGTCCGGTGGCCCGGAAGGTTCCCGCGGACCGGTGTCCGCAGCATCACCCCGTCCTGGACGCCGCCCGACTACCGAGTTCGCCGAACGCCCTCTATCCTGAGGTCAAGAGAGTCCCGACGGCGGAGCACGGGGGTAGGAATGCCTCTCTCCGAGTACGAGCAACGTGTACTGGAGCAGATGGAGCGGCAGCTCACATCTGATGATCCCCGGCTCGCCAACACGCTCACCTCGCGTGGACGCAAGCCGGTCATGCGGTACGTCCTGGGCGGCATCGGTGCCGTCGTAGGTCTGCTGCTGCTGGTGGGCGGCGCTGCGTCGTCCGAGGTGTGGTTGGGCGTGCTCGGCTTCGTCGTGATGTTCGCGTCCGTCGCCATCGCGTTCACCCGTCCGCGCCGGACGGCGACCGGACCCGTCGGCGTCGTGCGCCCCGACGGCACCGCGTCCCGGCCCGCCCCGCGGAAGAAGGGGTTCATGGACCGCATGGAGGACCGCTGGGACAAGCGGCGCGAGCAGGGTCGCTGACGCCGCACGCCCGTCCCGACGGACACCTGGGTCGACCCGCTCGCTGAGCGGGTCGACCAACCGCTCCTGCATGTGCGCGGATCCACCCGGCGTGGGCGATGAGCGAGCAGGTGCGTGCATGCGCGCCCGCGACGGCCGTGCGCGCCACCGCGCGCACCGGTGACGGAGACGGGCGCGCCGTGTCCGACGCCCGCCGGCACCGCGCACGCCGGCCGGCACCGCGCACGCCCGCCGGCACCACGCACGTGCCCACCGCCACCGCGCACGCCTTCCGACCCTGGCGTGAACCTGGTCGCCGCCGCCCGTCGGAGCCCGGCTGCCGGTGCGCACGGGCGCCACGGACACCGGTCGTGACGCCCGGCGTCAGGCCGTGGCCGCCTCGGGGGGCGGTGCGCTCGCCTGACGTCGTCCCTGCGAGACGTCGGTGAGGACGGCGCCGACCCAGCCCTGCAGCTCCTCGGGGGTGTGGGCCTCGGGGTCGGGTGCGTAGCGCTGCCGCTCCACGGCGGTCGCGAGGGCGGCGAGGGCCCGGTCCGCGTCGGGACCCAGGGGGCGACCCCGTCGCGCAGCGACCTGCTGCCGCACGGCGGCGACGGCCTGGCGCGGGGTGTGCGCGTCGGCCCAGCCGATGCCAGCGCGTCGGAGCCGGTCGCGCAGGCGCTGCCAGGCGACCTCGGGGGTGAGGCGCCCGGCGGGACGGCGCCGCCGCAGGACGGTCACGACGAGAGCGGCTGCTGCCCCGGCGACGAGGACCCCGAGGAGCGCGACGAGGGGGCCGCGGGGGGTGCCCGGGTCGGGGGCGCCCGGGAGCGCGGAGCCGTCGTCGTCGGGTCCGGTGGTCGTGGTGCTGCTGGGCGCGGCGCTGGGCTGCTGCGCCGCGGAGGTCGGGGCGGCGCTGGGCTCGGACGCGCGGAACGGGTTGCTCCAGGACGGCGGGGGCCCGGTCTGCACGGCGGGGGTGGGCTCGAACCGCACCCACCCGGTGCCCGGGAAGTAGAGCTCGGGCCAGGCGTGCGCGTCGGCGCCGGTGACGCGGTAGAGGCGGTCGGAGCCGAGGTCGCCGGGCAGGAACCCGACGCCGAGGCGGGCGGGAATCCCCAGGGTGCGGGCGAGGACCGTCATGGAGGTGGCGAACTGCACGCAGTACCCGCTGCGGCTCTGCAGGAAGTCCCACACGGCGTCGTCGCTGGACCCGGCCTCGACGGTGGTGTCGTACCGGAACTGCGTGCTGTCGCGGAAGTAGGTCTGCAGGGCGAGGGCCTGGTCGTAGGGCGTCGCGGCTCCGGCCGTGATCTCGGCGGCGAGGCCGCGCAGGTCCGCCTCGTGGTCGGTGCCGGGGACGTCGAGGTACGCCTCGATGCCGTCGGGGAGGTCGCCGGTGGCGCCGCGCAGCAGGTCGGGGGTGAGGTCGGGGACCTCGACGGTCATCCGGTAGGTGGTGTCGACGTCGGTGCGCTGCCGGCCGACGACCTCGTCCCGGGCGGGGTCGTAGCTCCAGGGGCCCTCGATGTCGACGGTGCGCGGGAAGGTGCTCACGGGCAGGCGCTGCTCGCGCAGCGCCCCGACTTCGACGTCCACGGCGGCTAGGGTGCCGCGCCCGGGGTCGGGTGCGGCGCCGACGAGGTCGGGGTCGGAGGCGAGGAGGCCGTCGCGGTCCCACTCGGTGAGCTCGGCGTTCGCGTCGCGCTGCCAGGAGCGTCCGTCGAAGTCCCGGAGCGTGAAGGACCGCAGGGGTCCGACGAGCCCGGCGGTGGCGGCGGCGATGTCGTCGCCCTCGTCCTCGTTGGACACGGAGTACCGCAGCACGACCTGGTTGGACTGCTGGCGCAGGCTGTCGCGCAGGTCGAGGTCGTCGGCGAGCCGCACGGGTCCGACGGCGCCGGTGCCGACGTCGGGCAGGTCGACCCAGGACCAGGCGGGCACGGCGGCGACGAGGGGCCCGGCGACGAGGGTGACGGCGACCAGCGCGGCGGAGCCCGCGAGGACGGTGGCGGCGCGTCGTCCGCCGCGGTCGCGGGCGGCCGGGGGTTGCGCGAGGGCGAGCAGCAGGAGGTACGCGAACCCGGTGCCGGCGAGGGCCCACGTGCTGCCGCTGAAGCCGAGGACGACGCCGGGGGTCCACACGGCGACGAAGGCGATGCCGGTGAGCGCGGGCATCCCGCAGCCGACGGCGAGCAGGTCGGCGGCGAGGAACACGAGGACGGCCGCGCCGACGACGATCATCTCGACGGGCGGCCAGGCGGTGAGCGGGACGACGGAGCTCTCGATGAGCTGGGACGCCTGCGCGATGACCTGCCCGGCGCGCTCGACGGTGGCCGGTCCGACGAGCAGGGGGTTGCCGCCGGGCGGGGTGGCGTACCAGGCGAGCAGGACGTAGGCGGCGACGACGAGGCCGGTGGCCGACGGGATCCAGGGGGAGCGGGTGACGGAGCGGACCCCGCCGACGAGCAGGGCGGTGGCGCCGACGGCGAGCGCGGCGTGCCAGGTCCACGACCCGGGTGCGAGCAGTCCGGCGAGGGCGCCGAGCGCGGTGACCGTGGCGACGGCGACGAGGGCGGTGGCGGTGGGGGACCGCCAGCCGTGGCGCAGCGCGCTGCCGCCGCTCACGCGGCACCTCCGGTGAGCCGCCACCAGGTCCCGGCGAGGTCGTCGCCGGGGTCGGCCTGGACGACGCGCCACCCGGCGCGGCGCAGGGCCGTGGCGGTGGCGTCGGCGGCGGGGTCCTCGGTGCCGCGCACGACGGCCCAGCCGGGGCGGGTCTGGCTGACCCCGGCGAGGGCGGCGCGGCCGTCGGTGCCCTGGGGTCCGAGCACGGCGACGACCAGGCCGGAGCCGCCGTCGGTCTCGTCGAGCCCGCGGATCTCGGCGAGCAGCGCGTCGCGGGCGGCGGCCGCGGTGTCGTGGCCGGTGAGGTCGACGGTGGCCTCCAGGAGCTGCTGGCGCCCCGGTGCCTCGACGCGGGTGGCGCGGGGGTCGTCGACGGCGGTGCCGGTGAGCAGGTGGGTGGGGTGCCCGGCTCCGTGCATCGCGAGGGCGACGGACGCGGCGAGCGAGATGCTCCACTCCAGGTCCTCCCCGGCGGGCGGCTGGTCGAGGAGCACGGTGACGGGGCGCATGCCCGCGCGCTCGTCGGACCGCACCACGAGCTCGCCGCGGCGGGCGCTGCTGGGCCAGTGCACGCGGCGCAGGTCGTCCCCGACCCGGTAGTCCCGCAGGGCGGCGTCGTCGGCGGCGGGGGAGCGCGCGCCGACGACGGACCGCTCGGGCTCGGCGACGAGGAGCTCGCGGGGTGCGGGCAGGTCGGCGACGGCCGGCCACACGGTGAGGGTCTCGCGCTCGCCGAGGGTCGCGCGGACCTGGGCGACGCCGAACGGGTCGGTGCGGGTGACGACGAGGGGGCCGAGCGCCCAGCGGCCGCGCCGGGTGGCCTGCACGGGGTACCGCAGCCGGACGGCGCGCGGCTCGCGGGAGACGGTGGCGCGCAGGGGGCGTCCGCCGGACAGCTCGACGGCGGCCTGCTCGCGCAGCCGGAGGTCGGCGAGCCGGGCGCGGGACGCGCCGCGGGTGAGCGCGACCTCGACGTGCACGTCGGCGCTGCGTCCGGCGTGCACGGGGTCGGGGCGCACGGTGCGGCGGGTGCGCAGCCCACGCCCGCGCCCGGGGTCCACGAGGCCGACGCCGAGCAGGCCGAGCAGCACGAGCAGCACGGGGAGCGTGCCGAGCGTGAGCAGGTCGGTCGAGCCGAGGGCGGTGCCGGTGGTGGCGACGGCGGCACCGAGCACGAGCAGCCCGGTGCCGCGCCGGGTCGGGCGCAGGCGCATCAGCCCGCCGCGGCGGTCCGGTCGCGGACCCCGGAGCGCACGGGCGCGGCGGCGGGCACGGCGGTGCGGGCGACGAGGTCCGCGACGACGTCCTGCCCGGACCGGCCGGACAGCCGGGACTCGGCGCTGAGGATGAGCCGGTGCGCGAGCACGGGCTCGGCGAGCCGCTGCACGTCGTCGGGCAGGACGTGGTCGCGCCCGTGCACGGCGGCGAGCCCCTTGGCGGCACGCAGCAGCTGGATGGCGGCGCGCGGCGAGGCGCCGAGGCGCAGCGCCGGGTCGTCGCGGGTGGCCGAGACCAGGTCGACCACGTACTGCTTGACGGCGGTCGACGCGTACAGGTGGCGCGTGGTCTCGACGAGGCGGGCGACCTGGGCGGCGTCGGTGACGGGCTGCAGGTGCGCCAGGGGGTCGGAGGTCTCCTGGACCTCCAGCATCGCGAGCTCGGCCTCGGCGCTCGGGTAGCCGACGGTCAGGCGCGCCATGAACCGGTCGCGCTGCGCCTCGGGCAGGGGGTACGTGCCCTCCATCTCCACGGGGTTCTGGGTGGCGACGACGAGGAACGGGCGCGGCAGCGGGTACGTGGTCCCGTCGACGGTGACCTGCGCCTCCTGCATGGACTCGAGCAGCGCGGCCTGCGTCTTGGGGGAGGCGCGGTTGATCTCGTCGCCGATGACGACGTGGGAGAACACGGGACCCGGGCGGAACTCGAACTCCTGGGTCGCGGACCGGTAGATGGTGACGCCGGTGAGGTCGCTGGGCAGCAGGTCGGGCGTGAACTGGACCCGGCCGACGGTGCAGTCGATGGTGCGCGCGAGCGCCTTGGCGAGCGTGGTCTTGCCGACGCCGGGCACGTCCTCCAGCAGGAGGTGCCCCTCGGCGAGCAGCACGGCCACGGCGGTGCGGACGAGGTCGGGGCGGCCGGTGACGACGCCCTCGATGCCCTCGCGCATCCGGTCCGTGACGGTGATGAGCTCGTCCATCTGGGACGCGTCGGGCACTGCTCGCGGCATGGGGGTCCCCCTCGGTCGACTGGGGGAAGCCTAAGCGGACACGGGGCGGCGCGGGAGGTGATCTCACCCCTGACCGGGGTGACCGCCCTCCGGGTGCCTCCACTTCCCTCCCCGCACCGACGCCGTCGCTGCGCGCCGGGGCGGTCGCAGGTGGGTCGCGGGTCTCTGACCTGCGCGGACGTCGGGGAGGGTCCGGAGATCCGTCGGGCGGGGCGCCGGCCTCGGACGCGCCGGGCGGGATGGTGACCCCGCATTCCCTCCACCGCGCTCCACCACTCATGACCTGCATCAACACCTCACTTTCACCCTGGTGCGCCCGATTCCACGAGTGCAGGTGGAGCGAAGTGGAGTACCGTGGAGCCATCGGGTGCCGGAAGGTGCCCGACCGCGCGGTCCGGGGAGGAGGGCGACGTGGGGTTCGAGCAGACGCTGGCCGGACTCGGCGCCGCCGTGCCCTTCCTCGGGACGCACACCCCCAAGCTGGACGAGAAGGGGCGGCTGATCCTCCCGGCCAAGTTCCGCCCCCAGCTCGCCCAGGGTCTGGTGATGACCCGGGGTCAGGACCGCTGCCTGTTCCTGCTGCCGCTCGACGAGTTCGCGCGGATGCACGACAAGCTGCGCCAGGCCCCCGTCACCTCGAAGCAGGCGCGGGACTACCTGCGCGTGTTCCTGTCCGGTGCCTCCGACGAGACGCCGGACAAGCAGGGGCGCATCTCGATCCCCCCGATGCTGCGCGCCTACGCCGGGCTCGACCGGGACGTCGCCGTGATCGGCGCCGGCACCCGGGTCGAGATCTGGGACCTGGAGGCGTGGGAGACGTACCTGGCGGAGCAGGAAGCCGGGTACGCCGAGACCGCCGAGGAGGTCTTCCCCGGCGCGTTCTGACCAGCACGACCCGCACGACCCGCACCACCCAGCACCACCCAGCACCACCACGCACGACAGCACCACCCGCACGGCAGGGACGACGGCCAGCACCACCGCCCGGCGAGACCTCCCCCCGGCAGCTCTGACGCACTTCCCCGCGTCAGAGGGCCGGTGGGGGATCTGGTCGGACGGCGGAGGGGCCGCCCGACCATCCCCGTCGTGAGCACGACCCAGCACGACCGAGCACGACCCGGCACCAGCCACCACCCCGCACCACCCCCGAGAGGAGGCCCGCATGGCCGAGCGCGACGCCGCCGACCGGCACGTCCCCGTGCTGCTGCAGCGCTGCATCGACCTGCTGGCCCCCGCGCTCGCGGAGCCCGGCTCGGTGATGGTGGACGCGACGCTCGGCATGGGCGGGCACACCGAGGGCGTCCTGGACGCCCTGCCGCACGTCCGCGTCGTCGGCATCGACCGCGACCCGCAGGCGCTGGCGCTCGCGTCGGCCCGGCTCGCCCGGTTCGGCGACCGGTTCACGCCGGTGCACGCGGTGTACGACGAGATCCCCGAGGTCGTCGAGCGTCTGGGCCTGCCCGGTGTGCAGGGCGTCCTGATGGACCTGGGCGTGTCCTCGCTGCAGCTGGACGAGGCCGAGCGCGGCTTCTCCTACGCGCAGGACGCGCCGCTCGACATGCGGATGGACGCCACGCGTGGCCGCACCGCGGCGGAGGTGCTCAACACCTACGCCGAGGAGGACCTGGTCCGGGTGCTGCGCGAGTACGGCGAGGAGCGGTTCGCCGAGCGGATCGCGCGCCGGATCGTGCAGGCGCGGGAGCAGGCGCCGCTGGAGCGCACGTCGGAGCTCGTGGACCTGGTCCGGGCGGGCATCCCCGCGGCGGCGCGCCAGACGGGCGGCAACCCGGCCAAGCGCACGTTCCAGGCGCTGCGGATCGAGGTGAACGACGAGCTCGCCGTGCTGGCGCGCGCCGTGCCCGCGGCGGTGGAGGCGCTGGTGGTCGGCGGGCGCATCGTCGTGGAGGCGTACCAGTCCCTCGAGGACCGCCTGGTCAAGCGCACGTTCGCCGCGGGGGCGGAGATCAGCGCCCCGCCCGGGCTGCCGGTGGTCCCGGACACGCATGCGCCGTTCCTGCGCCTGCTGACCCGCGGGGCGGAGGAGGCCGACGCCGTCGAGCTCGCCCGCAACCCGCGCTCGCAGTCGGTGCGGCTGCGGGCCGCCGAGCGGCTGCGTCCGACGCCCGAGCACCTGCGCCCCGGCGCCGCACCGGCACCGCGCACATCCCGCAGCAAGTCCCGCAGCACCCGACCCGGACCGAGGAGACCCGCATGAGCGCCGAGCACGCCACCGCGCGGGTGAGCGCCCCGCGCGTCCGCCCCCGCTCCGCCCCCGCGACGTCGGCGCCCGCGCCCCGGCCCCGGCTGCGCGTGGTGCGCCCGCCGGCCCAGGCGCGCACCCACGTCCCGTTCGTCGTCACCTGCATGGCGATCCTGGCGGGTGCGCTGCTGTCGGCGCTGCTGCTGAACACGCAGCTCGCCGCCGGTGCCTACGAGACCCGGACGATGGACGTGCGCCTGGCGGAGCTGGCGCGCTCGGAGCAGCAGCTCTCGGCGGAGATCGACGCGAACAAGTCGCCCGCGCAGCTCGCGGCGCGCGCGACGGAGCTCGGCATGCAGCCCGCGGGCGCGACCGGCTGGCTGCGGTTGGCCGACGGCACCGTGTCCGGTGGTGTGGAGCCGGCCCCGTGACGGGGGACACCCGCACCCCGCGCCGCACGGCGGCGCCGACGCGCCCGGGTCGTGCCGTGCGCCCGGCCCCCGCGGGCAGCGTCCCGACGCCCCGCGGCCCGTCGGGCCCGTGGAGCCCGCGTCGTGCGGGTGGGCCGAGCATCGCCCTGCTGGACCGGCGCCGCACGGTGCTGGTGGTGCTGGTGGCGCTGCTGCTCGTCGTGTTCACCGGTCGCCTCGTGTGGCTGCAGGGCGTCGCGGGCCAGGAGATCGCCGCCGACGCGCTCAAGGGCCGGCTGACCTCGGCGCAGCTCGTCGCGTCGCGCGGGCAGATCACCGACACCAACGGGGAGGTGCTGGCGACGTCCGTCGACCGGTACAACATCTCCGTCAACCAGAACCTGGTCGCGGACTGGAGCGCCCGCGTCGACGGCACCACCTACGAGGGCGCGGCGGGCGCCGCGGAGCTGCTGGCACCGCTGCTGGACGTGAACGCTGCCGAGCTCGGGGCGACGCTCGACGGCGACGCCGGCTTCAAGTACGTCGCGAAGGGCGTCCTGCCCGAGGTGTGGCAGGCCGTGCGCGAGCTGCGGATCAACGGCATCGGCGCGGAGCAGGTCGCCGAGCGCGTGTACCCGAACACGAACCTGGCGGGCAACGTGCTCGGCTGGGTCAACGGCGAGGGCGTCGGCGCGCAGGGCATCGAGTCCGTGCTGAACGAGGAGCTCACGGGCACGCCGGGCAGCACCGTGTACGAGCGCGGGCGCGGCGGGCAGCAGATCCCCGGCGGCTACGAGGAGTCCACCCCGGCCACCGACGGGCGCAGCGTGCAGCTCACCCTGAACGCGGACCTGCAGTGGAAGGCGCAGCAGGCCATCGAGGCGCAGGTCGCGGCGACGGGGTCGACGTCCGGCTCGATCGTCATCGTGTCCCCGAAGACGGGGGAGATCCTCGCCATCGCGGAGTCCCGCACGATCGACCCGAACAACCCGGGGGCGACGACCGACCTGTGGGGCGGGTCGAGCTCGGTCTCCGACGTCTTCGAGCCCGGGTCGACGGCCAAGATCATCACGCTCGCGGCGGCGATCGAGACCGGCCTGGTCGACCCGTACACGCAGTTCGAGGTGCCGTACCAGTACACGACCTCGAACGACCAGACGTTCAAGGACTCCCACGAGCACGCGGGCCAGCGCCTGACGACGACCGGCATCCTCGCCCAGTCGTCCAACACCGGCACGGTGATGATCGGCCAGAACATCCCGCAGCAGGTGCGGTACGACTACCTGAAGAAGTTCGGCTTCGGCACGAAGACCGGCGTGGAGCTGCCCAGCGAGTCCGCGGGCATCCTGCACGACGCGGACCGCTGGGACGGGCGCACCAAGTACGCCGTGCTGTTCGGCCAGGGCGTGTCCGTGACCGCGCTGCAGGCCACCGAGGTGTTCGCCACCATGGCGAACGGTGGACTCCGCGTCGCCCCGCACCTGGTGAAGGGCTGGACGGAGCCGGACGGCACGTTCACGCCCGCGCAGGCGGCGGAGCAGACGCAGGTCGTGTCCCCGGAGACCGCGAGGACCGTGCTGTCGATGATGGAGAGCGCCGTCGACGGCGGCACCGGCTCGACCGCGCAGATCCCCGGTTACCGCGTCGCGGGCAAGACGGGGACGGCGCAGAACTGGATGGCGGACGGCTCCCAGGGCATCACGGCGTCGTTCATCGGCGTCGCGCCGGTGGACGACCCGGAGATCGCCGTGAGCGTCGTGCTGCACAACCCGTCGTCCTCGGTGTGGGGCGGCACGGTCGCGGCGCCGGTGTTCGCTGACGTCGCGGGGTACGCGCTGACGGAGCTCGGCGTCGCGCCCAGCGGCACGCAGCCCGAGCTCTACCCGACCGAGTGGTGAGGTCGGCCGCGCCGGCCTGCCGGTCCCATACCACGTCCGCCGGGACGGCCGGTCCGGCGCCTCGCGGTAGATTCACCTCATGACGTCCCCGCAGGGCCGGCTGCGCCCGGAGCACCCCCACAGCCGCCGGGTCGCCGACCTCGCCGACGCGTTCGCGCTCGTCACGGCGGGTGGCGCCGGCGTCCCGGACGACCTCGAGACCACGGGTGTCACCGTCGCGAGCGGCGACGTGCTGCCCGGCGACGTGTTCGTGGCGGTCCCCGGTGCGCGCACGCACGGCGCGGCGCACACCGCGCAGGCCGTCGCGAGCGGCGCGGTCGCCGTCGTGACCGACGCCGCCGGCGCGGCCGTGGTCGCCGGGATCCCCGAGGCGGCGCACCTGCCGGTGCTGCTGGTCGAGGACCCGCGCGGCGTCGCGGGGCACCTGGCCGCGTGGCTGCACGACCACCCGGGCCGCCGCGTGACGACGGTCGGTGTGACCGGCACCAACGGCAAGACCACCACCACGTACTTCGTGGAGGCGGCGCTGCGGCGCGCGCACGAGAAGACCGTGGTGATGGGCACCGTCGAGCTGCGCATCGGCGACGAGGCCATCGAGAGCCCCCGCACCACCGTCGAGGCGCCGGTCGTGCAGTCGATCCTCGCCGCCGGGCTGGAGCGCGGGGCCACTGCCGCCGTCATGGAGGTGTCCTCGCACGCGCTCGCCCTCGGCCGCATGAACGGCCTCGAGGTCGGCGTCGCCGGGTTCACCAACCTGCAGCGCGACCACCTGGACTTCCACGGCGACATGGAGGGCTACTTCCAGGCCAAGGCCCAGCTGTTCCGCGCCGGGCACGCGCAGCGCGCGGTCGTCGTCGTGGACGACGCCTGGGGCCGCCGCCTGGCCGAGGAGGCCGAGGTCCCGGTCGACACCGTCGCCACGCACGTCGGCGCCCCCGAGGCCGCCACCGCCGACTGGGCGGTCACCGAGGCCGACATCGGCCTGGACGGCGTCGGCTCGTCGTTCGTGCTGCGCGGGCCCGACGGCACCGAGCACCGTGCGGCCAGCCCGCTGCCGGGCCTGGTCAACGTGTCCAACGCCGCGCTCGCCGTGGTGCTCGCGCACCGCGCGGGCGTCCCGCTGGCCGACGCGATCGACGCGGTCGCCACGGCGCACGAGATCCCGGGCCGCATGGAGCGCGTCATCGAGCGCCGCCCCGCGCCCGACGAGCGGCCGCTGTGCCTGGTCGACTACGCGCACACCCCGGACGCGCTGGTGCTGGCCCTGGAGGCCGTGCGCCCGATCACCCCGGGGCGCCTGGTGATCGTCTTCGGCTCCGACGGCGACCGCGACCAGGGCAAGCGCCCGATCATGGGTGCCATCGCCGCGCGCCTCGCCGACGTCCTCGTCGTCACCGACGAGAACCCGCGCTCGGAGGACCCCGCGTCCATCCGCGCCGCGATCCTGTCGGGGGTGCGCGAGGAGCGCCCCGACCTCGCCGACGTGCACGAGGCCACCAGCCGCACGCAGGCCATCCACGACGCCCTCGACCTCGCCACGGAGACGGACACCATCATCATCACCGGCAAGGGCCACGAGCCGACCCAGGAGATCGCCGGGGTCTTCCACCGGTACAACGACCGCGACGTCCTGCGCGCCGCCGACGCCGACCGCACCGCGCGGGCGCACGAGCAGCAGGGGCAGCACGCGTGATCGCGCTGACCGCCGCCGAGGTGGCGGCCGCGACCGGCGGGCGCCTGCACCACGTCGACCCGGCCACCGTGGTCACCGGGCCCGTCGTGGTCGACTCGCGCCAGGTGGAGCACGGGTCGTTGTTCGTCGCCCTGGCGGGCGAGCACGTCGACGGTCACGACTACGCCGCGCGTGCCGTCGCCGCCGGCGCGGCGGCGGCCCTCGCGGCGCGCGAGGTCACCGCGGAGGACGGTGCGCCCGTCCCGGCGGTGCTGGTGGACGACGTCGAGCGCGCGCTCGGCGACCTGGCCCGCGACGTCCTGGCCCGGCTGCGGGAGGCCGCCGTCGAGCCCGGCGGTGCCGACCTCAAGGTCATCGGCGTCACGGGCTCCGTCGGCAAGACCACGACCAAGGACCTCCTGGCGCAGCTCTGCGGTGCCGCGGGCCCGACGGTCGCGCCCGAGAAGTCGTTCAACAACGAGATCGGGCTGCCCCTCACGGTGCTGCGCGCCGACGAGCAGACCCGGTACCTGGTGCTCGAGATGGGTGCGTCCGGCATCGGGCACCTGCGCTACCTCACGGACATCGCGCCGCTCGACGTCGCGGTGGTCCTCGTGGTCGGGCACGCCCACCTCGAGGGCTTCGGCGGCATCGACGCCGTGGCCCGCGCGAAGGCCGAGCTCGTCGAGGGCCTGGTGCCCGGCGGCGTGGCCGTGCTCAACGCCGACGACCACCGCGTCCTCGCGATGGCGGAGCGCGCACCGGGACCGGTCGCGACCTTCGGCACCACCACCGGCGCGGACGTGCGCGCCCGCGACCTGCGCGTCGACCGCGCCGGACGGGTCGGGTTCACGCTCGACGCCGGGGCCGTGCCGCCGCGGGACGGGGCGACCGCCCGCGAGACCGCCGACGTCCAGCTGCGGCTGGTGGGGGAGCACCACGTCCCCAACGCCCTGGCCGCGGCCACCGCCGCGCTCGCCGTGGGGCTGCCGCTCGCCGACGTCGCCGCCGGGCTGTCCGCCGCCGACGCGCTGAGCCCGCACCGCATGCACGTGGTGGACCGGGCCGACGGCGTGACCGTCGTGGACGACTCGTACAACGCGAACCCCGACTCCATGCGCGCCGCGCTGCGCGCCCTCGCGGTCCTCGCGGGGCGCGAGCGCCGGTCGGTCGCGGTGCTGGGGGAGATGATGGAGCTCGGCGCGGACTCCCGCACCGAGCACGAGGCGATCGGCCTGCAGGTCGTCCGGCTGAACATCGGCCTGACCGTCGTGGTCGGGCCGGGGGCGCTGGGCATCGCGGCCGGCGCGCAGCGCGAGGGGTCCTGGGGCGACGAGGTGGTCATGGTGGACGACGTGGACGCGGCGGCGGAGCTGCTGCGCACCGAGCTGCGCCCGGGCGACGTCGTCCTGGTGAAGTCCTCGAACGACGCCGGGCTGTGGCGCCTGGGCGACCTGCTGGTCGCCGAGGGCACGACGGAGGTGCGCGCGTGATCTCCGTCCTCGTCGCCGGTGGCGTCGCGATGGTCGTGGCGCTGCTCGGCACCCCGCTGTTCATCAAGCTGCTGGTCGCCCGGCAGTACGGCCAGTTCATCCGCCAGGACGGCCCGACCGCGCACTACACGAAGCGCGGCACGCCGACGATGGGCGGCGTCGTCATCATCGCGGCGACCCTGCTCGGCTGGGCGGTCGCGGCCCTGGTCTCGGGCAACGTGCCCAGCGCGTCCGCCGTGCTGGTGCTGTTCCTCATGACGGGGCTGGGCGTCGTCGGGTTCCTCGACGACTACATCAAGATCTCCCGGCAGCGCAGCCTCGGGCTGTCCGCGAAGTGGAAGATCGTCGGCCAGGGCTTCGTCGGCATCACGTTCGCGGTGCTCGCGCTGCAGTTCCCCGACGCGACCCTGCGCACCCCGGCGTCCACGTCGATCTCGTTCATCCGCGACACCGGCCTCGACCTGGCGTTCGCCGGGGCGACGATCGGCGCGATCCTCTTCGTGATCTGGGCGAACTTCCTCATCACGGCCTGGTCCAACGCCGTGAACCTCACCGACGGCCTCGACGGGCTGGCCACCGGGTCCTCGCTCATCGTGTTCGGCGCGTACGTGATCATCTGCGTCTGGCAGTTCAACCAGCGCTGCGCCCTGACCGCCGGCGCCCGGTGCTACGCCACCCGGGACCCGCTGGACATGGCCGTCGTCGCCGCCGCGATCACCGGCGCGTGCTTCGGGTTCCTGTGGTGGAACGCCAGCCCCGCCAAGATCTTCATGGGCGACACCGGCTCGCTCGCCCTCGGCGGTGCCCTCGCCGGCCTGTCGATCGTCACCCGCACCGAGGTGCTGGCCGCGATCATCGGCGGCCTGTTCGTCATCATCGTGCTGTCCGACGTCATCCAGATCGGCTTCTTCAAGATGACCGGCAGACGGGTGTTCAAGATGGCACCGCTGCACCACCACTTCGAGCTCTCGGGGTGGGGCGAGGTCACCATCGTGATCCGGTTCTGGCTGATCGCGGGGCTGTTCGTCTCGCTCGGCATCGGCATCTTCTACGCGGAGTGGGTGACAGGCTGACCGTGGGCGGCTCCGACCTGACCAGGGACGCGCTGGCGTCGGCGCGGGTCGTCGTCGCCGGGCTCGGGGTGTCCGGGCGCGCGGCCCGCGACGTCCTCGCGGGCCTCGGCGCCCACGTGACCACCGTGGACGACCGCGCCGCCGACGCGGACACCGACGTCACCGGTTTCCTCGCGCACGGCGCGCTGGGCTCCACCGACGTCGTGGTGGTGTCGCCGGGCTGGCCGCCGACGCACCCGCTGCTGGTCGCCGCGCGGGCCGGGGGCGTCCCCGTGTGGAGCGAGGTCGAGCTCGCGTGGCGGCTGCGGGTCGACCGCGCCGCGGGCGGGGGACCCGCGCCGTGGCTCGCCGTCACCGGCACCAACGGCAAGACCACCACCGTCGAGATGCTCGCGTCCGTGCTGCGCGCGGCCGGGCGCCGCACGGCCGCCGTCGGCAACGTCGGCACACCCGTCGTGCTCGCCGCGACCGACCCGGACCTCGACGTGCTGGCCGTCGAGCTCTCCTCGTTCCAGCTGCACCACACCACCTCGATGGCCGCGCAGGCCGCCGCGGTGCTCAACGTCGCCGCCGACCACCTCGACTGGCACGGCTCCCTCGACGCCTACGCCGAGGACAAAGGTCGGGTCTTCACCGGTGTCGAGGTCGCGTGCGTGTACAACGCCGCGGACCCCACGACCGAGCACCTGGTGCGCGAGGCCGACGTGCAGGACGGCGCGGTCGCGGTGGGCTTCACCCTCGGCGCGCCCGGCGTCGGCCAGGTCGGCCTGGTGGACGACGTGCTCGTGGACCGGGGGTTCACCGCCCTGCGGCACACGCACGCCGGCGAGCTCGCCACCGTCGCCGACCTCGCGCACCTGTCCGGCGGGGCCGGTGCCTCCGGCCTCGCGCCGCACGTCGTGCAGAACGCGCTCGCCGCCGGAGCCCTCGCCCTCGCGCACGGCGTCCCGCCCGAGGCGGTCCGCGACGGGCTCCGCGCCTACCAGCCGGGCGCGCACCGCATCGCCACCGTCGCGGACGCCGACGGGGTCCGCTGGGTGGACGACTCCAAGGCGACGAACGCGCACGCCGCGGCCGCCGCGCTCGCCGCCTTCGGGCCCGGCAGCGTGGTGTGGATCGCGGGCGGCCTCGCCAAGGGCGCCACCTTCGACGCCCTCGTCGCCGCCCGCGCCGACCGGCTGCACGCCGTCGTGCTCATCGGCGTCGACGCGGGGCCGCTCGCCGACGCGCTCGCCCGACACGCCCCGGACGTCCCCGTCGTCCGGGTCGATCCCGGTGACACTGGGTCCGTGATGACCCGCGCCGTGACCGAGGCCGCCCGCCTGGCGGCCGCCCGGGCCGCGTCCGCGGACGGCACCACGGTCCTGCTCGCCCCGGCGAGCGCGTCCATGGACCAGTTCGCCTCGTACGCCGCGCGGGGAGAGGCGTTCGCCGCCGAGGTCCGCGCCCGGCACCCGAGGGGGTGACCCCGGCGCCGATGGCCCAGACGACCGACGCACCGGCACCCGACGCCGCGCCCCCGGGGCGCTCCCGCCTCGGGCAGTGGAACAGCGCCGTGACGAGCTACTACCTGCTGCTCGGCGCGACGCTGCTGCTGCTCGTCATCGGCCTCGTCATGGTGCTCTCGTCCTCCTCGGTGGAGTCCCTCGCCGACGGCGGCTCGCCGTACGCGGTGTTCCTCAGCCAGGCGCAGTTCGCGCTCATCGGGCTTCCGCTCATGTGGCTCGCGTCGCGCGTGAAGCCCACGACGTACCAGCGGTTCGCCTGGCCGCTGCTCGGCGCCGGCGTGGTGCTGCAGCTGCTCGTGTTCACGCCCCTCGGGCGGAGCAAGGGCGGCAACACCGGCTGGATCTACCTGCCCGGGTTCTCCGCCCAGCCCTCCGAGGCGCTCAAGCTCGCCCTCGCGGTGTGGCTCGGCATGATCCTGGTGCGCAAGCAGCCGCTGTTCGACGACTGGAAGCACGCCGCCATCCCGGCGCTGCCGATCGCGGCCGGGACCGTCGGGCTCGTGCTGCTCGGCCGGGACCTCGGCACGGCGATGATCATGCTGATCCTCGTCGCGGGGGCGCTGTTCGTCGCGGGCGTGCCGATGCGGATCTTCGCGGGCGCCGGGCTGCTCGCCGGGGTCGCCGTCGCCGTCATGGCGATCGGCAGCGACAACCGCACCGCGCGCATCCTCAACCACTTCTCCGGGGACTGCGACGAGGCCGCCGGGTGCTACCAGACCAAGCACGGGCTCCAGGCCATGGCCACCGGGGGGTGGGGCGGCCTCGGCCTCGGGGCCAGCCGCGAGAAGTGGTCCTACCTGCCCGAGGCGCACAACGACTTCATCTTCGCGATCATCGGCGAGGAGCTCGGCCTGATCGGCACGCTGCTGGTGCTCGCGCTGTTCGGCGTGCTGGCGTTCGCGATGATCCGGATCATCGCCCGGCACCGCGACCCGTTCGCCCAGATCGTCACCGGTGCCGTCGCGGCGTGGATCATCGGGCAGGCGCTGGTGAACATGGGCGTCGTCATCGGCCTGGTGCCCGTCATCGGCGTGCCGCTGCCGCTGGTGTCCGCCGGGGGCTCCGCGCTGATCACCACCCTCGTCGCGCTGGGCGTCGTGCTGTCGTTCGCGCGCACCGAACCCGGGGCCGCCGAGGCCCTGGCCGGTCGCCCCAGCGTCGTGCGCCGCTCGCTCGCCGTGATCGGCCGCACCCGTGCGTGACACCCCCCTCGGCGCCGGACCGCACGACCTGCGGTCCGGCCGCCCGCACCACCCGAACCGGAGGACCCCGTGACCGCACCCGACGCCATCCCCCCGACGGACGCCGACGACGCGACCACGGCCGTCCCCGCGGTGCCGGACGCGGGCGAGCCGGGTGCGGCGGGCGAGCGGGGTGAGCCGGGGGTCGTCCCGCCGCGTGCCGTGCTGCTCGCGGGCGGCGGCACAGCCGGGCACGTCAACCCGCTGCTCGCCGTCGCGGAGGAGCTGCGCGCCCGCGACCCCGAGCTGCGCCTCGCCGTGCTGGGCACCGCCGAGGGTCTGGAGTCCCGGCTGGTGCCCGAGCGCGGCCTCGACATGCACGTGGTGCCGAAGGTGCCCCTGCCCCGGCGGCCCACCCCCGACTGGTTCAAGCTGCCGCGGATGCTCCGCCAGGCCGTCGACGCCGCCGGTGCCGCGATCGACGAGGTCGGCGCGACCGCCGTCGTCGGGTTCGGCGGTTACGTGTCGACCCCCGCCTACCTCGCGGCCCGCTCGCGCGGCGTCCCGGTCGTCGTGCACGAGCAGAACGCCCGCGCGGGCCTCGCCAACCGGCTCGGCGCGCGCCAGGCCGCGGCCGTCGCCGTGACGTTCCCCGGCACCCGGCTGCCGCACGCCCAGGTCACCGGCCTGCCGCTGCGGCCCGAGATCGCCGGGCTGCTCGCCGACCGCGAGGCCGACCTCGACGGCAGCCGCCGCCGCGCCGCGGCCGAGCTCGGGTTCGACCCCGCCCGGGTCACGCTCCTGGTCACCGGCGGCTCGCTCGGCGCGCTGTCGCTGAACCGGGCCGTCGCGGGTCAGGCCCGCGAGATCCTCGCCACCGGCGTCGAGGTCCTGCACCTCACCGGCACCGGCAAGGCCGAGGAGGTGCGCGCCGCCGTGCGCGGCATCCCGGGTGCCGAGCGGTACCACGTGCGCGAGTACCTGAGCGAGATGGAGCAGGCCCTCGCGGTCGCCGACCTCGTCGTGTGCCGCTCGGGTGCGGGCACCGTCAGCGAGCTCGCCGCCCTCGGCATCCCCGCCGTGTACGTCCCGCTGCCCGTCGGCAACGGCGAGCAGCGGCTCAACGCCCAGCCCGTCGTCGCCGAGGGCGGTGGCCTGCTCGTCGCCGACGAGGAGCTCACCGGCGCGTGGATCGCCGCGCACCTGCTGCCGCTGCTCGCCCCCGAGGCCGCCGACGAGCGCCGTGCCATGGGCGAGGCCGCCGCGCGCGTCGGCGTCCCCGACGCCACCGCGCGGGTCGCGGACCTCGTCGAGGCGGTCCTCGCCGACGCCGAGCGCGCGGCCGCGGACCGGCTCGCCGCGCAGGCGG
>NZ_RFFI01000078.1 GCF_003696205.1 Cellulomonas triticagri
AGCGGGGCGAGCTGCGCGGCCAGCCCGGCGGCGCGGCCGGTCCCGGACAGGTCGCCGGACAGGTGCACGGACACGACCTCGGCGGCGCCGCGCGCGGCTGCGGCCTCGTAGGCGGCGGCGAGCGCGGCGGGCGCGGGCTGCGAGGTGGTGACGCGCCGTCCGGAGGCGAGCAGGGCGGCGAGCCCCGCGGGGTCGAGGTCGAGGCCGTCGCGGTACCGGTCGCCGTCGGCGGCGACGTCGAGCGGGACGACGTCGATCCCCCAGAGGGTGGCCTCCTCGGCAGTGAGGCAGGCGGTGGAGTCGGTGACGACGGCGACCCGCGGCACAGCCGCGTCAGGTCCACCCGCGGCCTCGGGATGCGTGGCCCCGCCGAGCGCCCGCCCGAGGACGCGCGCCAGCCACCCGGTCCGCCCGGCGGCCGACTCGGCCGCACGGTGCCGCCCGGCCAGCGGGTCGGACACCGGGCCGTTCGCGGGCGCTGTGCCGCTCCCGGACGGCCAGCCGCCCCGGGACGGCGAGCGGTCTCCGGGCACCGGGCCGCCCGCCGACGCACGGGGCCGTCGGCCGCCGTCCCGTCCGGGGGGCGCGGCCGACGGCCCGTCGGCGGTCGTGGTCAGGCCGGCACCACGTTGACGAGCTTCGGCGCCCGCACGATGACGGTGCGCACGTCGCGCCCCGCCATGGCGCGCTGCACGCCGACGTCGGCGAGGGCGAGCTCGCGCAGCACGTCGTCGGTGGCGTCGGCGGGGACCTCGGCGCGGCCGCGGACCTTGCCCTGCACCTGGAACACGCAGGTCACGGTGTCCTCGACGAGGTACTGCGGGTCCACGACGGGGAACGGCTCGTGCGCGAGCGAGCGCTCGTGGCCGAGCCGGGACCACAGCTCCTCGGCGAGGTGCGGGGCGACCGGCGCGGTCATCAGCACGAGCTGCTCGGCGACCGTCCGGGGCACGGCCGGCAGCGAGGTCAGGTGGTTGTTGAGGACGATGAGCTTGGCGATGGCGGTGTTGATCCGCATGCCCGCCATGTCCTCGCCGACCTCGGCGATGGCGCGGTGCAGCACCCGCAGCGTCTCGACGGTCGGCTCCTCGTCGACGACGGTCACCGCACCGGTCTCCTCGGAGACGATGTTGCGCCACACGCGCTGCAGGAACCGCTGCGCGCCGACGACGGCCCGGGTCTCCCAGGGGCGGGACAGGTCGAGCGGGCCCATGGACATCTCGTAGACGCGCAGGGTGTCCGCACCGTACTCGGCGTACATCTCGTCCGGGGAGACGGCGTTCTTGAGCGACTTGCCGATCTTGCCGTACTCGCGGAACGCGGGCTCGCCGTTCCAGGTGTAGCCGGACTCGACGGTGTCGTCCTCGACGACCTCGGCGGCGGGCACGTAGACGCCGCGCTCGTCGGTGTAGGCGTACGCCTGGATGTAGCCCTGGTTGAACAGCTTGTAGAACGGCTCGCGGCTGGACACGTGGCCCAGGTCGTAGAGCGCCTTGTGCCAGAACCGGGCGTAGAGCAGGTGCAGCACGGCGTGCTCGACGCCGCCGACGTACAGGTCGACGCCGCCGGCGCCGTGGGTGTCGCCCGGGTTGTGGCCGGGGCCCATCCAGTACTGCTCCAGCGCGGGGTCGACGACCTGCCCGGTGGCGTGCGACGGGTCGAGGTAGTGCAGGTAGTACCAGCAGGACCCGGCCCAGTTGGGCATGGTGTTGGTGTCGCGGCGGTACTGCTTCGGGCCGTCGCCGAGGTCCAGGGTGACGGAGACCCAGTCGTCGTTGCGGCTCAGCGGCGCCTCGGGCGAGGAGTCGGCGTCGTCGGGCGCGAAGGTCCGCGGCGCGTAGTCCGGGACGTCCGGCAGGTCGACGGGCAGCGCGGACTCGGGCACGGCGATGGGCAGGTCGTGCTCGTCGTAGACGACGGGGAACGGCTCGCCCCAGTACCGCTGCCGGCTGAACAGCCAGTCGCGCAGCCGGTAGGTGGTGGTGCGGGAGCCGGCGCCGCGCTCGGCGAGCCAGTCGACGATCCGCGTCTTGGCGTCCGCGACGGTCAGGCCGTCGAGCGAGATCTCCTCGTTGGCCGAGTTGATGATCGCGCCGTCGCCGGTCCAGGCGCCCTCGTGGCCCTCGGGGGGCTGCACGGTGTGCACGACGGGCAGGCCGAACGCCTCCGCGAACGCGTGGTCGCGGGTGTCGCCGCCGGGGACGGCCATGATCGCGCCGGTGCCGTAGCCCATGAGGACGTAGTCCGCGATGAACACGGGCAGCGAGGCGCCGTTGACGGGGTTGAGGGCGTAGCCGCCGGTGAACACGCCGGTCTTGCGCCCGGCGTCGGCCTGCCGCTCGACGGCGGTCTTGGCGGCGGCCTCGCGCCGGTACGCGGCGACGGCGTCGGCCGGGTTCGCGGCGGCGCCGCGCCAGGTCTCGGGGACCTCGTCGTCCCATGTCGAGGCGGACCCGGCGACGATCGCGTCGACCAGCGGGTGCTCGGGCGCGAGGACGACGTACGTGGCCCCGAAGAGGGTGTCGGGGCGGGTCGTGAAGACGGTCAGCGGCTCGTCGGCGTCGGTGACCTCGAAGTCGACGTGAGCGCCCTCGGACCGGCCGATCCAGTTGCGCTGCATCGCGGTGACCTTCTCGGGCCAGTCGATGAGCGACAGGTCGTCGGCCAGGCGGTCGGCGTACGCGGTGATCCGCATGTTCCACTGCCGCAGGGTGCGCTGGAACACCGGGAAGTTGCCGCGCTCGGAGCGCCCGTCGGAGGTGACCTCCTCGTTCGCGAGCACGGTGCCCAGACCGGGGCACCAGTTGACCGGCGTCTCGGAGACGTAGGCCAGGCGCTGGGCGTCCACGACGCGGCGCTGCTGCACCTCGTCCAGGTCGGCCCAGGCGGCGCCCTCCTCCACGCCCTCGACCCCGGCGGGCACGGGGCGACGGCCCGACGCGTGCGCCTCGACCAGCGTCGCGACGGGGCGCGCGGCACCCGTGCCGCCGTCGGGGCGCACGGCGTCCTCGTCGTACCAGGCGCCGAAGATCTGCAGGAAGATCCACTGCGTCCAGCGGACGTAGTCCGGGTCGATGGTCGCGAAGGTGCGGCGGGGGTCGTGCGCGACGCCGAGCCGGCGCAGCTGGCGCGCCATGATCTCGATGTTCGCCTCGGTGGTGGTGCGCGGGTGCTGCCCGGTCTGCACGGCGTACTGCTCGGCGGGCAGGCCGAACGCGTCGTAGCCCAGGGCGTGCAGGACGTTGTCGCCCTGCATCCGGCGGAACCGCGCGACGACGTCGGTCGCGATGTACCCGAGGGGGTGGCCGACGTGCAGGCCCGCGCCCGAGGGGTACGGGAACATGTCCATGACGAAGAACGGCTTGGCGCCCGGGCGCGCGGCGGCGCCGTCGCCGTCCGTCAGCGGCCCGGCGGGGTTCGCGGCGAAGAACGTGCCGCGCTCGACCCACTCGTCCTGCCACCGGAGCTCGATCTGCTGGGCGAGCTCGGCGGTGTACCGGAACGGCACGTCCTGGCCACCGGCGGGTGCGGTGGCGGGGGCGGTATCGGGCTGCGAGGAGGCGGGCGACGTCACCGGGTGAGTCTATCGAGGCCGGGGACCCCGTCCGGACGCCCGGTCACCCGCGTGGTGGACCCGGGCGCCTCGACATGAAAGCCGGTGGACCCGACCCCGCGACCGCCGTCGGCCCGACGCGCGGCTCAGGCCGCGACGGCGGTGCGGCCGAGGGCCGCCCGGCCGAGGGCGCCCACGGCGATGACCAGGCCGACCAGGGTCAGCCCCGCCCCCACCCAGGCCGGCGCGAGATAGCCCCAGCCCGCCGCGATGACCAGCCCGCCCGCCCAGGCGCCCGCCGCGTTCCCGGCGTTCAGCGCGGAGTGGCACAGCGCGGCGCCGAGGGACGGGGCCGTGGGCGACAGGTCCATCAGCCACGCCTGCAGCGCGAGCCCGAGCACCTGGGACGCGACGCCGAGCAGCACGATCGCCAGCACGCCGGGCACCAGCCACTGCCCGACGACGGCGATGACGACCAGCACGACGATGGTGGCCCCGAAGCCCAGCAGCACCGTGCGGGGCACGGACCGGTCGGCGAGCCGCCCGCCCAGCAGCGTGCCGACGGTCATGCCGACGCCGAACAGCGCGAGCACGATCGGCACGGAGGCCTCCGCCATGCCGGTGACCCGGGTCATGAGCGGGGAGACGTAGGAGTAGACGGCGAACATGCCGCCGAAGCCGATGGACCCGGCGGCGCACGCGACCCACAGCCGCCCGTTGCGCAGCGCCCCGATCTCGGTGCGGACGCTCGCGCCGTCGCGCACGGCCAGGCCCGGGATGAACCGGAACAGCGCCGCGAGCGTGAGCACGCCGAGCACGCCGACGGCGACGAACGCGATCCGCCAGCCGAACACCTGGCCGAGCATCGTGGACAGCGGGACGCCGACGATGTTCGCCACCGTGAGCCCGGCCATCATCGTCGCGACGGCCTGCCCGCGGCGGCCCGGCCCGGCGACGTGCGCGCCCATGACGGCGCCGACGCCGAAGAACGCGCCGTGCGGCAGGCCCGCGACGAACCGCGCGGCGACCAGCCAGTCCGCCGTGGGCGCCAGCGCGGACAGCACGTTCCCGACCGTGAACGCCGCCATGAGGATCAGCAGCAGCGTCCGGCGGTCCATGCGGGCGGCGATCGTGGTGATCAGCGGGGCACCGACGACGACGCCCAGCGCGTACGCGGTGATGACGTGGCCCGCGGACGGGATCGACACCTTCAGGTCCTCGGCGATGAGCTCCAGCAGACCCATGGTCGCGAACTCGGTGGTGCCGATGCTGAACCCGCCGAGGGCCAGGGCCAGCAGCGGCAGGCGCGCCCGGCGCCGGATCAGGTGCGGGTCGAGGACGTCGCCGTCGGTCGCGGGCGTGGCGCCGCGGGTCGTGGTGTCCATGGGGTGCTCCTGCGCTGTCGTGTCCTGCGGCCACGCACCCGGGAGCACGGCGGGGGCCGTCCCGACGGGTGCGGCGGTCCCGTCCCGGTCGCAGCGACGGCGCAACTCCGGTGCCGCCAACCCTACCGCCCGGTCGGAGGGCGGGACGAGGAGGTCAGCGACCGTCGAGCAGCACCCAGATGGCCCGCGCGGCGACCTCGCCGAGGTCCACGTCGCGCGCCTCCCCCGCGCCGTCGGGCGGCGACACCCGCACCGCCGTCATCCCGGCGAAGTCGCGGCGCTCCACGACCTCGACGCGGGCGTCCAGCACGACGCCCACCGACGCGAGGTAGCGCAGCAGCCCGGGGTCGGCGTCGGAGATCCGGGCGATGCGGCCCGTCCCCGCGGCGAGCTCCCACAGCATGTCGGCGGCGGGCGCCGGGACCGTGCCGTCGGGCGCCGGGATCGGGTCGCCGTGCGGGTCACGGGTCGGGTGGCCGAGGCGGGCGTCGATCCGCTCCACCATGAGGTCGGAGACGGCGTGCTCCAGCACCTCGGCCTCGTCGTGCACCTCGTCCCACGCGTAGCCGAGCTCGCTGACCAGGAACGTCTCGATCAGCCGGTGCCGCCGCACCACCTGCACGGCGTGCCGCACCCCCTCGGGGGTCAGCGTGATCGCGGCGTAGGGCGCGTGCTCGATCAGCCCCTGGTCCGCGAGGCGGCGGACCGTTTCGGACACCGTGGAGGCGCCGACGCCCAGGCGCTCGGCGAGCATCTTCGTGGTCACCGGGGCGGTCGACCACTCCCGGGCGGTCCAGACCACCTTGAGGTAGTCCTGGGCCACCGCCGTCAGCCCGCTCGTCTCGCTCACGCGACCCAGGGTAGGGGCAGCACCGGGTGAGTGGCCCGAGCCGTCCACCCCGGCGGCGCCGCTGTGGTAGACCTCGGAGCACCCCGTCCGCCCTGGTGGGACGGCTCGCAGCGACGGAGGACGCCCGTGGACGCCGCACCCCTCACGCACGACGCCCGACCCGCCGGACCCCCCGCACCCGCCGCCCGTGCGGGTGCCGCCTGGCGCCGCGCCACCGGACCGTTCGTGCGCTGGTTCGCCCGCCGGCACCTGTCCTGGCCCGGACTGCTCGGCGCGCTGCTCGGCCTCACCGCCGCGATGACCCCGTCGCTGCTCCCCCGCCCGACCCTGTACCTCGGGGTGATCGCGGGCGTCGGCGCCGCGGTCGGCTACGCGGTCGGGGTCGGCGTCGCCTGGGTGCTGCACCGGGCCGGGCTGCCGCTGCCGCCCGCGCGGTTCCGCAACCGCGCGTGGCAGGTGCTGGCGTGGCTGGGGCCGGTGCTCGCGGTCGTCGTCGTGGCCGTGGGTGCCGCCTGGCAGGACGACGTGCGCGCCCTCGTCGGGCAGCCCCGGCAGACGTCGTCGGCGGTGATCGTCGGGGTGCTCGCCCTCGCCGTCGGGCTGGGCCTGATCGCGGCCGCGCGGGTGCTGGTGCGGCTGTCGCGTCGGGTCGCGCGGCTGCTGGGCCGGTGGATCCCGGCGCGCGCCGCGTCGGTCGCCGGGGTGCTGCTCGTGACGCTGCTCGTGTACTGGCTCGCGGCGGGCGTGCTGTTCCGGGTGGTCGTCGACGTCTCCGACTCCGTCTACTCCGGCACCAACGCCGGGACCGACGAGGGCGTCGAGCCGGTGACGTCGCCGCTGCGCTCCGGGTCGCCCGACTCCCTGGTCACCTGGGACTCGCTCGGGCGGCAGGGGCGGACCTTCGTCGCGGGCGGGCCGACCGTCGCGCAGGTCGACACCGTCGCCGGGCCGGTGACGGGGGCGACGGCCGTCGAACCGATCCGGGTCTACGCCGGGCTGGACTCGGCGGGCACCGCGCGGGAGCGGGCGGACCTCGCGGTCGCGGAGCTCGAGCGCACCGGGGCGTTCGACCGGGCGGTGCTGGTCGTCGCCGGGGCCACCGGCACCGGGTGGACCGAGCCGCAGCAGCTCGCCGCGCTGGAGTACCTGTGGAGCGGGGACACCGCCGTCGCCACCGTGCAGTACTCGTTCCTGCCGTCCTGGCTGTCGTTCCTCGTGGACGCCGAGCGCGCCACCGACGCCGGGCGCGAGCTGTTCGACGCCGTGCACGCCCGCTGGTCGGCACTGCCCGAGGACGACCGGCCGCTGCTGATCTCCTACGGGCTCAGCCTCGGGTCGTTCGCGGCCCAGGCACCGTTCGGTTCCGTCGGCGACCTCACCACCCGCGTCGACGGGGCGCTCTACGTCGGGACGCCGAACTTCACGCCGCTGTGGGGCACGCTCACCACCGGCCGCGACCCCGGCAGCCCCGAGTGGCAGCCCGTCGTCGACGACGGGACGTCGGTGCGGTTCGGGTCCGGCGCGGAGGACCTCGGCTCCCCCGACGCCGGCTGGGACGCTCCGCGCGTCGCCTACCTCCAGCACGCGTCCGACCCCGTGGTGTGGTGGTCCTGGGACCTGCTGACCCAGCAGCCCGACTGGCTCGCCGAGCCGCGCGGCCCGGACGTGTCGGGGCGGGTGCGGTGGTTCCCGGTGATCACGTTCCTGCAGGTCACCGTCGACCAGTTCTTCGGGGTCAGCGTGCCCGACGGGCACGGGCACAACTACGCCAGCCAGGTCGTCGGCGCCTGGGCCGACGTCACCGACCCCCCGGGCTGGACGGCCGACGACCTGACGGACCTCCAGACCCTCATCGACGAGACCCTGACCCTCCCCACCCTCCCGGGCGCCTCGGTCGGCTGACGCCCAGCGGCGAGGTCGAGGGGTTGCCGCCGGACTCGGGTCGGAAACCCTCGATCTCGGCGGGAACCCTCGACCTCGCGGCGAGGGTCAGGACTGGGCGTCGCGCCAGCGGGTCCAGCGCTCGACCAGGGAGAGGTCGTAGTCGGGGCCGCTCACGCCGACCGTGAACAGGGTGACGCCCGCCTCGACGAGCGGGGCGGCGACGTCCTCCGGGGCGGTGCTCACGGCGACGCTGCGCTCGACCAGGGTCGCGGTGTCACGACCGACGGCGGCGCCGTGCTCGTCGAGGATCGCGCTCTTGCGGGTCAGCGTGTCCAGGTCGCCGAACGAGTGCCACGCGTCGGCGTGCTCCGCCACGACCCGCAGCGTCTTCTTCTCCCCGCCACCACCGATGAGGACCGGGATGTCGCGCGTCGGCGCCGGGTTGCCCGCCGCGAGGCGCGCCTTGATGCGCGGCAGCGCCTGCGCGAGGTCCGCGATCCGGGTGCCCGGGGTGCCGAACTCGTAGCCGAACTGGGCGTAGTCCTTCTCGAACCACCCGGCGCCGATGCCCAGGATCAGGCGGCCGCCGCTGATGTGGTCGACCGTGCGGGCCATGTCCGCCAGCAGCTCGGGGTTCCGGTACGAGTTGCACGTGACCAGGGCGCCGATCTCGACGCGGCTGGTCTGCTCGGCCCACGCGCCGAGCATCGTCCAGCACTCGAAGTGCTTGCCGTCCGGGTCGCCGGACAGCGGGAAGAAGTGGTCCCAGTTGAAGATCACGTCGACGCCGAGGTCCTCGGCGCGGCGCACCGCGTCGCGGATCTGCGCGTAGTCGGCGTGCTGGGGCTGGATCTGGACTCCGATGCGGAGGGGTCGCGTCATGGCTGCACCGTACGTCGGCGCGACGCCGTCTACGCTGGCGGACGCGCCCCGTGGCGCTCCCCGCTCCCCGACCCCGGAGGTCCCCCATGCCCGCCGCCGACACCTCCGCGCCCGTCCCCCTGCGCTGGGTGGGACCGCTGCGGATCAGCGGCAACGTCATGACGGGCGAGACCGAGGTGCCGCTCGCGACCTACGAGTCGCCGCTGTGGCCGTCGGTGCGCCGGGGCGCGCGCCTGTCGACGATGGTCGAGGGCGGCATCCGCGCGACGCTGGTGGACGAGCGGATGTCCCGCTCCGTGCTGCTGGAGGCCGACGACGCCGGTGTCGCGCTGGCCGCCTGGCAGCACCTCACCTCGCGGCGCGAGGAGCTCGCGGCGGTGGTCGCGTCCAGCAGCCGGTTCGCCCGCCTGGTCGACATGCACGTGCAGATCGCCGCGAACCTGCTGTTCGTGCGGTTCGAGCTCACCACCGGCGACGCGTCGGGCCACAACATGGTGACCAACGCCGCCGACCGGCTGATGGACCACGTCCTCGCGACGGTCCCGGGCGTGCGCTACGGGTCGGTGTCCGGCAACTACTGCTCGGACAAGAAGGCCACCGCCGTCAACGGCATCCTCGGGCGCGGCAAGAACGTCGTCACCGAGATCGTGCTGCCCCGCCGGCTGGTCGAGCGGTTCCTGCACACGACGCCCGAGGCCATCGCGCAGCTCAACGTCCGCAAGAACCTCATCGGCACGATGCTCGCGGGCGGGCTGCGGTCCGCCAACGCGCACTACGCGAACATGCTGCTGGCGTTCTACCTGGCCACCGGGCAGGACGCGGCGAACATCGTCGAGGGCTCGCAGGGCCTCACGCACGCCGAGGTCCGCGACGGCGACCTGTACTTCTCGTGCACGCTGCCGAACCTCATCGTCGGGACGGTCGGCAACGGCAAGGGCCTGGACTTCGTGGAGGAGAACCTCTCCCGGCTCGGCTGCCGCGAGGACCGCGAGCCCGGCGCCAACGCCCGCCGCCTGGCGGTGCTGTGCGCCGCGACGGTGCTGTGCGGGGAGCTGTCGCTCATGGCCGCGCAGACCAACCCGGGCGAGCTCATGGCCGCGCACCTCACCCTCGAGCGGGGCAAGCCCGCCCAGGGCTGAGCCCGGCGCCCGAGGCTCCGGGGATGGGATCGGACCTCGGCGGTGTTGGTGTGGGCTGAGTGAAGACACGCACCCCTCGCTGGTGGTACCACGCACGCGCCGATACTCTCGTTCGGGCCCTGGGAGGCCGACGGCCGACGACGGCAGCGCACCCGGGACCAGCCGGCGCAGGGCCACCGCCCCGACGCACCGCCCGAGAGGATCCCACCCCGACATGCAGCTCGGCATCGACGACCTGGCGTTCGCCACCGCGGACCGGTACCTCGACCTCGCGGACCTCGCGCCCGTGCACGGCGTCGAGCCCGCGAAGTACACGGTCGGCCTCGGCCAGGACCGGATGAGCGTCGCCGCGCCCGACGAGGACGTCGTCACGCTGGCCGCCTCCGCCGCGCTCCCCCTGGTCGAGCGGATGTCCGAGCAGGACCGCGCGAGCATCCGCACCGTGCTGCTCGCCACCGAGTCCGGCATCGACCAGTCGAAGTCCGCGGGCGTGTACGTGCACCGGCTGCTCGGCCTGCCTGCCGCCGCGCGCGTCGTCGAGCTCAAGCAGGCCTGCTACGCCGGGACGTCCGCCCTCCAGATGGCGCTGGCCCTCGTCGCCCGCAACCCCGAGCAGAAGGTCCTCGTCATCTGCTCGGACGTCGCCCGGTACGACGTCGGGTCCTCCGGCGAGCCGACCCAGGGCTGCGGCGCCGTCGCCATGCTCGTCACCGCGAACCCGCGCCTCGTCGCGATCGAGCCCGTGTCCGGGCTGCACACCACCGACATCATGGACTTCTGGCGGCCGAACTACCGGACCACCGCCGTGGTCGACGGCCGGCTGTCGCTGCGCGCCTACACCGACTCGCTGTCCGGCGCGTGGGCGGACCTGCAGGCGCAGGGCGGTCCGGCGTTCGCCGACATCGACACGTTCGTCTACCACCAGCCGTTCACGAAGATGGCGGTCAAGGCGCACGCGCACCTCACCCGCCTCGTCGGCGCCCCGCGCGACGCCGAGGTGATGGACGCGCAGATCGCCGACTCGCTGCGCTACAACCGCGAGATCGGGAACTCCTACACCGCGTCCATGTACATCGGCCTGGTGTCGCTGCTCGACCACGCCACGGACGACCTCGCGGGGTCGCGCATCGGGTTCTTCAGCTACGGGTCCGGCGCCGTCGGCGAGTTCTTCACCGGCGTCGTGCAGCCCGGGTACCGGGACCACCTGCGCACCGCCGCGCACCGGCGCCTGCTGGACGACCGCACCCGGATCTCGCACGCCGAGTACTCCGCGATCGTCGCGCCGGTCAACCCGGTCGACGGCGGGGACCACGAGGTCCCGGCGAGCACCCGCAACCCGTTCCGCCTCGCGGCGATCACGGGCCACCAGCGGCTGTACGAGCGCAGCGCGGCCGCCGCGACCGCGGTCGCTTGAGCCGAGCAGCGACGGGACGCCCGTCGATCTCAAGATCGTAGTCAAATTCCGCCCTGGGCGGGTCACCTCGATGTTGTTCGTCGAACACTAGTGCGTCGCCTCACTCTCTGCCGTTCAGTTCGCACCGAACTGCGGACTGGACAACTTGAATCGGACGCACAGACTCAAGCGCCCGAACGAAGAGTCCCCGCACCACCGCGGACACTTCGCCCTTGCACTTTCCTGCGGAAGGCGCCCCACTCCAGCCCGCATACGCCGGTGACCGAAGACGGCAGGACGGAACACACTGGTCGCGACATTACATCAGCATGGCCGTCAGCAGCGCCACCGCAGCCGCCACCACCGCACTGGCAAAAGTAACCAGCACAATCTCCCGATTGTCGATTCGGCCGGAACGCTGCTCGACCGCCGCACGCAGGAACGCGATGTCAATGTTCTCGACCACCAAGTCGTCATCTTTTCGGTCGATGTCATGGATCGAATCGCGCCCTCGCGTAGTAGCAGCGTCGTCCAGGCGCCTCCGCCACACCAGCCAATCCCGGCGATGTGCTTCAATGTTTGCCATCGCCAACCAAATCATCGAAATGAGTCGCTTTGAGCCACTGGAAGCACGGGTGAACCTAGGCGTGTGGCGACCCGCCCGCAGGGCCGATCGAATCCGCTCGCGCCGCGGCATGGACGAAGCGTAGATCTTCTGGTAGTCCAAAGCGAGGAGCTGTTCGACCAGAGAACGCGCGCGGTCTTCCATCGCACGCACTCGAAGACCCGCATTCTTGTACTGGGCAAAGGCGTAGCCGAGGCGTGCCAGATCACGGAAGAGCGCCCGGAGCACCTCTTCTTGCACACCCTCCCGATGCAGGTGTGCCTGAACAACTGGGAACCCTCGATCTTGATACATCACAACATCCGAACTCTCGTCATCTGGGTACTGCGTAACTCGGATGACTCGATGGGCGAACATATTCGTACACCCGAGACTGCAGGCCTGAACGAACACGTCGAAATCTGCGCGGCGGCTGGCATCACGAATGATGTCGACGACGACATGCCCGCCCGAGCGAGGCGGCACTTCGCTCCCCGGCTGGCGTTCCCACAACGCGATCAACGTTATGCCATCCCACGCAACCCAGTAGTCTTCGGTAGGGATATCCGTCTCATTACGAAACATCGGCTGGTTCTTGATGGGGACATGCACTCTGAAGCACACCGGATCGGACATATACAGCGCCCGAAAGGCGTCCCCGTCGCTCAGCAAATTGTGCGTGCTCGTAACGCTGCCTACGGGAAACTGCTTAATGTAATGGGTCCACGCCGGACGGAGCTCGTCTCGCTGGACATCGGCGACACGCGTATCCGCTTCGAGGCCGTCGAGCAAAGCACTCCTCGCACTCGCGAAATCGACTTCGCTCCCGGTCAGGAGGTAGAACGTCCCGAACCGGGCAAAATAATAACCGACCGCATCGGCGTGTGCGTTCGCGCCAGCGGCCACCTCCGGCGCAGCAGCCGCGCCCGCGTCTAGTGCACCACGCTCGGTCGATTGCGCCAGCACGATGTCTGCGCGCGCCCTTTCATCGGACATTCCGCACCGCCCCTTCGCTTGACCAGGTGGTCGATGCTCGCACACTGTGCGACCAGGTGTGGGGCGTTTGGAGACCAATCGCAGAGCGAATCTGCTTCCGTTCGTGACGCGCCACTCAACGTCCGAGGTCGGGTCACCCCGCCCTCCCTCCCGGTGCCGCAGGCGCCTTACTGAGTTCACCCGGACCGGCGCGGCGGGGTGTCCGGCGGTACTGGGACATTCACGGTTCCCCGCCGCCCGGGCTCCGCCCCGGCACCGGTGGGCCGTGGCCCCCGTCCGAGCGCCGTCGAACGCCCGACAGCCGACAGCCGACAGCCGACAGCCGACAGCCGACAGCCGACAGCCGACAGCCGACAGCCGACAGCCGACAGCCGACAGCCGACAGCCGACAGCCGACAGCCGACAGCCGGACGCTACTGGTACGTGACCAGGTCCGGCACCGGCTGGACCTGGTACGTCTGCGCCGGGTCGAGCATCGGTGTGTCCTCGTCGTAGAAGTTCTTCCAGCCCCAGTGCACGTCGGGCGCCCCCTGGTGCAGGGTCGTCCAGGTCCCGGCCTTCGCGGGCTGGGAGCCCTGACCGTCGGCGTGGATGATCACGGCGAGCTCGTCGTGGCTGGTGTCCAGCCGCTCGCGGTCGGTGATCATCCGCAGCGAGAACTGGTGCAGCAGGAACATCTTCTGCGGCAGGTGCCGGTCCCGCGTGAACTCCGCGAGCCACGCGGCGGTGGCGTTGACCTCGTCGATGCCGACGGACCCGATCTGCCGCAGGTGCACCTGGTCGGGTGCGAGCCGCCACTCCGGGTCGAGGGCGAGGCCGACGTGCGGGTACGCCAGCAGGTCGGCGTACTGCTGCGCCTGCGTGACGAAGTCCGTGCGACCGGGCTGGAGGTCGATGACGACGTACTGCCCGGCCTCGGCGGCGGCCTCGACCAGCGGGCGCAGGTCCTCGATCGCGCGCGGCCGCGAGTACGAGCTGTCCGGCTCCGGCGCCGCGGACGCGACGGTCGCGATGATCTCCAGCGCCGGGACGACGGTGTCGTCCGTCAGGGCGTCGTACTGCGCGGCGGTCTGCTGCGCGCGGGCGATGGTCGCGGGGACGTCCTGCTCCCCCAGCACGCCGAGCGCCGGGGTGCCCGGGGTGCCGTACAGGGCCACGTAGCGCTTCCGATCGACCCCGGGCGCACCGGAGTGGTCGGTGAACACGAGCTGGCCGCCGCCGGGCAGCTGCACGCCGGTCGCCGCCGTCGCGACGCGCGGACCCAGCCGGGCGGGGTCGCCGAACGTCGAGCCGACCGCGACCACGGTCGCGACGCCGTCGAGGCGCTCCACGGTCGCGCTCGTCGCACGCGGGTCCCCGCCGGGGACGTCGACCACGGGCACACCCGCCGCCCGGGCGGTCGCCGCGACGACCGCCGTCCCGGCGGGGTCGAGGGCGTCGGACGCGGAGTCGACCAGCAGCGCCGCGGCCTCCGCGTCCTGCGGCGGCTCGACGGTGGTGGTGCTCGCGCCGAGCACCGAGGGCTCGGCGGACACGTCCGTCCCAGCGGGCTCACCGGACGCGGCGGACGCACCCGGCTCCTCCGTGGCGCGCGCGGACGCGGACGCCGTCGGCTCCGGGTCGGAGGCGGCGGTGAGCAGCGCGGGCTCCGGGCGCGCGAGCGCGGCGACGGCGGCGACCAGACCGTCCGGCGCGACCTCCTCGGCCTCGCCGGTCACGACCCCGAGGTCGGCGAGCGCGTCGGCGTCCACGACCGCCGCGTCGAGCGGGGAGGTCCGCACGTCGTCGGGCAGGTCCGCGTCGGCGGCGTCCCCGAGGACGACGAGGTCGGTGGTCCCGAGCCGGTCGAGCTCGTCGGCCAGCCCGTCCGCGCCCGCGACCAGCACCGGACCGCCGAGCGCCACCGCCACCGTGGCGGCGGGCGCGACGAGCGCGGGGTCGGCGTCGGCGACGAGCACGGCCACCGGCGCCTGCGCGAACAGCGCGCCGCTCACGGCGAGCGCCACCTCGGCCGCGGGCCCGTCGGGCACGACCGTGGTCGGGGCGTCGGGCAGGGCCACGCTGGACCGCAGGACGACCGGGGTCGGCGTGGGCGTCGGCTCGGTCTCTCCGCCCCCGGTGCAGGCGGCGACGAGGGCGGTCGCGACGACGAGCGCCCCCGCACCGGCGAGGGACCGGCGACGGGGACGGGTGGGCTGGGCGGACGGTGCGGCAGGCACGGGTCTCCGGGGCCGGGGTCGAGGGGCACCGCCACTGTAGGCACCGGCGCCGACACCCCGCGAGGCCGGACGTGACGGACGTCGCGCCGACGCGGACGGCGGGCGGCCGCGACCCGGGAGATGATCGGGGCATGACCTCGGACCCGGAGTTCAGCACCGCCGGCGCGTACGTGACGACCGGCGAGGAGTTCGTCCGCGACCAGAGCTACATCACCACCCGGATCACCGCCGACGGCCGCGACGGCTACCCCGTCGAGCCGGGCCGGTACCGGCTCGTGGTGTCGCGGGCGTGCCCGTGGGCGAATCGGGCGATCATCGTGCGGCGGCTGCTCGGCCTGGAGGACGCGATGTCCCTCGGCGTCTGCGGGCCGACGCACGACTCGCGGTCGTGGACGTTCGACCTCGACCCCGGGGGCGTCGACCCGGTGCTGGGCATCCCCCGCATCCAGGACGCGTACCTGCGCCGGTTCCCGGACTACCCGAAGGGCATCACGGTGCCCGCCGTGGTCGACGTGCCGAGCGGCGCCGTCGTGACGAACGACTACGCGCAGATCACGCTGGACCTGTCGACGCAGTGGACCGCGCACCACCGCCCCGGCGCGCCCGACCTGTACCCCGAGCACCTGCGCGACGAGATCGACCAGGTGGCCCGGCAGGTGTTCACCGACGTGAACAACGGCGTCTACCGGTGCGGGTTCGCGGGCTCGCAGGAGGCGTACGAGCGCGCGTACCGGCGGCTGTTCGCCCGGCTGGACGCCCTGGAGGAGCGGCTGTCCGGGCAGCGGTACCTGGTCGGCGACACCCTCACCGAGGCCGACGTGCGGCTGTTCACCACCCTGGTGCGGTTCGACGCCGTCTACCACGGACACTTCAAGTGCAACCGGAACAAGCTCACCGAGATGCCGGTGCTCTGGGCGTACGCACGGGACCTGTTCCAGACGCCGGGGTTCGGGGACACGGTCGACTTCGACCACATCAAGCGGCACTACTACGTGGTGCACGAGGACATCAACCCGACGCAGATCGTCCCCGCGGGCCCCGACCTGCGCGGCTGGCTGACCCCGCACGGCCGGGAGTCCCTGGGCGGCCGCCCCTTCGGCGACGGCACCCCGCCGGCCCCGGTGCGCCCCGAGGAGCGCGTCGACCCGGCGCACACCGCGGAGGCGATGGCGGGCTGACCCCGCCCCCCGAAGCCGCCGAGGTCGAGGGATTGCGGCGAGGTCGAGGGTTTCAGCCGCCGAGATCCGGCGAAACCCTCGACCTCGTGCAGCGCGCTACGCCGCCGGGCGGACGCGGACCACGTTGCGCCAGGGGTCGTCGAAGGTGACCGTGGCGCCGTCGTCGCGGACGCCGACGCCGTGGGCCGTCAGCCGCTCCCGGAGGGCGCCGACGTCGTCGCTGCCGGGGACGACGAGCGTGACCTCGCCGAGGCCGAGGCTGGACGCCCGGGGACCGGCCCCGGCGGAGTTCCACGTGTTCATCGCCATGTGGTGGTGGTACCCCCCCGCCGACACGAACAGCGCGCCGTGCCACTCCGCCATGACGTCGAACCCGAGCGCATCGACATAGAAGGCCCTGGCCCCGGCCACGTCCCCCACCTGGAGGTGCACGTGCCCGACCACGGGCTTCCCGGCGGGCGCGGCGAGCGCGGCCTCGGTGACGTGCCCCTGGATGAACTCGTTGGGGTCGAGCCGCAGGGAGTCCATGAGGACCCGGCCCTGGGCGTCGTAGCCCCACAGGTCGCGGGCGCGGTCCCAGTAGAGCTCGACGCCGTTGCCCTCGGGGTCGGTGAGGTAGAACGCCTCGGAGACGAGGTGGTCGGCGCTGCCGATGTAGGTCTGCGGGGCGCGGGAGGCGACGGACGCGAGGGTCGCGGCGAGGGCCTCCTGGGTGTCGAAGAGGATCGCGGTGTGGAACAGGCCGGCCTGGCCGCGGCTGGTCGCGGGGAGGTCGGGCATGTGCCGCAGGACCATGAGCGGCAGGGTGCCGCGCCCGAGGACGACGACGTCGGGGCGGCCGACGCCCCCGATGCGCTCGTCGGGGCGCTCGACGACGTCGAGGCCGATGACGTCGCGGTAGTACCGCACCTGCAGGTCGAGGTCGCCGACGAGGAGGGTGACGGGACCCATGGCGGTGTCGGCGGCGAGGCGGTCCTGGGGCAGCGGGGAGGCAGGGGCGGCGGTCATGAAGCCAACAATAGTTGAGGCTTCAACCGATTGCCAGTCCCTGGCTCCTTCAGCCCCGGCGCTGCACGTCGTTCTGCCCGAAGTCCTGCAGGAACCGCGGGCCCCGCTCCCGCAGCTCCGCCTCGAACTCCTGCGCCCACCCGCGGTACGGGCGGTTCGCGAGGCCGTCGTTGGCGAACCGGGCGTCGTCGGTGACCTCGGTCTCGCAGAACGGCGGGATCTGCAGGTCGGTGACCGGCCCGGAGCGCTCGCACTCCGCGATCACCAGCGGCGCGTTCGCGCCGCCGAACACGTCGACCACCCAGCCGTCCGCGCCCAGCCACACCGAGTAGCGGTTCTTGACGATGCGCAGGCCGCCCCGGCGGATCATCTCGACGCCGACCGAGACGTCGATCTCGCGCTCCGCCTCGTACCGGGTGCCGACGTTCATCGGGCCCTTCAGCGTCACCGCGCAGAACTCGAACCGATCCCCCACCTCGTCCAGCACCGCGAGCGCGTCCGCGTCCGGGCCCAGCGGCAGCGCGAGCCCCGACGCCTGGAGCCGCAGCCGCAGCGCGTACCCGTCCTGCGCGAGGAAGTACGACTGGACGATCAGCACGGGATCGGGCTCGTCCAGCAGCTCCGGGGGCAGGGCGCGCACGAAGAACCGGCGCTCGAACTCGAAGTCGCCGTAACCGGTGTCGCTCACCGCGGGTGCCTCCTCGCGCGGGTGGTCGGCGCCGCCGCGGCGCCTCTCCCGGTCACGGTACGCGACGGGCGCTCAGGATCCGCGGAGGTCGGTGCCCAGGGTCAGCCCCCACGGGTGCCGCTCGACGACCGTGAAGCCGACCCGCTCGTAGAACGCGATGGCCCCGGTGTTCCCCCCGGACACCCCGAGGTGCAGCCCCGGCACACCCCGCTCCCGCAGCGCGTCCCGGAGCGTGGTGATGAGCGCGCGCCCGAGCCCCCGGCCCTGTGCGGCGGGCAGCAGGTCGATGTGCAGGTGCGCGGGGTACCGGTCGGTCACCGCCGGGTCGTACGTGGCGCCGTCGTGCACCACCCGCAGCAGCTCGTGGTCGCGGGTGGCGTGGTCGACGTCCTCGGGGCGCGGCAGCCGCTCGCGCAGCGCGGGCCACCAGTGCTGCTCCTGCCAGCGCGCGAACCCCTGGGAGTCGGCGGTGCCGACCACGTAGCCGACGACGGCGCCGCTGCCGTCGGTCACCACCCAGGTCAGCCCCGGGTCGGCGACCGGGTAGGGGGTGGCGTACACGTGCCCCAGCAGGTCGGGGTCCCGGTACACGGGCGTCGCATCGGCTCCCGCGTCGCCCGTCAGCAGGCACACACGGGACATCCCGGGCAGGTCGCACGTCGCGAACGGTCGCAGCCGCATGGCCCGCGACCCTACCCGCCCGAGGTCGCGCTGAGTGCTGGCTCGCGGGTCGGTGTGGGTACCGCCGCCCGGTCCCGCACCAGCAGCACGCCGCCCAGCACGAGCACCCCGCCGACCACCTGCGCCCAGCCGAGCGCGTACCCGGTCAGGGCGCTGATCAGCACCGTGAACACGGTGATGAGGTTGAGGTACGACCCGGCCTCGGCGGGCGGGACCCGGCGCAGCGCGAGGTTCCACAGCAGGTACGACCCGACCGAGGGCAGCACCGCGATCACCAGCACGGCGACCACGGCGTCCCGCCCGGTCGGCCAGTGCACCTGCCCGGCGACGGCGAACGGCGACATGACGACCGCCGCGATCGTCGCCTGGAACGCCGTCGACGCGATCGGCGGCACCCCCGCCAGCCCGCGGCCGCCGAGCGTGTAGAACGTCCACACGACGATGGCGCCGACCATGAGCACGTCGCCGACGTTCGCCTCGGACCGCAGCAGGTCGCCGACCCGGCCTCCCGTGATCACCACCAGCACCCCGACCAGGCCGAGCAGCATCCCGGCGGTCGCCCGGCGGGACGGGGCGCGCCGGACCAGCAGCGCGCCGCCGAGCGCGATCAGGGCGGGGTTCAGCGCGTTCACCAGGGACGCATTGACCGACGACGTGTGCTGCAGCGCCGTGTACACGAACAGCGCGTAGCCGACCATGCCCAGCAGCGCGAGCACCACCTGGCGCGGCCAGGTCCGCAGCACCGCCCGCCAGTCGGGCCGCTCGACCACCTGCGCGATGACGAGCAGCGGCACCGCCGCGATGGCCCAGCGCAGGGCCGTGAGGCTCACCGGGCTCATCTCCCGGACCGCCACCGCCCCGAGCACGTAGTTCGCCGCCCAGAACAGGGTGGCCCCGACGAGAGCGATCAGCGGGGCGGTCCGAGCGGGGAGGTGCACCCGCGGAGGATACGCGGCCCAGGTGTCGCGACCTGCACCGTCACGGTGCGCGCTGACGGGCAGCGGTTGCCGTTCGCCCGGTCGTGGTCATACTTCGACGGGGAGGTGGGGCGGATGACGACGGACCAGGTCGAGGTCTCCGTGGTGCTGTGCACCCGGGACGGCGCCGCGCGCCTGCCGGAGACGCTCGCGCACCTGCGCACCGCCCTCGACGCGACCGCGCGGACGGCCGAGCTCGTCGTCGTGGACAACGGGTCCCGCGACGGCACGCCCGCGCTGCTCGCCGAGGCCGCCCGGACGGACCCGCGCGTGCGGGTCGTGGAGGAGGCCTGCCCGGGGACGTCCCGGGCCCGCAACCGCGGCGTCGGCGCGGCCGCGGGCGACGTGCTGCTGTTCACCGACGACGACGTGCACGTCCCGGCCGACTGGGTCGACCGGATGGCCGGTCCGCTGGCCGAGGGCTCCGCGGACCTGGTCGGCGGTGCGGTGGCGCTGGCCCCGCACCTGCACCGCGACTGGCTCAGCCCGGAGCTCGCCTCGGAGTACTTCGCGGTCGTCCCCGAGCCGCCGGTCGTCGGCCGGGAGTTCGCCGCCGCGAGCATCGGCGCGACGCGGGCCGTGCTGGACCAGGTGCCGTTCGACGAGGCGCTCGGCACCGCCCGGTACCCCGGCGCGGAGGACCTCGTGTTCCGGCTCGACGCCCTGAACGCGGGGTTCCGGCAGACCGCCGTCGCCGGGGCGACCGTCGAGCACCACCCCGACGCGCGCCGCCTGGAACCCGCCCGCCTCGCCGCCCTCGCGACGGGCCGGGGCCGCGCGGAGGCGTACCTCGCGCACCACCTGCACGGCCGCAGCCCGCACGCCGCGACGTCGCTGGCGAAGCTCGCGGTGACGTCCGGGATGCTCCTGGTCCGGCGCGCCCCGGCCCCCCGGGCGGCGGGCGCCGTCGACGCGGAGGCGCTGCGGCTGCGCCGCCGCGTGGCGTTCCACCGCGAGATGCTCACGCTCACCCGCACCCGCCCGCCGCGCTGACGCGCGGCGACGGGGTCAGCGCGTGAACGCGGTGGGGCCGTCGTCGGCGAGGCCGTGGCGGACGCGCGCCTGCATCTCCTCCGACATCTCCGGCAGTGCCGTCACGTCGAACCAGCGCGCCTCGGAGTTCTCCCCGTCCCCCGGGCCCGGCTCCCCCGACACCCAGCGGAACCGGAACGTCAGGTCGAGGTACTGCGACCGGTCGCCGTTGGCGTACTGCATGGGCGGCAGCGTGTGCACCCACGCGAGCCGCTCGGCGACGGCGACCACCTCGGTCTCCTCCAGCACCTCCCGGGCCCCCGCGACCGCGGGCTCCTCCCCCGGGTCGATGATCCCGGTGACGGGCGTCCACGCCCCGTTGTCCGCGCGCCGGACGAGCAGCACCTGCTGCCGGGCGGCGTCGTCGGGGTCGGGGCGGAGCACGACGGCGCTCACCCCGGAGAGCCACAGCAGGTCGTGGCCGATCTTCTCGCGCAGGTCCAGGACGAAGTCAGGGGTGGGCACGCGCCCGATCGTACGGGCGCCGACCCCTCAGGCGGGTGGGACCTCGTCGCGCCACGAGTGCTGCGGCACGTACCCCAGCAGGTCGCGGGCGGCGTCGATCGCGAGCAGCGTCTCGTACGTCCCGAGGTCGCGGCGGACCTGCACCCCGGGGAACTCCGCGGCCAGCAGGTCGACCGACGGGGTGTCCATGATCGTGTCGGCGGCCGCGATCACGACGTTCTGCGACCCCGTCGTGGGGACCTCGAGCGCCAGCCGGAACGCGGTCGCGGCGTCGCGCACGTCCACGTAGCCCCACAGGTTCCACCGGCGGGACGCGGGGTCGGCATGGAACTCCCGCACGTGGGCGTACGCGTCGCGCGGGAACACGTTGGACAGGCGCAGCCCCACGAACGGGATCCCCGACCACGCCGAGACCTGCGCGGCGACGTCCTCGCTCAGCACCTTGGACAGCGCGTACGTCGTCGTCGGGTACGGGTAGTGCGCCTCGTCCACCGGCGCGTACCGCGGCGGGACGTCGAACGGCAGCCCGAGCGTCGTCTCGCTCGACGCCCACGCGACCTTGCGCAGCCCGAGGCGCTGCGCCGCGAGGAAGACGTTGCTGTTCGCGGCGAGGTTGCGGTTGAGGGTGTCGGGCGCGGACTCCATGCCCGGCTGCGGGATGTTCGCGAGGTGCACCACCGACGCGCAGCCCGCGAGCGCCTCGACGGCCTGCCCGTAGTCGGTGAGGTCGGCGCGCATCACGTCCACGCCGAGGCCCGCGCGCTCCCCGAACGGCCCCTGGGCGTCCGTCGCGTGCACCTCGTACCCGTGCGCGACCAGGTCCGCGACGACGGCCCGACCCACCTTGCCCAGCGCGCCGGTCACGGCGACTCTCTCGGTCATGCGGCCATCCTCACCCGGGCGGGGCGTGCGGTCGAGCGGGCTTCACGCCGTGGGCGCGGCGGCGGCGCGCGGTGCTCCGGTCGACGGCAGCCTGCACGAGCGTGACGAGGGCGAGCACGCACACCCCGGTGGCCGCGGCGGTGACGACGCGCCCGCCCGGTGCGAGCGCGAGCGCGCCCGCGACGAGTGCCACGACGCCGAGCGCGATGACGACCGCGCCGCGCAGCCGGGAGCGGCGCGGGTCGGCGGCGACCCCCAGGAAGCG
>NZ_RFFI01000079.1 GCF_003696205.1 Cellulomonas triticagri
CCCGCTGCTCGCCGATGCGCGCACCTCGCCCGTGGCCCCGGCCGGTCCGCCGCCGCGCGGCCGCCACCGGTGCACCCACGGCATGACGCCCCGCGTGCCAGGTCCCGCCCGCGTCCTGCCCCCCCCCCGGGGACGACGGACGGGGCCGGGCCGGTGGTCGCCCACCCGCCCGGCCCCGCCGGTCCTGCCCGTCAGTCGACGGCGAGCGCCGCCACCGGGGGAGTGCGTGCCGCGCTGCGCCCCGGGAGCACCGAGGCGAGCACCCCCGCGACGAGCGCGACCCCGAGCACGATGCCGAGGTCGGCCCACGGGACCCGGAGCTCGAGGTCCGCGAGGCCGGACAGCACGGCCGCGGAGCCGAGCCAGCCGTACGCGACCCCGAGCAGCACGCCCACGACGGCCCCGACCCCGGCGATCAGGGTGCCCTCGACGGCCATGCTGGCCCGCAGCTGCCGCCGGGTGAGGCCGACGGCGCGCAGGGTCGCCGACTCGCGGCGTCGCTCGATGACCGACAGGGACAGGGTGTTGGTGACGCCGATCAGCGCGATGACGACGGCGACGGCGAGCAGGCCGACCACGACGGCGAGCATGGTGTCGATGGCCCGCTCGTAGAGCGCGCGCTCCAGGGCGGCACCGCGCAGGTCGACGGTGCTGTCGGCGGTGAGGTCCTGCACGGTGGTGAGCACCGAGCCGGCGTCGTCGGCGTCGGCGAGCCGCAGCCACGCGGTGCTGCGGACGCCCTCGGAGCCGAGCGCGTCCAGGGTGCCGGGGGTGACCAGGACGGTCCAGTCGTCCAGGGGCACGACGGTCGCGGTGAGGTCGGTGCTGGAGGCCCCGTCGAGCGGCTCGCCCGTCATCTCGTCACCACGGGCGACGGCGAGGCTGTCACCGTCCTCGATGCCGTAGGCCCGCGCCATGCTGTCCGGCACGACGACGGTGCCGTCGGCGACGGCCTCCGCGACGTCCGGGTTCCGCAGCAGCGTGGTGGCCTGCGCCGGGGTGAGCGCGACGGCGGTGGTCGTGCTGCCGCGCAGGGCGACGAGCTCGGTCGCGAGCGGCTCCGCGGCGACGACGCCGTCGACGGCCGCGAGGTCGGTGACGAGGCCGGCGGGCAGGGGCTCGCTGACGCTCGATCCGTCGGACGCGACGGTGGTGGAGGTGCTGACCTGCAGGTCGACGGGGAACCGGGCGTCGAGCTCGCCGCCGAGGGTGGCGCGCGCGGTCACGGCGCCGGTGCTCATCATCGCGACGAGCGTGACGCCGATGAGCAGCGCGGTGCTGGTCGCGGCGGTGCGCGCCGGGTTGCGGCCGGTGTTCGCGGCGGCGAGCCGGGCGGGCATGCCGGCGCGACCGGCGAGCCTGCCGACGCCCGCGACCACCTTCGGCATCCAGAACACCGCGCTGACCAGCAGCCCGATGAACGAGGCGGCACCGCCGAGGATGGCGAGGCCGACCGCGGCGAGGAGGTCGGCGGTCTGCGCGAGGGCGACGCCGCCCGCGAGGCCGAGGACGCCGCCGATCACGAGGAGCAGGCTGAGCGCGAGCCGGACGCGGCCGGCGCGGCTGCCGACGGCCGGGGTGTCGCTGGGGCGCAGCGCGGCGATCGGGGCGACCCGGGTCGCGATGCGGGCCGGCGTGAGCGCCGCACCGACGGTGACGAGCACGCCCACGGCGAGCGGGGCGACGACGGACGCGACGGTCGGCCGGATCGCGGACGGCACCGGGAACGGCAGGTCGGCGCCCTGCATGACGAGCAGCGCGGCCTGCACGAGGACGCCGCCGAGGACCAGGCCCGCGACGGAGGCGACGACGCCCAGCAGCGTCGCCTCCAGCAGCACGGAGCGGCGCACCTGGGAGCGGACGGCACCGACGCAGCGCAGCAGCGCGAGGGTGCGGGTCCGCTGCGCGACCAGCACCTGGAACGTGTTCGCGATGACCAGCCCGGCGACCAGGAGCGCCACGGCGGCGAACGACAGCACGACGACCAGGACGGGCGCGGTGCCGTCGCCGGAGATCATCCGCTCGGCGGCGGCGTCGCGGGTGCTGACCGAGACGGTGGCACCGTCGGCGTCGAGCACGCCCTGCACCGCGTCGGTGACGGTCGCGGTGTCGGCGCCGGGTGCGACCGCGACGAGCAGCTGCGACACCGCGAGGTCGGAGATCGTCGGGTCCGGGGTGCCCGTGCCGTACCAGGCGAGGGTGTCCGCGGTAGTGGCCTGGGCGACGCCGTCGTACTGCGCCCACGCGGAGGTGGGGTCGGTGGTCAGGGCGGCGACGGTGACGTCCTCGGTGCGCTGCACCCAGGTCCCGGCGGTGTCGTCCCCGGGCTCCGCCGGGTCCTCGGCCCACGCGGAGTAGGCGACGGTCACCGTGTCGCCGAGCCCGACCTCCAGCCGCTCGGCGGCGCGCTCGGGCAGCGCGATCTCGCCGTCCGCGGTGGGCAGCGCCCCGGAGGTGACGTGCTGGGTCTCGAACGACGGGTCGCTGGCGACCGGGATGACGGTCTGGGTGATCTGCTTCGTGCTCGAGGACAGCGACACGTACGGGACGGTGACGACCGGGTCCGCGGCGGCGACGCCGGGCTCGGCGCGCACCGCCTCGAGCTGGGCGTCGGAGATCGCGCCGTCGGTGACGGCGACCAGGTCGGCGTCACCGAACTGGGCGGTGACGGAGTCGTAGGAGATCCGCTGCATCACCGCACCGGAGAGCAGGGTCGCCGCGACGAACGCGGTGCCGATGGCCACGGCCACGCCCGCGGCCGTCAGGCGGCCGATGCTGCGGCGCATCTGCGCCAGGGTGAGCCGCCACATGTCAGGCACCTGCCGGGGCGTCGGTGACCTCGAGCTGGCGCAGGGCGTCCAGGCCCGTGAGCACGGCCTCGGGGGTGGGGTCGACGATGTCGCCCGCGATCCGGCCGTCGGCGAGCAGCACCACGCGGTCGGCGTAGGCGGCGGCCGTGGGGTCGTGCGTGACCATGATGATGGTGCGGCCGAGCTCGCGGACGGAGCGGCGCAGGAAGCTCAGCACCTCGGCGCCCGACCGGGAGTCCAGGTTGCCGGTGGGCTCGTCGGCGAAGACGACCTCGGGCTTGGCGATCAGGGCCCGGGCGATGGCGACGCGCTGCTGCTGGCCGCCGGACAGCTCGGAGGGCCGGTGGTCGAGCCGCTGCCCGAGGCCCAGGGTGCTCACCAGGGTGTCGAACCACGCCCGGTCGGCCTTCGCCCCGGCGAGCTCCAGCGGCAGCAGGATGTTCTGCTCCGCGGTGAACATCGGCAGCAGGTTGAACGACTGGAAGACGAAGCCGACGCGGTCGCGACGCAGCCGGGTCAGGGCGTCGTCGTCCAGCGTGGTGACGTCGGTGCCGCCGAGGTACGCCGACCCCGCGCTCGCGGCGTCGAGCCCTGCCAGCAGGTGCATGAGCGTGGACTTGCCGGAGCCCGACGGGCCCATGATCGCGGTGAACTCGCCCGCGGCGAAGTCCACGTCGACGCCGGCCAGCGCCCGGACCTCGGCCTCGCCGCGCCCGTAGACCTTGGTCAGGCCGCGCGCCCGGACGGCCGGTGCGGTGCTGGGGTGGGCGCCGGGTCCTCCGGCAGGGGTGAACGGGTCCACGGCTGTGCTCCTCGTGGTCGACGGGCTGGTGTCCTCGACGCTACGGAGCGCGGGGGTGCGGCGTCGTCCACCCGGGGCCCGGTCCTCGTGTCATCCCCCGGTACGACGGACGGGTCGGGGGTCAGGTCCCCGGGACGACGAGGCCCGTCTCGTACGCCACGACGACGGCCTGCACCCGGTCGCGCGCGCCGAGCTTCGCCAGGATGCGTCCGACGTGCGTCTTGACGGTCGCCTCGGCGACGAACAGGTCCTCGCCGATCTCGGTGTTGGACCGGCCCCGGGCCATGAGCACCAGGACCTCGCGCTCGCGCTCGGTCAGCGCGGCCAGCGACTCCAGCGCGGCGCCGCCCGCCTGCTGCTCGGCGGGCAGGGCGGTGACCAGGTGCTCCAGCAGCCGGCGCGTGGAAGAGGGGGCGATGACGGCGTCGCCGCGGTGCACGGTGCGGATCGCGGCGAGCATGTCCTCCGGCGGGGCGTCCTTCAGCAGGAAGCCGCTCGCGCCCGCCCGGATCGCGGACATCACGTACTCGTCGAGGTCGAACGTCGTCAGCACGATGATGCGCGGTGCCGGGTGCTCGGGAGTCCCCGCGGCGACGATGCGCTCGGTCGCGGCGAGGCCGTCGAGGCCGGGCATGCGGACGTCCATGAGGACGACGTCGACGGGCCCGAGCACCCGCGCCTGGCCGGTGCCGGGGGTGAGCGCCTGCACGGCCTGGGTGCCGTCACCGGCCTCCAGCACCACCTCGAGGTCGGGCTGGGAGTCGATGACGAGCCGGAAGCCCGCCCGGACCAGCTGCTGGTCGTCCACCACGCCGACGCGGATCGTCTCGGTCATGCCCGCCAGCCTAGGGCTGCGGCTGGGGTGCGACGCCCGGGGGCAGCGGCAGCTCGGTGCGGACGCGGAACCCGCCGCCCGGCCGCGGTCCGACGGTCAGCGTCCCGCCGACCATGGTGGCGCGCTCCCGCATCCCCAGCAGGCCCTGCCCGAGGCCGTCCGAGCCCGCGGAGGCGCCGCGCCCGTCGTCCGCGACCTCCAGGGTCAGCGACGACGCCTTCCACTGCACCAGGACGGTGACGGTCGGGTCGGGCCCCGCGTGCTTGAGCACGTTCGTCAGCGCCTCCTGGCAGATCCGGTAGACGGTCAGGCCGATGCCGGGCGGCAGGGGGCGCGCGGTCCCCATCCGGACCAGGGACGCCCGCACACCCGAGCCCCGGACCTGATCGACGAGCTGCTCCAGGTCGTGCTCGCCGGGCTGCGGCGTGAACGGCGCGGCCGGGGCCGACGCCGGGGCGCCCTCCGGAGCGGCACCGTCCGGCTCGCGCAGCACGCCGAGCAGGCGGCGCATGTCGGCCAGCGCCGCGCGGCCCGTCTCGGCGACCGTGCCGAGGGCCCGTGTCGCGGCGTCGGGGTCGGCGGCCGCGGCGTACCGCCCGCCGTCGGCCTGCGCGATGATCACGGACAGCGAGTGGGCGACGATGTCGTGCATCTCGCGGGCGATGCGGGTGCGCTCGGCCGACGTGGCGATCCGGGCCTGCTGGTCGCGCTCGACCTCCAGGCGCAGGGCACGGTCCCGCAGCGTCGCGATCGTCTCGCGCCGGGCGCGGCGCATCAGCCCGAACGCCCAGGTCGCCACCGCGCACGCGCAGCAGAACACCGCGAGCGAGATCGTCAGCGCGACGAGCTCCGCCCGCCCGCCGTACCAGACGGTCAGCAGCACGAGCGCCGTGGCCTGCACGAACGACCCGACGACCGCGGAGACGATGGCGGTCCAGTGCGACCAGCGCGGCCCGTGCACCGTCACCGAGTACAGCGCGACGAGCACGGCGAGGTCGGCGGGCATCATCGTCGGGGCACCGAGCAGGATGTGCAGCAGCCCGGCGGCGTAGACGGTGACGGCCGACGCGACGGGGTTGCGTCGGCGCCAGGCGAGCGGCGCCCACAGCGCGACGCCCAGGACGACGGCGAGGCCGGTGCTCGTGCCCCACCCGCTCACGGCGACACCGACGCCGAGCGGGACGGCGACCACCCCGGTCGCCGCGGTCAGGCTCGCGTCGATCCCGAACTGGTGCCGCTCCTCCCACGCCTGCAGGCGCTCCCACCACGTCATCGCGCCAGCGTAGGTGGGGCGGGCGGCCGGGGGCGTGGCCCCGGGGGAGGACGGAGGTCCCACCCAGGTCCACCTCCGGGGGGACCAGGGGACCGTGGACGGGACACGACCGGACGGATACCCGCGTGTGCCGTGTGCCAGACCGTTTCGTGACCTAGCATGGCGCAATGACCCAGGTGCTGCTGGCGGAGGACGACCCCGCGATCGCCGAGCCTCTCGCGCGGGCGCTCGGACGCGAGGGCTACGACGTCCAGGTGCAGGGCACCGGGCAGGGAGCCATCGACCGCGCCAGCGAGGCCGACCTCGTCGTGCTCGACCTCGGCCTGCCGGACATGGACGGCCTCGACGTCGCGCGGGCCATCCGCAACCAGGGGCTGACCACGCCGGTGCTCGTCCTGACCGCTCGCGCGGACGAGGTGGACCTCGTCGTCGGGCTGGACGCCGGCGCCGACGACTACGTGACGAAGCCGTTCCGGCTCGCCGAGCTGCTGGCCCGCGTGCGGGCGCTGCTGCGGCGCACCGGCGGCGACACCCCCGACGAGGACGAGCTGCGCGGCCAGGACGTCCGCGTCGACGTCGCCGCGCACCGCGCGTTCCAGGGCGAGCGCGAGCTGCACCTCACCGCCAAGGAGTTCGACCTGCTGCGCGTGCTCGTCGCCGCCGCGGGCACCGTCGTGGCGCGCGAGACCCTCATGCGCGAGGTGTGGGGCTCCGACCCGACCGGCTCGACCAAGACGCTGGACATGCACGTGTCGTGGCTGCGCCGCAAGCTCGGCGACGACGCGAGCTCGCCGCGCTACATCAGCACGGTGCGGGGGATGGGCTTCCGCTTCGAGTCCGGCGAGGGCACCCGGGGCTGACCCGTGCGCCGCCGTGTCCTGCAGGCCACCATCGCGGCCGTCACCGTGGCGGTGGTGCTCCTCGGGTTCCCCCTGGCGTTCCTGGGCGCGCAGTACGTCCGGGACAACGAGATCGCGTCCCTGCAGACGCGCGCCTCCGACCTGGCGCGGCAGATCGACAGCCGCGTCCAGGAGAACCAGCCGCTGTCCGACCGGGTGCTGGAGCCGTACGTCGAGCGCGGCGGCGGCATCGCCGTCAGCGTCTTCGTGGTCACGGAGAGCGGCGCGCGGTTCCAGGCCGGCCCCGAGGTCCCCGACCGCACCGTCACGATCACCGAGACGTCCGCGACCGGCGCGCGCATCACCATGTACGCCCCGTGGTGGGACGTGTTCCTGCTGTCCGCGCAGATCATGGGGCTCGTCGTCGCCGCGGCGCTCGTCGCCTTCGCCGCCGGGATCGGCATGGCCATCTGGCAGGCCAACCGCCTCACCGCGCCGCTGGTCTACCTCGCCGCGTCCGCCGAGCAGCTCGGCTCCGGCCAAGTGCGCCCGCAGCTCGAACCGTCCGGCGTCGAGGAGATCGACCTCGTCGCCGCCGAGCTCGCGCGCAGCGCCGACCGGATGGCCGGGCGCCTCGCCGCCGAGCGGCAGTTCGCGTCCGACGCCTCGCACCAGCTCCGCACCCCGCTCACGGCGCTCAGCATGCGGCTCGAGGAGATCATGCTCGCCTCGGACGACGACGCCGTCCGCGAGGAGGCCCGCATCTCGCTGGAGCAGGTCGAGCGTCTCGTCACCGTCGTCGACGACCTGCTCACCCGGTCGCGGCGCGCGCAGGGCGGCACCACCGAGGCGATCCGGCTGGTCGACGTCGTGCACCAGCAGGAGGAGGAGTGGCGCCCGACCTTCGAGGCCGAGGGCCGCCGCCTCGTCGTGGACGTCTCGCCCGCCACCCAGGTGCTCGCCACCCCCGGCGCGCTCGCGCAGGTCCTCGCCACGCTCATCGAGAACTCGCTGCGGCACGGCGGCGGCACCACCACCGTGCGGTCCCGGCCCGGCGCGTCCAAGGCCGTCGTGGTGGAGGTCGCCGACGAGGGCGACGGCGTCCCCGACGACCTCGCGCCGCGGATCTTCGAGCGCGAGGTCACCTCCGGCAAGGGCACGGGGCTCGGCCTCGCCCTCGCGCGGGACCTCGCGTCCGCCGACGGGGCGCGGCTCGAGCTCGCGCAGCGGAGGCCCGCGGTGTTCGCGCTGTTCCTCACCGGGGTGCCCGCGGCCATGGCGCCCGACGTGGTGCTGCCGCGGGGGTCGATCATCTCGCCGCGGTCGGAGCGGGTGCGGCGGCGACGGGGCTGAACGCCGCCACCGCTCCGCGTCAGCCGGCTGAGCTGATCGTCGCCTCGGTCACGCGCTCACGAGCGAGTGCGTCGGTGAGGGTGCGGATCAGGGCGAGGGTGAGCAGGGGGTAGTCCGTGCCGCCGAGGTCGATGCGCACGGCGTGGTGGTCGCCGGTGGTGGTGACGTCGGAGACGTACGAGGGCGTGAAGGTCTCGTCGCTGTCGGCGTCGCCGGGGTCGGTGTGCTCGGTGCCCCGCTCGTCGACCAGGGCGAACCGGAGGGCGGCTGCGGTCAGGGCGCGGTGGACGGCGTCGTCGGGGGCGCCGGTGACGACCAGGGTGGGGTCGGTCAGGCACGTGCCGGGCTGCGGGGTGCGGCGACGCAGGGTCCACGGGGTGAGGATGATGCGCGGGCCGGTCGGGCCGGCGGTGTCGTCGGCGACGGCCTGGAGGGCGGCGTGCCAGGCGTCGGGGTCGGTGAGCAGGGTCATGGCCTGGTCCTCGTCGAGGACGGGGCCGGGTGCCGGGTCCGGCGACGTGGCCGGGGTCGAGGGATGCACGGCGGTGGCCGGGCCGGTCGGCAGGTCCCACCAGCCGACGGGCATGGGGGTGAGCTGGACGTAGGCGTAGGGGTCCGGGCCGGTGGTCTGCAGGACGACGTCGGTGCGCCCGGTGGGGATGTGCAGGGAGTGCACCCGGCAGGTGCGGCCCTTCTGGGAGTGCCAGAGCAGGTGCTCGGTGCCGGCGTAGCCGAGCAGCATGGGCAGCTGGGGCGGGTTGAGGCGGGCGAGGTCCATCAGGGCGGGGTCGAACCAGTGGGTCGTGCGCTCGTGGAGGTCGTAGAAGCCGAACGGCAGGGTCTTCTCGTGGTAGCCCTCGCGGTAGAGCAAGATGCGGCGGGAGTCGGGGCTCCAGTAGCGGGCGTCGCCGGTGGCGGGAGAGGCGTCCTCGACGGTGTGCTGCACGGTCCCGTCGTGGGGGTCGAGCACCCGCGTCGTGACGATGGGCGGTCGGGAGCCGAGTTCGCGGGGCCAGTCGTTGTGGCCCGCGATGAGGTGGCGTCCGTCGGGCGACCACTCGGGTCTCCACCCCGGGCTGGTGCCGATCACCCGGGGTGGTGCGCCGTCGAAGGCCAGCACCGTGAGGTCCCCGAAGTAGGTGTGGTGCTCGTCGCGCGGCCGGTCCTCCTTCGGGTAGTCGTCACACACCGTGACCCGCTGGCCGTCCGGGGCTGGGGTCGCCGTGACCGCCGGGTCGAAGCCGTTGCCATGGGGGGTGAACGTCAGGCTCGCTGACTCCCCGCTCACCAGGTCGTGTCGCCAGATGCGCAACGGCCTGCCCTTCTCCAGCGGTAGGCGTACGCGCTCGGGGAAGACGATGCTGCTACCCCCGAACACCATGCGGGTGGAGAAGTAGCCGACGCCCCGAAGCCCGGGAAGCGGGACGAGGGTGCCGCGCTCGCGGTCCCACCCGCACCGGCCGTACTCGTAGTGGTCGACGGTCAGGGCGTGCTCGCCGCGAGTGCGCTCCACGGGGTCGAGTGCGAATTTCGCGCGCTGCAGCGGGGTGTTGTCAGGCATTGTTCCTCGTGTTCAAGGGGAATGTTCGGGACATCTGGGACATTGCGGCTGCGCGGCTGTGCGGGCAATGAGTGGTGCCTATTCTGCGCTAATGTCGCGCCCACTGTCGTCCAGTGCGGGGTGGGTGTGTCGTGTCGCGTGGGGTGCTCGTCCGGATCGCCGTCGCCGTCGTGCTGGCGCTCGTCGCACCCGTGATCGGGGCGGGGCCAGCACAGGCGTCGGCTGCTCCCGTCACGGTCCCGCAGGACGTCGCGTCGCCCGACGTGTGCGCGCAGGTCGCGCCGGCGCTTCACCGGCACCGGGCGTGCATCAACGGCACCGTGGACGTGAGCACACGCGGCTACGGCCTCACGGACCTGTGCTTCCGCACGGTCGCGAGGGAGACGCGGTACGACCGGCGGGTGTGCACGAACGGATCGCGGGTGCAGGCCGAGCGGATCGCGCAGGCTCGGCTCGTCCTCGCGCTCGACGGGAAGCGCGGTTCGTATGACGTCAGGAAGGGCGTGACCCCGGCCGTCCAGTGGGAGACGCACGTCCCCGGCTCGCCCACCGGCCGGGCCGACGTGCTGCACCTCGATCCCGTCGGCACCCCCTCCGCGACGAACCCGGTGCGGGTGTGGGAGGTCAAGGGGACGTGGAACATGTCGGCCGGGGAAGTCGCGTCGGGCTCCTTCGGGTCCCCGCTGGCCCAGGTCGACCGGTACGTCGAGGGCTTCCGCACGCACTACGGCTGGGGCGGAGCCCAGCGCGGCCCGGCGGGGTACGCCGACGAGTTCGAGATCGAGGTCGAGCAGTGCCGGGACGGGTCCGCGCGCACGATCCGGTACCAGGTCGCCGCCCCGGTGCCCGGCATCGTCGTGGTCACCCCGTCCGAGGCCCGTCGCTGCTCGGACGAGTCCCAGCGGGAGGCCGAGGAGGCGCAGGAGCGCTACCTCGAGCTGGAGCGGACCGAGGTCGGCTCGTCGACGTTCGACCCGCAGGCGGACCCGCCGAGCGGGACGCTGACGGCGCCCGAGGTGACCCACGAGATCGACCGCCTCGTCGGTGTGTCCAAGGCGCTGCGGGAGGCGATGGCCCGCGGGGCGGCCAACCGGCGTCCGCTCGACTACCCCAACCAGGTCAAGCTGTGCCTGACCCTGGACCGGGTGGTGCCGCGCACCATCGGGGACGGGTCGGTCGGCAAGGTCGGGGCGAGCTGCCTGAGCATGTCCTCGCGCGCGGAGATCATGTCGGCGGCGTGGTTCTGGTGGGCGCTGCAGGAGGCGCTGCGCCAGGGCCTGCTGAGCGAGGAGGAGGTGGAGCAGCTGCTCGGCTCCGACTCCGACTCCGACTCCGACGAGGGGGGTGGTCAGGGGAGCGTGCCCGCCCAGGTGGTCGGTGACCCGCACCTGATCACCTTCGACGGGCTGAACTACGACCTGCAGTCGGTCGGCGAGTTCGTGTTCGTGGAGAACTCCGAGCAGGGCGTCGCCGTCCAGGCGCGGTTCGAGGCGTGGACGGACGCGGTGTCGGTGCCGACCGCGCTCGCCCTGTCCGTGGGCGGCCGCACCGTCGAGCTGCGGCGCGACCGGAGCGCCCTCGTGGACGGGACCACGACGCTGCGGTCGGTGGGTGACACGTTCATCACGGACACGGACCTCGTGGTCATGACCCGGAAGGCCGACGTGCTCGTGGCGTGGCCCGACGGGATCGGCGGGTTCTCGACGCTGTCCTGGACGACGAACGCCGCGGGCGGCGCCATGGCGCTCGTGCTCACGCAGCACGCCCGAGAGGGGGTCGCGGGGCTCCTCGGCGACGCGAACGGTGACCCGTACGACGACCTCCGGCTGCGGGACGGGCGCCAGCTCCGGCCGGACGTCGACGCGCAGGTGCTGCACGACCTGTACGCGGACAGCTGGCGCGTGACGTCCGACGAGTCGTTGTTCACCTACGCCGACGGGCGGTCGACGGAGTCGTTCACCGACCGGACGCACCCGAAGACGCTGGTCACGCGCGGTGACTTCGCCGAGGACGAGCAGATGGCGGCTGCGGAGTTCTGCGCGAGCATGGACGTGCTGCCGGGACCGGCGTTCAGCAACTGCGAGCTGGACATGCTGGCGACGGGGAACTGGGCGTTCGCCGCTGCGCTCGCCGACGTCCGCCATCCCGGGATCGGTCGGGACGAGGTCGGGTTCGACGATCCCACCGGCGCGATCGAGGTCGACTTCGAGTCCGCGCTGCCGATCAACCTCGAACCGGTGCGGGTCGCGCACGACGCCGTCACCACGACGTTCGCCGGCCCGTTCACCGGGACCGAGAAGTACCGGTTCTACGTCTCCGACCTCCCGGTGCACGACGAGATCACCCTCGAGTTCGACCTGATCACGCTCGGCGCCGGCTGGCTGGGCGAGGAGACCGTCCAGCTGACGGTCGAGGGAGCGCCACCGCGGGTGCTGCCGCGCGAGGACGTGCACGACGGGCTGCTGTCGACCGGGACGCCGTACCGCAGCTCGCGGGTGTCGATCACGGTCCCGCACTTCGCGACCCGGTTCGCAGCCGACCTCGGTGCGGTCGGCCTCAGCGCGCCCGCCTCCCAGGGGTTCGCGGTCGACGACCTCGTCCTGCGGGTCCGCCACGTGCCCCCGCAGGTGTTCGCGGTGGGCCTGGGCGACGGCATCGTGGAGGTCGGCCCGGGCGCGCCGGCGCCGGGTGCGGGGCACCTGGAGTCGCGGGTGTCGGTGGACGAGTACGAGTTCTCCGTGCCGGACGGCACCCGCGTGCTCATGGAGGTCGCTGCCGGCCTGGCGTCGAGCAGCTCCCAGCAGGCGCTGGGGTGGGAGATCCGTGATCCCGAGGGTCGCGTCCTCGGGGGGAGCGAGTGGGACAACCGGCTGCGCACCGTCGAGCAGGTGCGGTTCGACGAGGTGCTGCGCGCCGGCGAGCACCGGCTGCGCGTGTGGTCACCGGGGGAACGTCGGGCGGGGACCTACCAGCTGCGGCTCTACACGGAGCCCGCGCCGGAGGTGTTCGACGTCGTGGTCGACGACACCGGCACCACCGACCTGCGCACGGCCGGACCCGGGGCGGCGGTGCTGGAGACACGGCTGTCGCAGGACGTGTTCCAGTTCGCCCTCGCCGAGACGGCGGATCTGGTGTGGGAGTCGAGCACCTCGACGGCCGGGAGCGTCTCGGGCACGCTGCGTGGAGCGGACGGTGCCGAGGTCGACCCGGACGAGCACGAGGAGATGACGCGGCGGTTCGGCGCCCTGCCGCCGGGGGTGTACACGCTGGGCTTCGAGGCGTCCGCGGGCTGGGCGCCGACGCAGGTCCGAGCCACGAGCTACCAGCCCGGCACCCTGCAGCTCGTGCCCGCGACGCAGGTCTTCCAGGTCGACCTCGAGAACGGGCCGGTGGCCCTCGTCGCGGGTGCCCAGGGACCGGGGTCCGGGACGTTGGAGACCGCCTACGCGGTGGACGAGTACGTCTTCACGGTTCCCGAGAGGGCGCGGGTGCTCATGGACGTGCTCTCGGGCGTCGCGGCGTACTCCGCTCAGACACTCGGGTGGCAGGTCCAGGACAGCGAGGGGGCAGCTGTCGGCGGCGCGGCGTGGACCGGCCGCCCGGCCGACCAGCCCGAGGAGTGGGCGCGGTTCGACCGGGTCCTGGACGCGGGGGAGTACCGGCTGCGGGTCTGGTCCCCCGGTCAGCAGCACGCGGGTTCGTACCGGCTGCTGCTGTACGTCGAGCCTGACGAGCAGGTGTTCGACGTGGCGCTCGATCCGTCGGCCGCTGTGCGCCTGGCGGACACGGGTGCCGGTGCCGGGGTGCTCGAGACGCGCCTGTCCCGCGACGTCTTCCGGTTCTCGCTCGCTGAGCCCGCTGACCTGGTCTGGGACGGCGTCGCCGCTCAGCTCGCCCTGGAGTTCACGCTCGCCGACCGGCACGGCACCGTCGAGCAGGGGCCGGTGCGGGCGCTGAGCCGGTTCGGGGAGCTGCCCGCGGGGGACTACACACTGACACTGGCCACCTCGCCGGACGCACCCACAGCCTGGAACCCGTGGCCGCTGGGGTACGGCGGCGGATCGTTGCGGGCCCTGCACACGACCGAGGTGTTCGCGGTGGACCTCGGCGCGGGCGTGGTCGAGGTGTCCCCGGGGGCTCCTGAGCCAGGAGCGGGGCACCTGGAGTCGCTGGTCTCGGTGGACGAGTACGTGTTCGCGGTGCAGGACGAGACGCGGGTGCTGGTGGATGTCGTGTCCGGGATCCCGGCGGCCTCGTCCCAGCAGACCCTCGGCTGGGAGGTGCTCGACGGGGACGGCAGCCCGGTCGCCGGCAGCGAGTGGCGGGGATCGAGATCGGCGTTGCGCGCGGAGCAGGTCCGGTTCGACGAGGTCCTCGCCGCGGGTGAGTACCGGTTGCGGGTGTGGTCGCCGGACCAGCGCTACGCCGGGACCTACCGGCTCCGGATCTACACGCAGCCGGCCGACGAGGTCCACGAGGTGGCGGTGGACGACCGGACACCGGTCGCGCTCGCCGCCGCCGGTCCCGGTGCCGGGGTTCTCGAGACCCGGCTGTCCCGGGACGTGTTCCGGTTCGCGCTGGCGGAACCGGCTGACCTGGTCTGGGCCTCCGGGCTGGAGCCCGAGCACCCGGTGCGGGGGACGCTGCTCGACGCGCAGGGCCGCACCGTGCCGCCGGACGAGGTCCGCGGCACGCCCACCGCGCTGGCCGAGCGGCACTTCGCCGCGCTGCCCGCCGGGGAGTACGCCCTCGTCCTCGAGGCGTCCGATCGCTGGCCGGTGGCGCTGACCCAGGCGTACACCTACGCTCCGGGGACGCTGCTGGTGAGGCCGGGCCCGCAGACGTTCGAGGTCGACGCCGCCGACGGACCGGTGCTGCTGTCGACCGTCAGCCCGGGTGCGGGAGCGCTCGAGACCGCGTTCTCGGTGGACGAGTACGCGTTCTCCGTGACGCACGAGTCGCGGGTGCTGGTCGACGTGCTCCGCGGGGTCGCCTTCTCCACGTCCTGGACGCTCGGCTGGCAGGTGCTGGGTGCCGACGGCGAGGTGCTGGGGGGCAGCGAGTGGACCGGTCGCCCGGCGGACCTCACGGCGGAGCAGGTGCGGTTCGACGAGGTGCTGGCCGCGGGGGAGTACCGGCTGCGGGTGTGGTCCCCCGAGCAGCACCGCGCGGGCGAGTACGAGATGCAGCTGACCGTCGACCCCGTCGACCAGGTGTTCGAGGTCGCCGTCGGCGGGCCCGTGGCGACGCGTCTCGCGGACGCCGGTCCGGGCGCCGGCGTGCTCGAGTCCCGAGTCGCACGCGACGAGTTCCGGTTCACGTTGACCGAGCCCGGGGACCTGGTCTGGGAGCAGGTGACGACCAGCCCGCACCTCGAGTTCACCCTCGCTGGACCCGACGGCGTGGTCGGGACGGACCCCCTGCAGGGTGTGCGGGTGTTCGACGACCTGCCGGCGGGCGACTACGTCCTGAGCGTGCGGTATGCGCCCGACGCGCCGCCGCTGTGGGCGGTGAGCGGCCGGGTGACCTACGCCCCGGGCACGCTGCTGGCGATGCGGGCGACCGAGACCTTCGAGGTGGACCTCGCCGTGGGGATCGTCGAGGTCGGGCCCGGCACGCCGGCGCCCGGCGCGGGCACCCTCGAGTCGCGGGCGTCGGTGGACGAGTACCTGGTCACGGTGCCCGAACGCTCGCGGGTGCTCGTGGACGTGGTCGCCGGCATCCCGGCGGGGAGCTCGCGGACGCTGGGGTGGGAGGTCCAGGACGCCACGGGAACCACGCGGGGGACGAGTGAGTGGACGACGGCGGCCGGACGCGTGACACCCGACCAGAACCGCTTCGACGAGGTGCTGGACGCCGACACGTTCCGGTTGCGGGTCTGGTCGCCCGACCAGCGCTACGCGGGTGCGTACTCGCTGCGGATCTACCTGCCTCCGGGCGACGAGGTGGACGAGGTCGAGGTCGACGACCGGGCGCCGGTCGTGCTCGCGGCAGCCGGTCGGGGGGTGGGAGTCCTGGAGACCCGGCTGTCCCGGGACGTGTACCGGTTCACGCTGCCCGAGGCCGCGGACCTCGTGTGGGACTCGACGATCACCGAGACGCACCCGCTCGACTGGGCGTTGGTGGCGGCGGACGGCGCGACGTATCTCCCCGGGAGCACCGCGCAGCCGTTCGCGGGTCAGCGGGCGCGACGGTTCGACCGGCTCCCCGCCGGGGAGTACGCGCTCGTGCTCGAGGCGTCCAGCCGCTGGCCCGCGACGCAGCAGCAGGCGTACCGCTACACCCCGGGGACGCTGCTGCTCGTGCCGGACGCGCAGGTCTTCGACGTCGACCTCGCGTCCGGACCGGTGTCGCTCGAAGCGGGGGTCCTCGGACCCGGCGCGGGCGTGCTGGAGAACGTCTACGCCGTGGACGAGTACGTGCTCGCCGTCCCGGAGGACGCGCGCGTGCTCGTGGACGTGGTCGCCGGACTCGGCGCGGCGTCGTCCGCGGCCCTCGGGTGGCAGGTTCTCGACGGTGCAGGGGACGAGCTCGGGGGCAGCGAGTGGACGGGCCGGTTCGGTGACCTGACCGCGGAGCAGCTGTGGTTCGACCACGAGCTCACGGCCGGTGACTACCGGCTGCGGGTGTGGTCGCCGGGGCACCAGCGCTCCGGCGCCTACCAGATCCAGGTCTATCTCGAACCCGAGCCCCAGCGGTTCGAGGTGGCCCTCGAGGCTGCCGATGGTCCTCTCCGGCTGGCCGAGGCGGGCGCTGGAGCGGGAGCGCTCGAGACGAGGCTGTCCCGCGACGAGTTCGTGTTCTCGCTGAGCGAGCAGACCGACCTCGCGTGGTTCACGCTCTGGGACTCCACGACCGTCGAGTTCACGCTCTCCGACGGGCGGGGAGTGGTCGAACAGGGACCACTGCGCAGGACCAGTCGGTTCGACGACCTCCCCGCGGGGGAGTACACGCTGGCGCTCGCCTGGCCCGCGGACAGCCGCCCGGGCGCGACCTGCGCGAACCAGGTGTACGACCCGGGCACACTGCACCTGATCGATGCGGTCCAGGTCGTCGAAGTCGACCTGGGCGCGGGAGTCGTGGAGGTGTCTCGGGACGTCCCCGCCCCGGGCGCGGGTCATCTGGAGACCCGAGTCTCGGAGGACGAGTACGTGTTCACGGTGGCTGAGGACTCGCGCGTGCTCGTCGACGTGGTCTCCGGTCTGCCGGTCGGCGTCTCGTCCTCCCGCGCGCTGGCGTGGCAGGTCCTCGACAGCAAGGGACACGTGCTGGGTGGGGCGGAGTGGTCGATGCTCCCGTCGGCGCTGAAGGAGGAGCAGGTGCGGTTCGACCAGGTGCTGCCCGCTGGTGAGTACCGGCTTCGCGTCTGGGCTCCCGGGCAGCGGGACTCCGGGAGCTACTGGCTGCGGCTCTACGTCGAGCCGGACGAGGCCCGGTACGACGTGGTGGTCGACGGTGCGGGCGCGTCGATGCTCGGCGGCGCAGGTCCGGGCGCCGGGATCCTGGAGACGCGGTTGTCGCGCGACGCCTTCCGGTTCACGCTCGCCGAACCCGGAGTGCTGGAGTGGCAGTCCCGGCTCAGCGCTCTGGATGTGGTCGCCGGCGTGCTCGTCGGGCCGGACGGCGTGGTGGTCGATCCGGTGGAGGTCCGTGAGCTGCCGGCGTGGAGCTACGCCCGGACCTACCGCCCGCTTCCTCCCGGGGAGTACACGCTGGTCGTGGCAGCATCCGAGCGGTGGTCCGCGACCCAGAACCGGTCGCACACCTACGACGCGGGGGCGCTCACCCTCGCTCCGGTGACAGCCCCCTGACCCGGGCTCGCCGTCGGGCGGCTCAGCCGGGCGTGCGGTGGTCGTCGGTCTGCCGCGGGTGCGGCACGGTGCCCGACGTTCCGGCGCGCGTCCGGACGTCGTGACCGATCTCGGCCAGCGCGGCCGTGCCGGTGAACACGAACAGCTTGTACCCCGCGTACCGCAGGGCGGTCCCCAGGACGATGCCGATGACGTTCGCGACGTTGTCGGAGAACGGGCCCGAGAATCCCAGCACGTAGTGCGAGAACGCCAGCGTCCCCAGGGTGACCCCCGTGGCGACGGCGTTGATCACGAAGAACAGCGCCGCCTCCCGACCCCGGCGGTGCGTCCGCTGGTCCGCGAACGTCCAGTGCCGGCTGCCCAGCCAGGACACGAACGTCGCCAGCAGCACCGCGATCACGCGGGCCGTCAGGGGCTTGTCGTGCAGCAGGTCGACGGGGCCGAAGCGCAGCAGGTTGTACGTGCCGAGGTCGACGACGAACGCCACCGACCCGACGGAGCCGAAGCGCACGAGCTCGAGGAGCCGGGCGCGGAGGGTGGCGCTGAGGCGTCCGGGACGGGCCTGCGGGGCGGGTCCCGGCGCGGCCGTGAGGCCCGGCGCACCGGAGGGAGTCACCGGGTCACGGTATCTCTCCGGACCGGGGTGCTGCTGTGCGGGACGTCCCGGTGCCGGTGGTCGCGCCGGGGTCCGTTAGGCTCGGATGTCGTGGCAGCTCCCGTGGTGGCAGTGGTCGGTGGCGGGCAGCTCGCCCGCATGATGGCGCCCGCGGCGACGGCGCTCGGCGTGCACCTGCGGGTGCTGGTCGAGGACGCGGTGTCGTCGGCGGCGCAGGTCGTGGTGGACGCCCCGGTGGGCGTCGCGTCCGACCCCGTCGCGGTCGAGGCGCTGGTCGTCGGCGCGGACGCGCTGACGTTCGAGCACGAGCACGTGCCGAACGGCCTGCTCACCGAGCTCGTGGACCGCGGCGTCGCCGTGCGGCCCGGGCCGGACGCCCTGGTGCACGCGCAGGACAAGATCGTCATGCGCACCCGGCTGACCGCGCTGGGCCTGCCGTGCCCGCGCTGGGCGGCACTCGACTCCGCCGGCGACCTCACGGCGTTCCTCGCCGGGTCCCCGGACGGCAGCGCCGTCGTCAAGACCGCCCGCGGGGGCTACGACGGCAAGGGCGTGCGGGTCGTGCGCTCCGCCGCCGAGGCCGCCGACTGGCTGGACGCCGCGGCCGCCGGGACCGGTGCGCCGCTGCTCGCCGAGGAGCGCGTGCCGTTCACCCGCGAGCTCGCGGTGCTGGTCGCGCGCCGCCCGTCGGGCGAGGTCCGGACCTGGCCCGTCGTCGAGTCCGTGCAGCGCGACGGGGTGTGCGCCGAGGTCGTCGCGCCGGCGCCCGACCTGGACCCCCGCACCGCCGCCGAGGCCGAGCGCGTCGCCCGCGCCGTCGCCGAGGGTCTCGACGTCACCGGCGTGCTCGCGGTCGAGCTGTTCGAGGTCCCGGGCGGCGCCGACGGCGAGGCCCCGCGCGTGCTCGTCAACGAGCTCGCGATGCGCCCCCACAACTCCGGGCACTGGACCATCGACGGGTCGGTGACCAGCCAGTTCGAGCAGCACCTGCGCGCGGTCCTCGACCTGTCGCTCGGGGAGACCCGGGCGCGCGAGCCCTGGACCGTGATGGCGAACGTCCTCGGCAGCACCCGCGCGGTGCTCACCGACGGCCTCGCGGACGTCGCCGCGCTCGACCCCGGCGCCAAGGTGCACCTGTACGGCAAGGGCGTGCGCCCGGGCCGCAAGCTCGGGCACGTCACCGTCAGCGGGACCGACCTCGCGGACGTGCGGCGCCGCGCGCTGGCCGCGGCGGCGGTGCTGCGCGGCGACACCGTCGACTGACCCCCCCCGACACCGGGCGGTCCCGCCCGGTGACCCGTCCCTCGCGGAGGTAGGCATGGACCCGATCGTCGGCATCGTCATGGGCTCCGACTCGGACTGGCCCGTCATGGAGGCGGCCGCGCAGGCGCTCGCCGAGTTCGACGTGCCCGTCGAGGTGGACGTCGTCTCCGCGCACCGGCAGCCCGACAAGATGGTCGCCTACGGGCGCGAGGCCGCCGGGCGCGGCCTGCGGGTGCTCGTCGCGGGCGCCGGGGGAGCGGCCCACCTGCCGGGGATGCTCGCCGCCGTCACGCCGCTGCCCGTGATCGGGGTGCCCGTGCCGCTGGCCCGGCTCGACGGGATGGACTCGCTGCTGTCGATCGTGCAGATGCCCGCCGGGGTCCCCGTGGCGACGGTGTCGATCGGGGGCGCGCGCAACGCGGGGCTGCTGGCCGCGCGCATCCTCGGCTCCGGCACCGACGACCTCGCCCGGCGGGTCGCGGCGCAGATGCTCACGTTCCAGGACGACCTGCGCGCGCAGGCGGACACCAAGGGGGAGCGGCTGCGGTCGCTGCACGGTGACGGGCGGCGGCCGGGGGTCGGGTTCGGGGGCTGACGCGCCCGCTCAGCGCCCGGCGGGCACGGTGTGAAGGTCCGGTCGAGATGACGGGGGCGCCCGGCGCTCGCCGGGCGGGACCGCCGCGCCACCCCTAGCGTCGAGGGAGTGACGACCACCGCGCCCTCCCGTGACGCCGCCGCGACCGCCACCCCGGCCCCCGCTCGGGTCGCGCGGCTCGCGGCCCTCGACGGCCTGCGGTTCCTCGCCGCGCTGGGCGTGCTCGCCTACCACTTCACGACCCGGGAGACGACGGCGTGGGGGCGGGACCTCGCGGAGGTCGCACCCGCGGTGTCGTCGTGGGCGGTGTACGCGTCCCTCGGCCCGGAGCTGTTCTTCGTCATCAGCGGGTTCGTCATCCTCATGACCGCCTGGGGCCGGTCGGTCCCGGACATCATCGGCTCCCGCGTCGGTCGGCTGTACCCCGCGTACTGGGTGGCCGTGCTCGCGACAGGGGCGCTGCTGCTCTTCGTCTGGCAGGGCAAGGAGGTCACCGGCGGGCAGGTGCTGGTGAACCTCACGCTGCTGCAGAGCCTCGTCGACGTCGGCCACGTCGACGGCGTGTACTGGACGCTCTGGGTCGAGCTGCGGTTCTACCTGCTGATCGCGGTCTTCGCCGCGTTCGGGATCACCCGCCGCCGCGTGCTGTGGTTCGCGGCGCTGTGGCCCGCGGCCGCGCTCGGGGCCCGCGCGCTCGGCTGGTCCGACGCCGTCACCTGGCTGGTCGCTCCGTACGCGCCGCTGTTCGCCGCCGGGATGGCGCTGTACGTGGTGTTCCGGTGCGGGCACGCCGTGGTGCCGTGGCTGCTGGTCGCGGCGAACGCCGCGGCGGCGACGGCGGTCATGGTGCCTGCGCGGATGGAGTCGCTGGGCGCGAACTCCGTGGTCGCCCCGGACGCCGCCGTGCTGGTCCTGGCGCTGCTCGCCTGCGTCGCGCTCGTCGCGCTCGTGACGCTGACCCCCGTGGCCCGGTGGCGCTGGTCCGCGCTGACCTGGGTCGGTGCGCTGACCTACCCGCTGTACCTCACGCACGAGTACTGGGGCCTGTGGATCGTGCACCTGCTGCACGACCGGCTGCCGGTCTGGGCGGTGCTCACCGCTGCCGTCGCGTTCTCGCTGGTGCTCGCGTGGCTGGTGCACCGGTTCGTCGAGCGGCCGTTCGGACCCCGGCTGCGCCGCGCCACCACGCGCGGGTGCGAGCGACTGCGGGACGCGTTCGTCGGGCTCGCGGGTCTGGTGCGCGCAGGGCTGCGTCCGGCTCAGGAACCGGGGACGCCGCCGACCACGCCCGGCTCGAGGGTGCCGTCGCGGACCGCCGCCCAGAACGTCGGTGCCTGGTCCGGGTCGAGCAGGACCGTGGAGCCCACGCCGCCCGGTCGGTAGTCCATGTTGGCGATCGGCGGGGTGCCGGTGACCCCGCCGGGGCCGGTCGCGGAGCGGAACGCCAGGGCCAGGCGGCCGAGGTCGAGGATGTTCGAGCCGTCGCTGACGGTCAGCGCGCCGAGGCCGCTGTCGATCAGCCCGACCTGCGTGGCGGGCTTGAGCAGCACCGACGGGTCAGCGGCCTTGTCGCCCACCGCCGAGATCAGCTGACGCTGCCGCAGGCCGCGGCCGATGTCGCCGGACGGGTCGGCGTACCGCATCCGGGAGAACGCCAGCGCCGTCACGCCGTCGACGGTCCGGCAGCCCGGGGCGTCCCAGATCAGACCGGACATCGGCTCGTTTACGGGGAACTGGATGCCCGTGCTGCCGTCCAGGCAGAGCTCGACGCCGCCCAGGGCGTCGACGATCTCCTCGACGCCGCCGAAGCCGACCTCGACGTAGTGGTCCACCGTCAGGCCGCTGAGCTGCTCGACCGTCTGCACCAGGAGCGGCGCACCGCCCCACGAGAACGCGGCGTTGAGCTTGCTGGAGCCGTTGCCCGGGATCTCCACGTACGAGTCCCGGGGCAGCGAGATCAGCGACGGGGCACCCGACTCGGGGACCTGCAGCAGCAGGATGGTGTCGGTCCGGGCGCCGACGGTCTCGGTGTCCTCGATGACGCCGTCCTCGCGCGAGTCCGACCCGGCGAGCAGGTAGGTGGTGCCGGGCGTCGGCGCGGCGCCGGAGAGCGCCTCGACGTGCTGGATCTTCCCGTTGGCCCAGATCAGCAGGCCGACGGGCCAGGCGATGACCAGGAGCAGGAGCAGGGCGAGCACCCCGGCGACCACGCGGCCGCGACGGCGGCGGCGGGCCGGCCGGGCGGGAGCTCCGGGGGCGTCGCCGACGGACAGCGGGGCACCGGTGCGGGCGCCCGGGGCCCCGGG
>NZ_RFFI01000008.1 GCF_003696205.1 Cellulomonas triticagri
GCTCGCCGCCGCGACCGCGGGCGACACCGCCGCCGTCCGCGCCGTCGACGCCGCCGCCCGGGCGCTCGGCCGGCTGCTCGCCTGGGTCACCGGGGCCACCGGCGCGGGCACGGTCGTCGTGTCCGGCGAGGGCAGCGGCCTGCTCGACGTCGCGGGCGACACCGTCCGCACCGCGTGCGCCGCCGACCGGCACCCCGACGCCGACCCCGTGCGGCTGCTGGTCGAGCCGCCGGACTTCGTGATGTGGGCGCGCGGCGCGGCGGCCGTCGCCATCCAGGACGTCCTCGTCGGGGCACCCTGACGCCGTGACGCCCCGCCGTCAGTCCGTCAGTCGGCGGGCGCCGGTGCGGCGGGCGCCCGGCCCACCAGGCGACCGCTGCGGCGCAGCCACCGCTCCGCGAGGAGCGTGCCCATCGGCGGCACCGACGCGGCCAGCGCGACGAGGGTCGGCCACCAGCCCCACCGCAGGCGCACCCCGGCGACGACCGTCAGGGCGACGTAGGCGAGGAACACCAGCCCGTGCGCCTGCCCGAAGATCTGCACGCCCAGCTCGGTGGTGCGCGTGACGTGCTTCAGGACCATGCCGACCAGCAGGCCCGCCCAGGTCGCGGCCTCCAGGAACGCGACGATCCGGTAGGACTGGACGTCGGGGTCGGTGCGGCTCGCGGCGGGGGTCGTCACCCCCCGACGGTATCCCGGGCCGGCGGGTCCTCCACCCGCAGGGGCAGCGTGCGGACGCTGCGGAACTCCCGCTCCACGCCGTCCACCGGGTCGGTGAACGCCAGGTCCGCGGCGAGCAGCTGCAGCGGCTCGGCGAAGTCGTCCACGTCCACGTCCCGCACCCGCGGGTACAGCGGGTCCCCGACGATCGGGATGCCGAGCCCGTGCAGGTGCAGCCGCAGCTGGTGGGTGCGCCCGGTGCGCGGCGACAGCCGGTAGACGCCGAGGCCGTCGACCTCGTCCTCGAGCTCTACGAGCGTCTCGGCGTTGACCGGTGCGTCGGGGACGACCTGCGCCTGCCAGTCGCCGCGGTCCTTGCGGATGTGGTTGCGCACCACCACCGGCAGGTCCAGGTCCGGGCGCAGCGGCGCGAGCGCCCGGTACGTCTTGGTGACGGCCCGGCGCTCGAAGGCGGTCTGGTACGCGCCGCGCCACCGCTGCTCGGTGGCGAGCATCAGCAGCCCGGACGTGACGCGGTCCAGCCGGTGCAGGGGCGACAGCTCCGGGAGGTCGAGCTCGGTGCGCAGCCGGACGACGACGCTCTGCAGCACGTGCCGCCCGCGCGGGATCGAGGACAGGAACGGCGGCTTGTCCACCACCACCAGCCGCTCGTCCCGGTGCACCACGTGGATCCGCCCCGGCACCTCCGGCTCCGGACGCAGGTCGCGGTGGAACCAGACGAACGCGTGCGGCCGGTACGGGTCCGCGGCGCCGACGACCCGGCCGTCCTCGGTGACGAACCGTCCGTCGGCCACCATCGCGTCCACGTCCACGACCTCGGGGAGCCGCGCGCGCAGCCACGCGGCGAGCGAGGGCCACGCGTCCGGCCAGGTCTCCGGGCGGGTCCGGTCCCGGTCCGGCGTGCGCACCCACGCGGCGCCGAGGCCGTGGCGGGGCGGCAGCGGGGAACGGGGCGGCACCGGGTGATCGTAGGCCGGACCCGCGGCGGACCCGGGACCGGACGGCGCGGTCAGGCCGCTGACCGGCGACGACGTCCGCGGGGTGACCCGCCGCGCCCCGACGGGGCCGGGATCACCCGCTCGGACCGCGAACGGGTGATGACTCCCGCGCCACCACGACCTACCCTCGTGCGACCAGGGTGAAAGCCGCTGGGCAGGGGGAACACGGGGGCCGCCGTCGGGCGGCGTCGCTGGGGGGCGATCATGAGGACCACGGGCACCATCCGGGCGCACGACGACGGGACCGTCACGACGGTCACCCTCGCCGGGGAGATCGACGCGGCCCTGTCCGAGGAGTCCGCGAGCGCCCTCGCCCGGGCCGCCGCCGCGGGGCTGCCGATGCGGCTCGACCTCGCCGACGTGCTGTTCCTCGACTCCACCGGCGTCGGGTTCCTGCTCGACTGCCACCGCGCGTGCACCGCCCGCGGCGTGCCGTGCACGCTCAGCAACGTCCCGGACCGGGTCAGCGGCACGCTGCGGATCCTCGGGCTCGAGCGGCTGCTCACGATCGTCCCCGCGCAGGCCACGCGGCCCTGACACCGGCCGCCGCGCGGGGGAACTCCGCGCGGACCCGGCCCGTTGGTCAGGGGGACACGGGCGTCGGCGGGGCCGCGTCGCGCGGCGTCGGTGCCGGTCACCCGGGTCGTCGGGGGTCGGGGCCGTCCCGCGGGTGGGTGCCCGCGGCCGAGGCCGAGCGCCGCCGGACGCCTCCGAGGAGCACGCCGCATGACGACCGCCGCCCCCGACCACCCCCGCACCACGACGCCTGAGGCGCCCTGGGCGCACCCGGCCGAGGAGGTGCTGCGGTCCGCCGACGCGACGCCCGAGGGGCTGCGCGAGGACGACGCGGCGCAGCGGCTCGACCGCGACGGCCGCAACGAGCTGCCCGAGCCGCCGCAGCCGTCCGCGCTGCGCCGCCTGCTCAGCCAGTACGCCGACGTGCTCATCTACATCCTCATCGGCGCCGCGGTGCTCAAGGCGCTCACCCAGGACTGGGTCGACTTCGCGGTCATCGTCGTCGTCATCGTCGCGACCGGCCTGATCGGCTTCATCCAGGAGGGCCGCGCCGCGTCCGCGCTCGCGGGGCTGCGCAAGATGCAGTCCCTCGACTCGCAGGTCCGTCGCGACGGCGAGTGGCGGGTCGTGGACTCGGCGACGCTCGTCGTCGGCGACGTGGTCCGCGTCCGCAGCGGCGACCGCGTGCCCGCCGACGTCCGGCTGCTCACCGCCGGGCAGCTGCAGGTGGACGAGTCCGCGCTGACCGGCGAGTCCGTGCCCGCGACCAAGGACGTCGAGCCCGTGGAGGCCGACGCCGGGGTCGGCGACCGCACGTCGATGCTGTTCTCCGGCACCATCGTCACCGCCGGGAACGCCGAGGGCGTCGTCGTCGCGACCGGCGGGGACACCGAGATCGGGCGCATCTCCGCGCTCGTCGCCGAACAGGACCAGCTCGACACCCCCCTCGCCCGCCAGCTCGGGCACCTCGGGCGGCAGCTGTCGATCCTCATCGGCGTGCTCGCCGTGGTCATGCTGCTGGTCGGCCGGTTCGTGCACGACTTCGACGTCGAGGAGCTCATCTCCGCCGCCATCGGCTTCGCCGTCGCCGCCGTCCCCGAGGGCCTGCCCGCGCTGGTCACCATCACCCTGGCGCTCGGCGTGCAGCAGATGGCCCGCCGCCGCGCGATCACCCGGAAGATGGCGGCCGTCGAGACGCTCGGGTCCACCACCACCATCTGCTCCGACAAGACCGGCACCCTCACGCAGAACGAGATGACCGCGCGCACCGTCGTCACGGCCGCCGCGGCGTACGACGTCGAGGGCACCGGGTACGCGCCCGAGGGCCGGGTCGTCACCGAGGACGGCACGACCGCCGACCTGGACGCGCACCCCGACCTCGCCGCGCTCGTGCTCGCCGCGGGCCTGTGCAACGACGCCCACGTGGAGCGCACCGACGACGGCTGGCGCGTGGTCGGCCAGCCCACCGAGGGCGCGCTCGACGTGCTCGCCGCCAAGGCCGGCGCCGCCACCGACGCCGCGACCCGCGTCGGCGCGGTGCCGTTCGAGTCCACCCACAAGTTCGCCGCCACCCTGGACGACGTCCCCGGCGCCGACGGCACGACCCGCGTCGTGCACGTCGTCGGCGCCCCCGACCGGCTGCTGGACCGGTCCGCCACCGAGCGCTCGGCGACCGGCGAGACCGCCCCGCTCGACCGCGAGGCGTGGGAGCAGCGGATCGACGCCCTGTCCGCGCAGGGCCTGCGCGTGCTGGCCGCCGCCACCCGCCCCGCCGACGGGGTCGACGAGATCGCGCTCGACGACCTGGACGGCGACCTGACGTTCCTCGGCGTCGTCGGCATCGTCGACCCGCCCCGCCCGGAGGCCACCGCCGCCATCGCCGAGGCCCACGCCGCGGGTATCCGGGTCAAGATGATCACCGGCGACCACCGCGGCACCGCCACCGCCATCGCCCGCGAGCTCGGCATCGCCCCGAAGGACGGCGAGGTGCCGGCGCTCACCGGTGCCGAGCTGCAGGCCATGGACGACGACGCCCTGCGCGAGGTCGTCCGCGACGTCGACGTCTACGCGCGCACCAGCCCCGAGCACAAGCTCCGCATCGTCCGGGCGCTGCAGTCCCACGACGAGGTCGTGGCGATGACCGGCGACGGCGTCAACGACGCCCCGTCGATCACGCGCGCGGACGTCGGCGTGGCCATGGGCATCAAGGGCACCGAGGCCACCAAGGAGGCCGCGGACATCGTCCTCGCGGACGACAACTTCGCCACCATCGAGCGGGCCGTCGAGGAGGGACGGCGGATCTACGACAACATCCGCAAGTCCGTCGTCTTCCTGCTGCCCACGAACGGCGCGCAGGCGCTCGTCATCCTCGTCGCGGTCCTGGCGGGCCTGGCGCTGCCGCTGTCCCCGGTGCAGATCCTCTGGATCAACCTCGCCACCGCGCTCACGCTGTCGCTGTCCCTCGCGGGCGAGCCCGCCGAGCCCGGCATCATGCGGCGCCAGCCCCGCTCGTCGTCCGAGCAGGTGCTGTCCCCGCGGGCCCTGTCCGTCGTCCTCATCGCGTCCGTCGTCATCGGCGCCGCGACCCTGCTCGTCTACCTCCTCGAGCGGGACCGCACCGGGGACTACGCCGTCGCCCAGACCTCCGCGGTGATGATGCTCGCGCTCGGCCAGCTCGCGTTCCTGCTGAACTGCCGGCTGCTCAACGGCTCCGCGCTCACCTGGCGGGTGCTCACCGGCAACCGCGGGCTGTGGATCTCCGCCGCCGCCCTCGTCGCCCTGCAGCTCGTGTTCACGTACGCGCCGTTCATGAACACCTGGTTCGACTCCGCACCGATCGGCCTGCACTCCTGGGCCCTCACCGCCGGGATCGCCGTCGGCGTCTTCCTGGTCATGGAGGCCGGGAAGGCCGTCGTGCGCACCGTCGCCGACCGGGCCTAGGGCAGAGCAGGCACCAGCCGGGACCCGCCGGGATGCGTCACGCGTCCCGGCGGGTTGACCTGGAGGACCAGGGACGCCGACCCGGAAGGCCCACCATGTCCACCACCACGCTCACCGCCGAGGACCGCGCGCTCCTCGCCCGCCCGCTGCACGGGTTCCTCACCGTCGCCGCCGGACCCGTGCCCCCGCAGCCGCGGCCGGTGTGGTTCGAGGCCGCCGACGACGGCACGATCCAGCTGTTCACCGGACCCGGCACCCTCAAGGTCCGGCGGCTCGCCCAGGACCCGCGGGCGTCGTTCGTCGTCGCCGCACCCGCCGGGGAGCCCGAGCACTGGGTCTCCGTCGCCGGTCGCGTGACCGTCGAGACCGACGGGGCGCACGCCCTCGCGGAGCGCCTCGCCCACCGGTACTGGGACCTCGACGACGCCGACCACGCCGCCGGTCTCGCGGGGATGCTCGCCGCGCCGCAGGTCCGGATCGTCATCCACCCGGACGAGATCCACCACTTCACCGACTGACGTCCCCGCAGCGCCCACCTCAGATACCGCAGCGGGCTGATGCGCGCGGGGTCCGGAGCGGAGGAGCATGGGGCGGCCGGGGCGTGCGGTGCCCCCGGGGAGGACCGCGAGGGCGGGTGAGCGGAGGAGCACGGACGTGGCGGGGTCGACGACGGTGCCCGGGGCGGGCACGGCCCGGGTCGCCCGAGCAGGCGCCGCCCTCCGGCGGACCACCGCGCTCGGTGCGGGCGGGCGTCCGACCGGGGCGCAGCTCGCGCTGACCGTCGCCTGGCTGGGCGGCATGTACTGGACCGCCGCCGTACGGACCGGCACGTGGGAGGCCCCCGACACCGCCCTGCTCACCGCCGTGGTGGGCGCGTGGGCACCGCTGCTGCTGCGCACCTGGCGCCCGGTGCTGGCGCTGGTCGGCACGCTGGCCGCCGAGACCACGATCCTCGTCTACCTGCCGGTGGCCACCGAGGTCGCCCAGGTCACCGGCGGCATGGGCGCCTACCAGCCCGCACCGCTGGCCACGATGCTCGCCGTCGCGACGCTCGCCGGCCGGGTGCCGGCCCGGGTCGGCTGGACCGCGGGCCTGGTCGCGGGCACCTGGCTGGGCTCGATCGGCTACCTCACCAACTCGCGGTCCTGGTACCTCGCGGACCTCGTCGTCTTCTACGTCGTGGTCACCGCGGCCGCCGCGGGCGTGTGGCGCTCCGGTCGGCGGGAGCGGGCGCGTCGGCTGGCCGCAGAGCGCGAGGAGCGGACCCAGCGCGCGGTGCTGGACGAGCGGCTGCGGATCGCCCGCGAGCTGCACGACGTGCTCGCGCACAACCTCACGCTGGTGAACGCGCAGGCGGGCGTCGCCCGGTACCTGATGCGCACCGACCCCGTCGCGGCGGAGCGGGCGCTCGGGGACATCGCGCAGCACACCGGTCGGGCCATCGACGAGCTGCGCTCCACCATCGGGCTCCTGCGCCGCCGCGACGAGGACGACGACCCCGCGAGCGACCCGAACGCCTCGCTGGCGCCCGTCCCGGGGTTCGGGGCGCTGGACGACCTGGTCGCCGGGCTCGCCTCGGTCGGCGTCCAGGTGGATCTCACCCGCACCGGCACCCCGGTCCCGCTCGCCCAGCACGCGGACCTCGCCGCGTACCGGATCGCGCAGGAGGCGCTGACCAACGCCTCCAAGCACGCGGCGGGCTCCGTTGTGCAGGTCGCCGTCGGGTGGACGTCCGCCGGGCTGCGGCTGCGCGTCACCAACCCGCTGCCCCCGGCCGGGCACCCCGCCGCACCGGGCACGGGCAACGGGCTGATCGGCATGCACGAGCGCGCAGCCGCCGCCGGGGGCACGCTGCGCGCCGGTCCGGGCCCGGGCGACCTGTTCGAGGTCGTCGCGGTCCTGCCCGCCGACCTCTCCCCCGCCACCCCCACCACTCCCGCACGGACGACAGGAGACCAGACCGCATGATCAGGGTCGTGCTGGCCGACGACCAGGCGCTGCTGCGCGGCACGTTCCGCCTGCTGCTGGACTCGGTCCCGGACATCGAGGTGGTCGGCGAGGCGTCCGACGGCGCCGAGGCCGTCGCGGTCGTGCGCAGCGCGCGGGCGGACCTCGTCCTCATGGACATCCGCATGCCCGGCGTCGACGGCGTCGAGGCCACCCGGCGCATCACCGACGACGACGCGCTCGCGGGCGTGAAGGTGCTGGTGCTGACGACGTTCGAGACCGACGACGTCGTCATCGCGGCGCTGCGGGCGGGCGCGAGCGGTTTCCTCGGCAAGGGCATCGCCCCGGAGGACCTGATCGCGGCCGTGCGGACCGTCGCGGGCGGGGACCAGCTGCTGTCCCCCGCCGCGACGCGGGCCCTGGTCGAGCGCGTCACCGCCACGCCCGAGCCCGCCGTCGCGGCGCCGCTGCCGGGACTGGCGGACCTCACGGAGCGGGAGCGGGAGATCGTCGGGCTGGTCGCGCGCGGGATGTCGAACGACGAGATCGGCGTGCACCTGTTCATCAGCCCGGCCACCGCGAAGACGCACGTCAGCCGCGCGCTCATGAAGACCGGGTCCCGCGACCGCGCCCAGCTGGTGGTCTTCGGCTACGAGTCCGGCCTGGTGCGCGGCGGGCGCTGAGCGGCCGGGCTCCCGCCCGTGCCCGACACGGCCCCGCCGCACGCGACGCACCAGTGCACCACGGGGTCGTGCCGCGTCAGCGCCCGCTCGGACGCATCGCGGCCACGGTGTTCGCCGCGACCACCAGCGACTCGACCGACGGTCGGTCGAGCAGGTCGGCGAGATCAGGGCTGGAGCTGCTGAGGAAGCCGTGCCGGGCGGCGGTCGCGATCGAGACGAGCATCGGCGGCTGGAACGGCAGCAGCGTGCGGTCCGCGAGGAGGCGGGCGCGGTACGCGCCGAGCCCGAACGACCGGTGTGTGACGTCGAGTCGTGCGGCGACGTCGCCGGCCGTGATCGGGGTGCCGACCAGGTCGTAGGTCCTCCCGGCGTGCACGGCCGGGCGGCTGGCGACGACGGCCGCGGCTGCGGCCAGGTCGGCCCGCGCCACCGCGGACACCGCGCCGTCACCGAGCGCTGATTCCAGCCCCTCCGGCGTCCAGGTCAGCAACGAGGCGAAGAGCTCGGCGTACAGCCCGTTGCGCAGGATCGTCCACCCGAGACCGCTGGCTCTGACCAGCTCCTCGGTCGCCCGGTGGGCGAGGGCGAAACCGAGATGATCGCCGGCGCTCGTGACGCTGGTGTAGATCACGCTCACGACACCGTCGCGGACCGCTGCGTCGAGGAGCGCCCGGTGACGGGCGATGACCTGGTCGTCCTCCGCGTACCCGGCCGAGACCAGGACCAGCGTCGAGACGCCCGTGAGGTCCAGGCCGCCAGGGTCGTCGAAGTCCAGGTGGCGCTGCCCGTCCGCAGGAGTCCGGCTGCCGCCGACGGCGGGCAGCCTGCGGTCGGACAGCTGCTGGAGCGTGAGGGAGGCGAGCTGTCCGCTCGCGCCGGTCACCATGATCATTGCGGTTCGATCTCCTTCCGTGGTTCCTTCGTCACCATGGCGATCGTGAACGGCCCGAGGGTGCCCCACAAGGAGGCAGGTGAACGTCAGTGACGCACACCGATGTCACCACCCGCCCCGCAGAGCTGGCACCGTGCGGGCAACCGGACCACCCCGACTGCGGGATCCGCGACGTGCTCGACCGCGTGGGCGACAAGTGGTCGGTCCTCGTCGTCGTCGAGCTCGCGAACGGCGCCCGACGCTTCCGGGAGCTCGAGCGCGCCATCGACGGGATCTCCCAGCGGATGCTGACGCTCACGGTGCGCAAGATGGAGCGTGACGGCCTGGTGCTGCGGACCGTCTACCCGACCGTGCCCGCCCAGGTCGACTACCGCCTCACCGAGACCGGCGCGAGCCTGACGCACCTGGTCAAGGCGCTGTCCGCCTGGTCCCTCGACCACAGGGACGCCATCGCCGAGGCACGTCGCGCCTACGACGCCGAGCACCCCGACAACGAGATCCGGCGGGGGTCGACGCCCGGGACGCCGTGACGCACGACGCCGACCAGACTCCGGGCATCCGGGCCGTGCTCGCGGTGTGAGTGGTCGCCGTGCCGTGGGCACCGCACCGACCACCCGGCCCGCCACAGACGTGGTGGGCCGGGTGTGCGCCTACACCCGGACCGGCTCCCATTCCGGCGCCGCCGGGGCGGCGGCGTCGAGGGCGTGCCCCTCGGTGTCGACGTGCGGCAGCACGCGGTCCAGCCAGCGCGGCAGCCACCACGCGGACTCGCCGAGCAGCGACAGCAGCGCGGGCATCAGCACCAGCCGCACGACGAACGCGTCCGCGAGGACGCCGACCATGAGGCCGAAGGCGATGGACGCCGCGACGTTGAACGTGCTGGACGCGAACCCGGCGAACACCACCGTCATGATCGACGCGGCGGCGACCAGCACGGGCGCCGAGCGGGCGAAGCCCTCCCGGATCGCCGCCTTCGCGTCGAGCCCCTGGTCGTGCATCTCCTTGATCCGGGACACCAGGAACACCTGGTAGTCCATCGCGAGCCCGAACAGCACCCCGACCAGCAGGATCGGCAGCAGGCTCATCATCGGGTCGCCCTGCGGCGCCTGGATCAGCGGGAACGTCCACCCCCACTGGAAGATCGCCGTGCTGGCGCCGAACGAGGCGAGCACCGACAGCAGGTAGCCGACCGTCGCGAGCACCGGGACCAGGATCGACCGGAACATCAGGACCAGCAGCGCCAGCGAGATCAGCACGATCACGACCACGTACTTGACCAGGGCCTCGTTGAGCGCGGCGGTCTGGTCGATGCCGATGGCGGTCTCCCCGGTCACCTCGAGGTGCACCCCGGCGATGGCGTCCTCCTGCTCGCGGATGGTGTGGACCAGGTCGGTGGTGGCGTCGTCGATCGGCCCACCCGTGGGGATGACCGTGATGCGGGCGTAGTCGCCGTCGGCGGTGACCTCGGCGGGCACGACCCGGGCGACGCCCGGCAGGCCGGCGAGGTCGGCCTCGACCGCGGCGGTGTGCGCGGCGACGTCCTCGCCCTCGGCGAGCACGATCAGCGGCGACTGCACGCCGCCGAACTCTTCCACGACCAGGTCGTACGCGGCACGCTCGGTGCTCTCGGGGTCGGTCCCGCCGGGGATGCTGAAGGCGGTCTTCATGCTCAGCGCGGGCAGGGCGACCACGACCAGGACGGCCACGCCGGCCAGGAGCGCGAGCACCGGGCGCTTGACGACGCCGTTCCCCCACCGCACCAGGAACCCCGTCCGGGGGTGCTCGGTCTCGGTCCGCACGCGCCCGGCGGCGAGCTCGGCCCGGTGCTTCGCCGACAGCGTCTTCAGGCCCATGGTGCGCATGAGGGCCGGGAGCAGCGTGAGCGCGACGAGCACCGCGACCAGCACCCCGAACGCCGCGGCGACACCCATCTCCGTGATGAACCCGATGCCGGCGACCAGCAGCGCGACCAGCGCCACGATGACGGTGAGCCCCGCGAAGACGACCGCCGTGCCCGCGGTCCCGGTGGCCGTGGCGACCGCGTCGACCACCGGCCTGCCGGCGCGCAGCTCGTTGCGGAACCGCGACAGGATGAACAGGCTGTAGTCGATCCCGACGGCCAGGCCGAGCATCGCCGCGAGGATGATCGAGTTCTCGCCGATCGGCATGATCGAGCCGTACGCCAGCACGCCGACCAGCCCCACGCCGACGCCGACGACCGCCGCGAGCAGGTTCGCGCCCGCCGCCCGCATCGACCCGAACGTCAGCAGCAGCACCACGAACGCCATGAGCACGCCGAGCATCTCGCCCACGCCCTGCTCGGGGGCGCCGAGCGGCACGAGGTTGCCGCCGAGCTCCACGCCGAGGTCCGCCGGGGCGGCATCCCGCAGCGCCAGGGCGGCGTCGTAGGCGGGCTCCTGCTGCTCCTCGTCGAGGGTCCCGTAGGTCAGGGTGCTGACGGCGACCGTCTGGTCCGGGGAGACGTACGGCTGCGCCGGGTCGAGCGGGTCGCTCACCGTCGGCGCCCCGGGCAGGTCCGCGGCCTCGGCCAGCACCCGGGCGATCTGCTCGGCGACCGCCGGTTCCGTGACCAGCCCGTCGCCCGGGTGGAACACGAGCTGCAACGAGGTGTGGCGGGTGTCCTGCGTGGCGGCACCGCCCTCGGACGGGAAGTGCTCGGCCATCACCTCCAGCGCCTGCGACGACCGCGACCCGGGGATGGTGTCGGGCGAGTTCTCCCCGGTGCCGTTGACGGCGAGCACACCGGTGACACCGGCGAAGACCGCCACCCAGGCCAGGATCACCACCAGCCGGTGGGTGGCGCTGAAGCGTCCCAGCTTCGCGAGGAACGTGGACATGGCGGACTCCTAGGAAGGCTCGACGGTGGGATGACCTCCATCGTCAGCAGCGGGGACGCGCGGCGAATCGGGCCGGGAGACGGTCCCGGGTACCGCATCTGGCGTACCCGGCAGGGGTGGGGGTGCGCCCGGTGCGGCACGGCGATCTCGACAGGTAGCTTCCGGAAGCGGAAACTACCTGTCATGAGTGGTCTGCTCGGCATCACCGAGACCGCGCACCGGCTCGGCGTCACGACGCGCCAGGTGCGCAACCTCGTGCTGGCGGGCGACCTGCACCAGGTCGCCCGCGGGGTGATCGACGCGACCTCCGTCGAGCGGTACGCCTCCGTCGCCCGCACCGGGAAACAGGCGTGGGCACCGCCCACGGCATGGGCGGCGATCGCCCTGCTGGAGCACGCTCCGACCCCGTGGCTCGGGACGTCGCAGACCGCCCGCCTGCGACGACGCCTGCGCACGCTCACCCCGCTGGCCCTGGTGGAGCGGACCCGACGGCGCGCCACGGCCACCGCCTTCGACGCCCACCGTGCCGCGCTGCCCCGACTCGCCCCCCACCTGATCAGCCCGCGCCGCGAGGCGATCGGCCTCGCCGCCGCGGTGGGGACGGCGGACGGGTACGTCGCTCCGGACGCCGTCGAACACCTCGTCCGGACCTACGCACTCAACCCCCGGCCGGACGGGGTGGTCACCCTGCGAGCGACGACGATGGACCTCGCCGTCGTGCGCGCGCTCGCGGTCGGCCCGGTGCTCGCCGCGCTCGACCTGGCGGCGTCGCCCGACCTCCGCGAGCGCCGTGCCGGGCTCGACACCTTGCAGGCCCACCTGAGATCGGACCCGTGATCGAACGCACCGAGGTCGACGTCCCCACACCGCCCGGCGGGTGGGGTGCGCCGTGGCCCGACGTCGCCGAGATCGAGGCGGCGTTCCCGCACGACAGGTGGACGCTCGTCGGTGGCCTCATGACGCAGGTGCACGCCGCCGCGCACGGGATCACGGCCGTCCGCCCGACCGACGACGTCGACATCGTGCTGCACGTCGAGACCACCCGCGGGCTCCCCGGGGCCGCCGCCAGCGTGCTGGAGCGTCTGGGCTACCGGTTGGTGGAGCCGATCGACCCGCGAGAGCGGACGGCGCACCGGTTCCGGCGGGACCGTCGGCAGGTCGACGTCGTGACGGCCTCTCCCGGTGCGACCGCGGACGGGGTGGTCGACCTGCTGATCGCCGACCACGCCGCACCATCGGTCGTGGGGAGGCTCCGCGGTCGCACGATGGTCGCGATCGACGGCGGGACGCAGGCGCTGCGTCGCACCGTCCTGGCCACGCTGCGCATCGCGCGCGGCGCCCCGACGGTCCTCAGCACCCCGTCCGTCCTCGGCGCCCTGGTGCTCAAGGCGGCGGCGTTCCGCGCGGACTCCCGCGACCCGGGCCGGCACCTGCAGGACGCCGCCGTGCTGCTCGCGTGCCTGGACGACCCCTTCGCGGCACGCGAGCAGTTCGCGGGATCGGACCGCTCGCGGGTGCTGACCCTCGCCCGCCACCTCCCTGAGGACGCCGCTCCCTGGCGGCTCCTCGGCACCGAGACGGCAGGTCAGGGGCAGGCCGCGCTGCGCATCCTCGCCGCCGGGCTCGCGTAGCCCCGGGGGGTGCGCCGACCTCGGCCGACGTCATGCCCCGGGCGGAGGGGCAACCGACGAGACCGGACCCGGGGCCGATCCGCCGGGAGGTTCCCCGGTGGTGGTCTGGGGGTATGCCGCACGCACCCACGACCCTCGCCGCACCGTCCCCGACCACATCCGCCCCGCGCGCGACGCGCTGGCGGTTCCTGGACTCGCTGCGCGGGTTCGCCCTGCTGGGCATCCTGCTGGTCAACGCCCTGGACATCACCCGCGTCGGCGACGACGCCCTGCTCGCGAGCCGGGACGGGGTGCACGACCCGGTGCGGGACGCGCTCTACCTGACGGTGCAGACGCGGTTCGTGCCGATCTTCGTGCTGCTGTTCGGCATGAGCCTGTGGTTCGTGCTGTCGGGGGCACGGGCGCGCGTCGGCTCGGGGCGCGCGTGGCTGGTGCTGGTGCGGCGCCTGGTGGCGATCGGGGTGGTGGGCGCCGCGCTCATGCTGGTGTACCCGGGCAACATCCTGATCGAGTACGGCGTCGTCGGGCTGCTGGTGCTGCCGCAGGTCGCGCTGCTGCCCCGGTGGGCGGTGCTCGCGCTCGGTGTGCTGGGGACCGGGGCGGCGTACGTCGTGTTCGGCGGTGGCCTCGCCGCGACGCCCGGGCTGATGCTGCTGGGCGCGGGCGGCGCCGCGTACGGGCTGCCCCGGGTGCTGGAGACCCGCACCCGCGTCGTGGCGGTGGCCTTCGCCGTCGCCGCCGTGCTCACGGCGCCCGCCGTGGCCTGGCAGCTGACGCAGCCGGGCGACCCCCGGTTCACGACCGCCGGCGCGACCGCCGGGCTGGCGATGGCCGCGGTCTGGACGACCGGGCTCGCGCTGCTGTGGCGCACGCCGCTGCGGCGCGGCATCGCCGCGTTCTTCGAACCGCTCGGCCGGATGGCGCTGAGCAACTACGCGGGGGCGGCCGTCGTGCTGTTCGCCGCGGGCCTGGTGGTGGACTTCCCGGCGCTGCCGACGGTGACGCCCGTCGTGCTGCTGTGCGTGCCGCTCGTCGTCGCGCAGTGCCTGCTCAGCGCGTGGTGGCTGCGGCGGTTCGCCTACGGGCCGGTGGAGTGGCTGCTGCGCTGCGCGACGTGGTGGGGACGCCCCCAGACCTGAGGACGACCCGCGGCAGTGGCCACGTACCGCGGACGCGGTACCGCAGGTGTCCGCCGCCGCGGGATCCGCCCAGGGCCGCCGTTCGCGAGGCTGGTGCCGTCCCCACCGACGGCCCCACCGGGAGTACCACCACGTGACCAGCACACCCCTGATCTCGGTCCGAGATCTGCGCAAGACCTACGGCTCCGGGAGCACCGCCTTCGACGCGCTCCGCGGCATCGACCTGGACATCGCCGAGGGCGAGTCCCTCGCGATCGTCGGCAAGAGCGGCTCCGGCAAGTCCACGCTCATGCACCTGCTGGCGCTGCTCGACCGGCCGACGTCCGGCACGATCACGCTGGAGGGCGAGGAGACGTCGCGGCTCGGCGAGAAGAGCCTCAACCGCACGCGGAACCAGAAGTTCGGCTTCGTCTTCCAGCAGTTCTTCCTCACGCCGTCGGCGAGCGTCCTCGACAACGTGACGCTCCCCCTGGCCATCGCCGGGGTCCCGGCGCGCGAGCGGGCCCGTCGCGGCATGGCGGCGCTCGACCAGCTCGGCATCGCCGACAAGGCCGGGAACAAGGCCAACGACCTGTCGGGCGGGCAGAAGCAGCGCGTCGTGATCAGCCGCGCGCTGATCAACCAGCCGCGCGTGATCTTCGCGGACGAGCCCACCGGCAACCTCGACTCCGCGACCGGGTCGACGGTCGAGGGCATCCTGTTCGACCTGAACCGGCGGCACGGCATCACGCTGGTCGTCGTCACGCACGACGAGGACCTCGCGGCGCGCTGCGACCGGTCCGTGTTCGTCCGCGACGGCCTGATCGTCCCCCGCCACGACGAGGAGGTGGCGGCATGAGGGCCACCGACGTCGTCCGCCGGGCGTTCTCCAACGCCTTCCGGTCCAAGCTCCGCACCGGCCTGACCGTCCTGGCCATCGTGATCGGCGCGTTCACGCTGTCGCTGACCAACGGCATCGGCGCGGGCATCAGCAGCTACATCGCCAGCACCCTCGCCGGGATCGGCGTGGACGACGTGATGACGGTGACCCGCACCGTCGAGCGCGAGCAGGGCAGCGGGCCCGTCGAGTACGACCCGAACCAGATCGCGAGCACCACCGGTCCCCCGGCGGGCACGCCCGGTGCGGGCTCGATGGTCGCGCTCACCCAGGACGACCTGGACGCGCTCGCCGCGACGGACGGCGTCCTGCGGGTGCAGGGCGCGACGGCCGTGACGCTGGACTACGTGCAGCACGACGACGGCACCCCGTACCAGCTCGCTCTCAGCCAGTTCGTGCCCGGGATGGAGGTCGAGCTCGCCGCGGGCGACCAGGTGGACCTCGACGCCGCCGAGCCCGAGATCGTGCTGCCCTCGACCTACCTGGACGCGCTCGGGTTCGCCGACGCGCAGGACGCCGTCGGGTCGACCGTGACGCTCGCGCTCACCGACGCGACCGGCGCGCAGGTCACCGCCGAGACGGTCGTGGTCGGTGTCGCCGAGCCCGGCCTCATCTCGGCCACCGGCGCCGTCCCCAACACGGCCCTCGTCGACGCGCTGCACGCCCTGCAGCGGGTCGGCGCGCCCGCCGGGCAGGACGAGGTCTACGCGTCGGCGTCCGTCTGGTTCGACGCCGACGCCGGCGAGGACGCGACCACCGCCCTGCAGGACCGGCTCACCGACGACGGGTACACCGCCGTCACCCTGGACGACCAGCTCGGCACCATCACCTCGGTGATCGACACCATCGTGCTCGTGCTCAACGGGTTCGCGATCATCGCCCTGGTCGCCGCGTCCATCGGCATCATCAACACGCTGTTCATGGCCGTGCAGGAGCGCACCCGCGAGGTCGGCCTCATGAAGGCCATGGGCCTGTCCAGCGCCCGGGTGTTCGCGCTGTTCAGCGTCGAGGCCGTCGTCATCGGCCTGCTCGGGTCCGTGCTCGGCGTGCTCGCCGCCGTCGGCGTCGGGCAGGTGGTCTCGTCGGCGCTCGCCGACACGATCCTGTCCGAGCTGCCCGGGCTGACGCTCATCGTGTTCGAGCCCGTGACCGTCGCGACCGTGGTGCTCGGCGTCATGGCCATCGCGTTCCTCGCGGGGACCCTGCCCGCGCTGCGGGCCGCCCGGCAGGACCCGATCTCCTCGCTGCGGTACGAGTGACCGGGGCGCGACGCCCGGCCGGGTGCGGGTCCCCGCGCACACCGGCCGGGCGTCGCGTCACGCGCCCCGCGGCCGGACCAGCCCGTTCTCGTACGCCGCGATGACGAGCTGGGCCCGGTCGTGGGCGTGCAGCTTCACCATCACCCGGTTCACGTGCGTCTTCGCGGTGTGCGGGGAGATGACCAGGTCCGCGGCGATCTCGTCGTTCGACCGCCCGGCCCCGACCAGCGTCAGCACCTCGCGCTCCCGCTCCGTGAGGTCGTGCAGCGCCGGCGGGGTCCGGTCCGCGTCCACCGGCCGCACGTACCGGTCGATGAGGCTGCGGGTCGCCGCCGCCGACAGCAGCGCGTCCCCCCGGTGCACCGACCGGATCGCCTGCGCGATCTCGTCCGGCTCCGCGCCCTTGCCGAGGAACCCGCTCGCCCCCGCGCGCAGCGCCCCGACGATGTAGGCGTCCTCCTCGAACGTCGTCAGCACCAGCACCCGCACCTCCGCGAGGTCCGGGTCCGCGCAGATCTCCCGCGTCGCCGCGATCCCGTCCGTCCCCGGCATCCGGATGTCCATCAGCACCACGTCCGGGCGCAGCGACCGCGCGAGCTCCACGGCCCGGCGGCCGTCCCCCGCCTCGCCGACCACCGTCAGCCCCTCGGCGTGGTCCACCAGGTCCCGGATCGCCGACCGGATCAGCGTCTGGTCGTCCACGACGAGCACGGTGGTCATGCGGGGGCTCCCTCTCCCCCGGAGGGGTGCTGCGGTCCGTACGGCAGGTCCACCGCCACGACCCACGTCCCGGCACCGTCCCGCCCGGACGCGAGCGTGCCACGGACCGACTCCACCCGCTCGGACATCCCCACCAGGCCCTGCCGCGTCCCGACCCCCTGCGCCGCGTCCGCCGCCGGGTCCACCGGGTTCGCGACCGTGATGCCCAGCGAGCGCGGCCGGTACTCCAGCCGCACGTGCGCGCGGCCCTGCGTCCCGTGCTTGTGCGCGTTGGTCAGCGCCTCCTGCACCACGCGCAGCGCGACCACGTCGACCCGACCCGGCAGGTCCACCGGGTCGCCGTCCACCCGCACCCGCACGTCCAGCCCGTGCACCGCGAACCCCCGCACCACCTCGTCCAGCTGCGCCAGCCCCAGCGGCCCCGTGTCCACCTGGTCCGGGTCGCGCAGCGTCGCCATCAGGTCGCCGATCTCCGCCAGCACCTCCCGGGACGCCTGCCGGATCGTCGCCAGCGACTCCTCCGCCGCGTCCGGCCGGGACCGCAGCGCCGTCGTCGCCGCCCCGGCGTGCAGGTTGATCACCGCGATCTGGTGCGCGACCACGTCGTGCAGGTCCCGCGCGATCCCCAGCCGGTCCTCCGCGACCCGCTGCCGCGCCAACGCCTCCCGGGTCCGCTCCGCCCGCTCGGCGCGCTCCGTCACCGCCGCGACGACCGCCCGCTGCGACCGGATCGCCTCGCCGACCGCCCCGCCGAGCATCACCACCAGCGCGTACTGCGGGCCCACCATCCCGGCGAGCACCCCCGCCGCCGCCACGACCACGGTCACCGCCGCCGTCGTCAGCCACCCCGCCCGGCGCGACAGCCCCAGCACCGTCGCGTACGTCGCGACACCCACCGCGCTCGCCGGGCCCAGGCTGAACAGGTCCAGCACCCCCGCGACCACCAGCAGGCCGACCGTCGCCGCCAGCACCGACCGCGGCCACCGGTGCCGGGGCAGCACCAGCACCGCCGCCACCAGGGTCACGACGACCTGACCCGTCGACCAGTCCACCGGCTGCCGCGGACCCGGGGGCACCGCCCCACCGCCCAGCACCAGCAGGACCGCACCGACGTGGCCCGCCCACCTGCTCCCGCGCACCCCCGCGACCCGCGGGGTCCGTCCCTCCGGCACCGGCTCACCTCCGGGGACCAGCATGGCGGGTGTCGGGGCGCGCGCGGGCGGGAGGCGCGCGGCCCGAGGCACAGGCGCACCGGTCCTACCGCCGAGCGCCCGGTGTCGGGACGTCACGCGCTGACCTGGGTAGGTGCTGGCGTCGACCGGCGGGAGCGGCACGATCCCCTGGGACCGCTCGATCCGATCAGCACCGGAACGGCGGGCCCCAGACACGCAGGAGGCCCTCCGTCGAGACGACGAGAGGGCCTCCTGTGAATCGGAACGGGAAGAACTACCCCGCCTTCGGGAAGGAGCCTACCGGTGCTGCTGCCCCTCAACCCGACCAGACCCGCAGACGGCGACACGCTCAGCCAGTACCTGAGTGCTGAACGCCTGCGCCCCTACCTGGTCGCCACTCACGGACGCACCTCCGACGCGCTCGACCTCTCCAGGTGGAACATCGCCGCCTCCTCCGCCGTGTACGAGTCGCTCCACGTGGTCGAGGTGGTGCTGCGCAACACGATCGACGCGCGCCTGCGTGAGTGGAACAGAGTCCCCGACCGGCGTGACCCTGGCACCCGGCACGGCCCGGACTGGACGCTGGATCCGTGCCGCACCCTTCGCGGACTGCTCGGGAAGGACCTCCCCGGGGCGTGCGCCCGTGCGCGAAAGGCCGTCGCGATGTCGAGTCGACCTCGACGGGACGTCACGCACGGGGACGTCGTCGCCCACCTCACTCTCGGCACCTGGCGGTACCTGCTCCCGGCGCGGACGATCCGCAAGAGCCCGAGCAAGGCGACCCTCTGGCGCCAGGCACTCGGTGCCGGGTTCCCCCACATCGCCGGTGACCACCGCCAGCTCGTGGACGACGTCGCGACGACACACCTCCTGCGCAACCGGGTGGCGCACCTCGAACCCCTCATCCGTCAGGGCGTCATCGAGGACGGCAGCGACGCCATGCGGCGCGTGGTCGAGTCGATCCACCCTGACCTGGGCGCCTGGCACGTCGACCAGTCGCGGATCGCCCAGGTGCTCGCGGACAGGCCCGCGCTGTCGCCGTGACCGCTCCCTCTGAGCCGGGCCACGCGCGGGCCGCGTAGCGTGCCGACCATGACCACCCCCGAGCGCCTGGTGACCCGCATCGCCCTCGACGGCGAGGCGCACGCGGGCGACCGGTGGCAGGTGTCGATCTCCGCCGTGCTGGCGCTGGAGACCGCCGACGGGCGCCGGGTCACCCTGCTGGACGACCGCGGGTGGTCGACCAGCGGTCCGGTCGACATGTGGACCTGGACGACCCCTGCCGACCTGGCCGACACCGCGCGCACCGTCGTGGGGCCGGACGAGCCCATCCACGGTGAGTCGTACGAGGGGATGGCCGCGTCGCACTGGGGCGCGCTCGCGTCCGTCGCCGGGGCGCAGGGGATCGCCGTCACCCCGGACGTGCTCGTCGCCCTGCCGCACGACGTCGAGATGGCACCGGAGATCCGGGAGCGGCTGCACGGCCGTGCCGCTGAGGGGTCCTGACAGGGCCTGCCTCCCGGGCAGCCGTGCGCCGGGCGCGTGCCTGCCGTCGAGGGGTCGATCCCCTCCCCGAAGGAGCACCCGTGTCCACCGAATCCCCGATGCAGCGCCTGGTGGGCGACCTCGCCCCCGCGTTCGTGCACCTCACCGACGACGTCCTGTTCGGCGAAGTCTGGGCCCGCCCGGACCTCTCGCCCCGCGACCGGTCCCTCGTCACCATCAGCAGCCTGGTCAGCGCCGGGAACACCGAGCAGCTGCGCGCCCACATCCCGATGGGCCTGGACAACGGCCTGACCCGCGAGGAGATCGTCGAGGCCATCACCCACGTGGCGTTCTACGCCGGATGGCCGCGCGCCGTCTCCGCCCTCACCATCGCGAAGGAGGTGCTCTGATGCAGATCGACCCGACGCCCGCGACCGTGAAGAACCCGCCGGAGCAGTTCACGGGGGACGTGTGGGTGGACATGGTGGCGGTCCCTCACGCCGAGGGTCAGCGGATGTCCGTCGCGACCGTCCGGTTCGCCCCCGGTGCGCGGACCGCGTGGCACTCGCACGCGCGCGGTCAGTACCTGCGGGTCACCCAGGGCGTCGCGCTGGTCGGCGGACGGGACGGCACGGTGCACGAGGTCCGGCCCGGGCAGACGCTCTACACCGCCCCCGGGGAGGAGCACTGGCACGGGGCCACGCCCGACTGCTGGATGGAGCACCTCGCGATGCTGGAGAGCGCCGACGACCCGGCGACCACGACCACGTGGCTGGAGCACGTCACGGACGAGGAGTACCGGGGCTGACGGTGCGGGCGCCTCGCGCGGCCCGTGCGAGGCTGGTGCCGTGACCCAGCCGACCCGCCTGCCCCCGGAGGACCGACCCGCCGTCATCCGCATCGTCACCGCGCTGGTCGTCGGCGGTGCGCTGACGCTCGCGGGCATGGTCGTCGGCAACCCGGTGCTGACGATCATCGGGGTCGGGGTGCTGTTCGTGTGCGCGAACGTGACGCGGATCTGGTACCTGCGCCGGCGACGCTGACCAGGCAGGGACGTGGGCTGACCGCCTCAGATCCCCCGGGTCGTTCCACGAGCTGCCCGAGATCATCATTCCCCGGCGGCCGCGACCAGCTCCTCGAGCTCGGCACGGTGCTCGGCGACGAACTGCTCCTCCAGCGCGCGCTCCACCTCGGCCCGCACCGCCGTGAGCCCGGAGTCCTCCTGGCACGTACGGTCGGCCGTGGCGATCGCGATCTCGCGGCTGACGAGCTCGGCCGGGATCCCGGCGCCGACGTCGAGGGCCTCGACCTCCGCGTACAGCCCCGACATCGCCTCGTCCGGCGAACCGACGTCGTGGCCGACGTCCAGCATGCACACGGACCACTGCCGCGTCGCCTCCAGGACCTTCGCGTCAGCGCCGACCCCGTCGTACAACGGGATCAGCTCTGCCTGGATCGCCAGGTAGGTCGGGTCCTCGAGGACCCCGCCCCCGTACACCTCGCGCTGCGCGGTGCCGACGCATCCGCTGACCTCCGTCGATCCTCCGTCCCCGTAGAGCGCCACCTCCCACTCCGCGCGGCCGGCCTCGGACAGCGCGGCGACGAGGTCGGCGTTGGGGTCCTTGGGTTCGTCGCCGCCAGTGAGCTCGGTGAGCGTGGTGATCCCGTAGCCGTACTGCTCCGCGAACGCCGCGGAACCCCACTCGGGCAGCTCCCCGCCGACGGCCTCACCGGCTGTCTGCGGGGTGCGGGGCACGTAGTCGAACCCCTGCTCCGCCATGCACGCGGCGACCGCCTCCTGCATGGCGCGCTGCTGGTCGGCGAGCGCCACGGGGTCGGTGCTGTCACCGAACACCTGGGCGAGGTACTCGGTGAGGGGACCGTCCCGCTCCGGGTCGGGGGTCGCCGAACCCGACGCCGCCCCAGGTGCGCAGCCGACCAGCAGGCTCGCTGCGAGCACGAACGTGGTCGCGCCGACGGCGCGGGCCCGGGTCACGCGAGATCCGTCGGGACGAGGTCGGCACGCCGGAACACCACGTGACCGGCCGCGGCGACGGCGAGCACGAAGGCGCCGAAGACGACCGCCCCCGGTTGCCACGCGGCCGCCGAGTCGAGCACCGCGCCCGACGTGGTCGCGTCCCCGCGCACCAGGTCCGTCCCCGACGAGAACGGCAGCCGCGCCGCCAGGACCCGGAGCACCTCGGGTCCGAACGCAGCGGACGTCCGGATGATCGGCTCGACGGCGTACGCCACGACCACCGGCACCGCGACGGCGGCGAGGGGGTTGCGGATCGCCGAGCCCGATCCGGCTCCGACGCACGCCCACCCGACGGCGAGGGCGACCGTCCCGAGCGCCGCAGGAAGCACCACCCCCGGCGCGAGGGGCCCGGCGACGGCGGTCACGACGGCGACGCAGACCACCGTGCAGGCGAGCGCGACCCCTGCCGACGACACGACGGCCACCAGCAGCCGCGCCATCCACGCCCGCCCACGGCCTCGGGCGCGCAGCACCCCGGCGAGGACGGTGCCCCTGCGGACGTCGCCCCCGACCACCGCGACCGCGAGCACGGCCGAGACGACCGGGATGGCGACGTTGGTCCGCAGGAGCACGAGCAGCAGCCCGTCCTGGCTCAGGTCCGCGCCGGGCACGGCGGCGAGCGCCAGCGTGAGCAGCGCCGCCCCGGCCGCGGAGACCACGACGGCCGACGACGCGACGACGCGGACGAACCGGAGGGACCAGAGGGTCTGCCACGCGAACCCCACCGATGCGGTCATGTGCGTGTCCTCTCGACAGAACCGGGAGCCGGGACGCCGCCCGACAGGAAGACGTCCTCGAGCGTCGGCCGCCGCGGTCGCAGCTCGAGCACGAGCACGCCGGCATCGCGCGCGCACTCGGCGACAGCGCGCTGCGACACCCCTGAGACGACCACACCGGTCGCGGTCGATCGGGAGGCGATCCCCGCCGCCGCGAGCGCGGCCTCGAGCCGTCCCTGGTCGTCCGTGACCACGTCGATGTCCTGCGCCCCGGCGCGCGCGACGTACCCGGCGAGGTCCTGGTGGGCGACGACGCCCCCGCCTTCCAGCACCAGGACCCGGTCCGCGATGCGCTCGGCCTCGGCGAGCACGTGCGAGGCGACCAGCACCGTGCCCCCGCGGTCGGCGTGCCGACGCACGAGGTCCTTGACCCGGCGCACGGCCGCGACCTCGAGACCGTTGATCGGCTCGTCCAGCACCAGCACCGACGGGTCGGCGATCCAGGTGGCCGCCAGTGCCACGCCGCGCTTCATCCCCGTCGAGAAGCCCGTCGGCCGACGGTCCAGCAGCGGCCCGACGCCGAAGAGCTCCGCGACCTGCGCGACCCTGACCGCGGCGTCGGGCATGCCGTGCGCGAGCAGCCGCAGGTGCGACCGCACCGTCCGCCCCGGGTGCACCTGCGGAGTACCGAGGTCGACACCCAGGACCCGGTGCGGCTCGGGGTGGTCGACGAGCGGCCGGCCCGCCAGGCGCACCTCCCCCTCCCCTCGGACCAGCCCTGCCAGGCGGCGGACGAGCGTGGACTTCCCGGCGCCGTTGTGCCCGAGCAGGACCGTGACGGTCCCCGGCTCGAGGACGAAGGTCGCATCTCGCAGGACGCTGCGACCGTCGTAGGACTTCCCGACCGCGGTGGCCTCGACCCGGACCGGTGCCAGACGCTCACCCACGGTGCCCCGCCGTCTCCAGGTCGACCACGGCTTCGACCGGCAGACCCGCCGGGGGCTGGTGGGCGACGACGACGACCGCCCGGTCCTCCGCCCAGCGGACGATCTCGTCCACGACGACGTCGACCGCTCCCAGGTCGAGTGCGTTGAACGGCTCGTCCAGCACCACCAGCTCGAAGTCACCTGCGGTGCAGAAGAGGTACCAGAGCTTCTTGGCCGTGCCCGACGACAGCGTTCCCGCGTTCTCGTCGAGCCACGGGCCCAACCCGAGCCGCTCGGCCCGCCGGACCTGCACGTCGAGGTCACCGCCGGGCGCCCGGGCGGACAGCACCAGGTGGTCACGGACCGTCATGAGACCGAAGAGCGCAGGTGCCGTCCGGCAGATGCGGCGGCGGCTGCGCACCGAGCCCGAGTCCGGTGCGGCACCGCCCACCTGGACCGTGCCCTGCCACGGACGCAGGTAGCCGCTGATCAGCTCGACCAGCGTCGACTTGCCCGAGCCGTTCGGTCCGACGACCCCGGTGACGCCGCGCGCCGCGATCGTCAACGAGGCGGACCGCAGCGCGGGCTTGCCCTCGATCCACCCGGCGGTCACCTGGTCGAGCCGGACCGCGAGCGGCTCCCCGTCGCTCATGCGACCGCGACCACCGGGATGTTCCGTGACCGGATCTCGAAGCACAGCAGACCTCCTCCAGCTAGCACGACGACGTAGACGACGGAAACCCAGGCCCACACGCCACCCGCGACGGCGGCGACGAGCGCGGGCGCGACGAGCGCGATCCCCACCACAGCCGTGGCGGTGCTGCCCGTGCGCTCGCCCTCGTCGCGTGTGGGACGGGCGAACAGGGACTCGGCGAGGTGGTCCGCGAGAGCCACCACCACGGCGATCGACACGATCTCGGGGTGCGCGCGGCCGGTGATCGCACCGGCCGCCAGCGCGAGCGCGGCACCGAACGCCGCGCACTGGACCACCGCACCCGCGACGTGGGCGGCCCAGGTCACGGCCACGGGGCTGCCCAGCTCACGCAGGGTGCGGTAGTGCCACAGCCTGGCGCCGTGCCCCGCGACCACCACGGTGCCTGCCGTGACGAGGCCGGCGACGGTCGCCGACGTGAGGGCGACCGCCGAGCGGACCACCGCGTCCAGCGCGACCCCGCGGATCTCGACGCCCATGGCGACCGGCCCTGCCGCGAGCCTGACCCCGACGGCGACCGCGGTGGCGGCGAGCACGAGGCGGAACAGGGCCAGGACCGCAGGCTGCGGCGTCATCGACCCGGTTCCCCAGGCCACCGTCCCGAACCAGGTCGGCCGGCGCCATCGACGTCCCAGGGTGAACCTCGCGGCGACGATCGCCGGCGCGTCGATCCCGAGCAGCGGGACGTCCTCGGCGGGTCGCCGGATCGCGACGACCGTCACGACCGCGGCGAGCACGACGCCGCTGAGCACGAGCACCAGCGCCGCCGCCCGCAGCCCCACGACGTCGGCAGCCGCCAGCGCGTCCGCGACCGCGTCCGCGCGCACCCCGGTCGCGATCCGGACCAGAGGCGGCAGCACGGCACCGCCCGCGAGACCGAGCACGACGACGTACAGCTCCCAGACGCCCACGGGGGCGCGTCGCACGCGCGAGCGGGTGGCGGCGCGCATCGCCACGAGGTGGCACGCTCCCTCGGCCGCGACCACCAGGCCGAGCACGAGGAGCGCGGCGGCCGCGGCGGCGACGCTGCCGGTGCTCGTCAACGCGCCCGCGGTCCCCAGGACGAGGCCGCCGGACACCAGGGCGCGAGGCAGCTGCTCGGTCCCTCGCTCGGCCAGGACGACCTGGCGCAGCGGGAGGTCCATCGCGAGCCACAGCCCACGCACCGGTGACGCGGGCACCGCGTACCGCACCCGCGAGAAGGTCTCCCGCAGCAGGGAGCCCGTCCCTCCGTAGGCGACGAGCCCGGCCAGGAGCAGCACGGCGGACCACCCCAGCGCCTCGCGCGCTCCGGGCACCAGGACCCCGGCGGCGGTCACCACCGCGGACACGACGGCGAACGCGAGACCGGCCGTGGCCGCGGCGGCGCAGGCCGACAGGGCGAGCGCCCCCGTCAGGAACACCCGCACCCGGATGCGCAGCGAGAAGGTGGTCAGGAACCGGACGGCCCACAGGTCGACGGCGGTCCCCAGCCCCCGGCCCCGACGTGGCTCGGGCGTGGTCACAGGCGTGACACCGGACGGTTCTGCGCGACGTCGTAGTGCACGATGCAGGCACCGATCGCCATCAGCACGCACACACCGGCGACGGCCCAGGCGATCACCTGACCGGGCCCGCCCAGCGTGCCCGGACCCGCAGCGGCCGCGACCGCCCAGGCGGAGACCAGGTAGGTCGGCCACGTCAGGCCGATGGGGAGCCGCGGGACGGCGGCTGCGACCCCGAGCAGCACGGTGCCGGCGCCCGTGCCGACGACGAGCAGCGTGCCGTAGCGAGCGGCATCCAGGTCCGCCGTGGCGAACGCGAGCACCAGCACCGCGACCAGCAGGAGGGCGCAGGCGCCCGCGACCGGCCGCGAGAACCGGCGGTAGAAGGTCGTCAACGTCATCGCAGGGAGCCCCTCACAGCACGAACGTCAGCATCAGCGCGGTCCCGACCGCGATCGCCGCCCTCGCGGGCAGGCCCCACCGGGCGCCGTCGCGGGCCAGGGCGGTGGCCGCCGTCGCGACCACGAGCGCGAGCGGCACGAGGACCTCGACCCGACCTCCCGCGGCGGGCAGCAGCAGGGCGGTCCCCTGAGCCAGCACGAGCACACCGCCGACCACCAGGAACGTCAGCGAGAGCGGACGACCTGCCACGACCAGCCGTCCCGCGGCGGCCGTCCGCCGCTCGACCGCGATGGCACCGGCCACCACGAGCACCTGGAGCGCCAGCGCCAGCACCAGCGCCGTCACGGTGCCGATGGTCACGGCGAGCTCCGCCTGCTCGAGGCCGTCGAGGTCGACGCCGCTGTCGCCCCGGGCGAGCCGGGCTGCCACGTCGTCGCTCACCTGCGGGACGCGCGCCGCCGTGAGGGCGCTGACGACCAGGAGGAGCAGGCCCCAGGTGCGTCCGGTGGCACGCCGACGCGGCGCGGTCGTCTGCGTGGCAGCGACGTCGACCGGGTCCGAGGTGCGGACGGTCATGGTCTTCTCTCCGATCACGACGGGTGGGTCCAGACGATCAGCGCCGCCTCGACCACGGCCCCGACGACGACGAGCAGCATCCCCGTGAGGAGCAGACCCAGCGAGGTGCGGAGCGCGACGGCGAACGGTGGCCGGGGACGACCTCGGAAGAGCGACCCGACGAGGACCACGACCGGGTAGAGCCCGCCGGCCGCGGCCAGCAGCAGGCCGCCGAACTCGAGCAGGACGTAGGGGAGCACCCGGGCGACGACCTCCTGCGCGCCGATCTCGGCGATCACGGCGTGCGCGGTCGCACCGACCCAGGCGCTCGTCGTCAGCAGCGCGGCGATCGTCCCGAGGCCCCACGTCATCGCGCCGGTGAACGCCAGCAGCACGGCGCCGAGGTTCTGCCCCAGGATGGTCAGCACCGTCGACGGCAGCGTGCCGGGTCCGGGGACGACACCACCCTGCCCGGGGTCCGGCGCGTAGGCGCCGTACCCGGCGGCGGCGCCGATCCCGGCGATCGCCAGCGCCAGCACGGCGGCCACGGTGACGTCGGCCCCGCGGGCACCGCCGAGCACCAGCCCACGCAGCGCCGCGCCGCGCGGGGAGCGGGGTGCGAGGTCCGGTGCGAGGCGCGCGACCTCGACGGCTGGACCGGTCATGGACCCTCCTCGTGCTCGGGGCGGGACGGTCGGCGGACGCTCGTACGGGCGGCCGCCGACCGCGCGGTCACGCGATGAACGCCTTGCGGGCGGCGGCCTTGCCGAGCGTGGCCACGAATCCCCGGATCGCGGCGTAGATCGCCGCCGAGGTGCCGGCGGAGAACGCCGCGAGCGCGATCGAGAAGGCCCAGCCGCCGACCTCGAACGCGTTCCACAGCGTCGCGGCGGTCGCCGTCGACAGCGCGAAGGTTCCGGTGACCCACATCATGGCGACGCCCCCGAGGGTCAGACCCATGAGGGTCGCGACAGCCGCGGCGGCGATGGTGGTCGTCTTCGACCGGGAAGTGGTCTCGAGCATGGACGTGCTCCTTCTGTGATGGGTGAACGAGAGCCGTGCTGCGGCGGCTGCTCGTCCCGGAACCCGGGTACCCGGCCAGGACGACCCCCGCACCGCGATGCTCGTCGGGACGGCGACTGCTCCGCGAGGATCCTGCGGATCACGCACGGACGGTTGCGGATGTCGCAGTCTCGACGTGCCCCGGACGTGCGGTACCGGGATCTCCGACGATCGCGGCGACGGTCCCGAGGGCCTCGTGCGCGAGCGGCAGGATCGCCTCGCCGCGATCCGTCAGGCGCATCCCGGCGCGCTCTCGCTCGAACACGGCGCCGCCGACGGATCGCTCGAACGCCGTGAGGTGGCGGCTGACCGCCGACTCCGAGTAGCCGAGCTCGACGGCGGCGTCCCGGATGCTGCCGAGCTCCCCCACCGCCACGAACGCCCGCAGGCCGTTCAGGTTCACGCCTCATCCCCCCTGGATGGTCGCCGGACGTACAGGTGACGTGACCTCGGAGCGACGGCACAGGGCTCGCCGGGTCGGTCGTCCGACCGCTCGCCTGAGCACGCTGTCGCAGGTCACGACCTCGTCCGAGGCTAGCAGCGGCAGTCATCGAGGTCAGCAAGACTGTCAAGTCGGGCCCTGACGCCTGCAGGATGCGCAGGCGAGCGCTTTCCTCCCGGAGCCGGGAGCTCTGTGCGACGACGACCCCCGCACACGCGCGAGAGCCGGGGCCCGCCCCACGGTGCGGACCCCGGCTCTGCGTCGTGACGCCGCTGGGTCAGGCGATGGTCCGCACCCCCGCGACCGGGGTGCGGCGGGCGCGGATGACCGTGTGCGCCCCGATGCCGACGAGCATCGCGGCCACCAGCACGATCAGCGCGGCGGAGACGCCGGTCTGCGCGAGCACCCCGTCGTCCCCGCCACCGGGGGCCGCAGCCGCGGCGACGTCGTCACCGACCACCGCGGCGTCCGCGGCGACGGTGAACGTCACGGGCTGGCCGAAGTCGCTGTCGACGCTCGCGAGGGACTGGTTCGCGGTGAACCGGTGGTCGCGGGCCTCCAGCGCCTCGGGCAGCTCGATCGTCCACGTCCCGTCGACCACGTCGGCGTGCAGCAGCGGGCCGTGCCCGGTGTCCAGGCCGACCCGCGCGCCGTCGAGCCCCGTGCCGGACACGGTGGTCGGCGCGGTCGCCGGGGTGAACGAGCCCCCGTCGACGGGGTCGGTGATCGCCGGGGCGACCGGGACGACCTCGAAGGTGCTGGTCGACGGCTCGCCCGGGGTTCCGGTGATCTGCTGCACGGTCACGGTGTAGCGGCCGTAGGACAGGTCGACCTCGTGCTCCCAGGTGCCGTCCTCCGCGACCTCGACCACGGCCTCGACGTCACCGGTGAGCGCGACGTCCTCGCCCGCGGCACCGACCCCGGCGAGGCGCTGCACGCTGGTCAGCACCCGCTCGCCGTCACCCGGGGAGGTGAGGGCGGTGACGGGCAGGACCTCGTACTCCAGCACCGTCGGCGCGGAGGCGGAGTACCCGGAGCGCGCGACCAGCGTGTAGCTGATCGGACCGAGGACCTCGGTCGCGGGGAACGACCACGTGCCCGCGGCGCCGACCGGGACCTCGAAGGGCTCCCCGACCGACGGCTCGACCGCCAGGGTCGTCCCGGCACCGGCGGTGCCGGAGATCGTGGCACCGGGGGCGACGACCGATCCGGTGGCCGGGCCGGTGAGCACGGGCGCGGCGACCTGGACCGCGACGGAGTACCCGCCGGTCACCGCCAGCGCGGCCTGCAGGTCGGCCGCGAACATGACGGGGGCCCCGCCTGCCGTACCACCGCCGGAGACCACGCCGACCGCGGTGCTGCCCTGGAGGACCGCGCCGCCGGAGTCGCCCGGAGCGCCGGGCACATCGGTCCAGAACCCGTAGACCGTCCGGCCGTCGACGCTCGCGTAGCCGATCGAGTCCACGGTGCCGGAGGTGAACCCGGTGGTGCGGCCGGACTTCACCACGCTCGCGCCCGGGCGCGCGGTGCCGACCGCGGTGACCGGTCGCGTCGACGCCGACAGGTCACCGGTGGTGGTCCAGTCGGTGACGACCGGCAGCAGGTCCAGGTCCGTGTTCGTCACGTCGATCACCGACACGTCGGTGCTGGCGGCGTCCGCCTGACCCTCGGTGTTGCCAGGGCCTCCGAACTGGGAGAACCCGAACGCGCCGAGCTCGGCGAGACCCGCGATGTCGTCGTTGCCGGTCGCACCGCCGCCTGCGGGGTCGCCCGCGGGGACGGTCAGCACCGCGTCGGCGTACGAGCCGTCATCCGTGCAGTGCCCGGCGGAGACGACCGCGGGAGCCCCGTCCGGGGTGAACCCGGCGAAGCCGATCGAGCACAGACCGAGATCGTCGCTGGACCCACTCATCGCCGCGTACCCCGCGCCACCGACGACGTCGGTGACGGACAGCGCGCTCAGCGGCGCGTCCAGCAACCGGACCTCGACGTTGCGGTGGTCCTCCACGAACTCCTCGGCGACGTCCTCCAGCGCGTCGACCGGGTCGGTCGTCGTCAGGACCACGGTGCCCGCGGCGTCGACCGTGACCGCCTCGACACCCTCCAGCGCCAGCAGCTCGCTCGCCTGCGCCTCGAACTCGGCGCCCGAGGTCGGCGCGACCTCCGCGGCGTCGTCAGCGTGCGCCGCGCCACCGGCGAAGCCGGTCAGCCCCGCGAGCACCATCGATCCTGCGACCGCGCACGCCGCGCGGACCTTCCACCCTGCTGTCATGACACTCCGATCCAGCGTTCCCCCGGACACGGCGCACCGCCCGTCCCTGAGGTCGCGACGCGGGCAGCGCAGAACACCCCGACGCTGGCAGCCGCCTCGGCCACTCACCGCGGCTCCGGGCAGCACCTAGGTGCCTCGGCGGGCTGACCCCATCGGCGGGCGGGGCCGCGGCCTGCGTGACGAGGGCCGGGCCGACCGCGAGGTCGACCCGGCCCTCGTCGGGGAGCGGGGTCAGGTGCGAGCCAGCGGCACCGAGATCCGCTCGTTCACGGCCAGGTCGTGCTCGAGGTCGCCGTCCGCACTCCTCGGGGTGAACGTGAGGTCGAGGTCGAGCACGTCGATCTCGCCCAGCGGGAAGTTCATCCCCTCGGTGAACGACTCCCCCGGACCGAGCACGTAGATGTTGTCCTCGTGGTACTCCTTGACCGCGTCGGGCGACAGGCCCAGCTCGCGGAACCCCTCGTTGGTGTCGTACCCGAGGTTGCGGCCGTCCGCCGTGGGCCGGACGTTCACCATGCTCGCCCCCAGCCGCACCGGCTCGTCCCCGGTGTTCGTCACGGTCCAGGACAGGTAGACCACCGGGGCGCCCTCGGCCAGCGCCTGCGTGCCGTCGGAGAAGTACTGGTCCCGCGTCCCGGGAAAGCGCCCCGAGTCGTTGATGCGGACGCTCAGCGACGCGAGCTGGACCGTCGCGAGCTCCTCACCGACGTTCTGGGCCGGATGCGCCCACGGGGCGGTCACCAGGCCCTCGGTCGATCCGACGACGCCGGCTCCGGCGTCGTCGACCTCGGTGACGGCGACGGTCTCGGTGTCCTCGTCGGTGCCGGTCTCCGGGGTCGGCTCGACAGCAGCAGCCGTCGGCTCGGCCGGCTCCGGGTCGCTGCTCGTGCACGCGGCGAGGGTCACGGCGGGCGCGGCGCTCAGCGCGAGGGCCGACCACGGCCCCGGGGTGTGCTTCATCGACTGCGTCCTCTCCCAGCGGTGGTGCGCCACGGCAGGGCCGCCATCACCGGGCCCCGGGCGCCGTGGCAGCATCGGGCGCACAGCCGCAGGACAGGGGGCTCCTGAACACCACCTACCCAGAACCCGGCGTCAGACGGCACCCCGGCTCGCTCCCACCCCCCGCCCGGGATCTGGGTGGTGTCCCCGGTGCGACGCTGGGCCGGGGCGGACCGGAGTCGACCGGTCGCCGGGAGGCAGCGAGGGGTGAGTGGGATGGATCTGAGCGACCCCCGGACCGTGGGCACGGCACCGACGGTCGACGACGACGGCGAGGCGCGGCGGTGGCGCCTGGCGAGGCAGACAGCGACCCGGGTGGTGTGCTCCCACGCCCACGACGCCGCGGACGCCCGCGACCTGCTGGAGCTGCTCGGCCTCGCCCCCTCCGAGGACGACGGCGAGAGCACGGACGCCGCCCCCGAGCAGGACGGCGGGCCCAACAAGCGCCCTCGGGCCGCCCTCCAGGCCAGCACCCCGTGAACGCCACGGCCTCTGGTCCACCCCGCGCGTCCCCACGAGGTGCCACCGCAGGGTCGTGAGCGACCCGGCCTCCCCCGCGAGAGACGCGGAGAGCGCGGCGCTCTCCGCGAGCGCCTACCCGGTGGTGCGGACCCGGTACCTGCGCCGACGGCGCTGACCCGGCGGAGGCGCGCGGGTGCCGCTTCGTCGGGCACGTTCTCCGGGCCTGGTGTCGGATGGATGGCGACCGGACCACCGACCCGTGGCCACCGCCGGCCGCTCGAAGGAGCCCCATGTCGTCCCGCACCCCGCGCCGCGCCGCCGCGGTCGCCGCCGCGGGCGTGCTGCTCGCGCTGGCCGCGTGCAGCCCGTCGTCGCCTCCCGAGTCGCCCGACCCCGGGGAGCCGACCCCCGCCGCGCTCGACCGGTTCTACGACCAGGAGCTGACCTTCGGCGCGTGCGCGGAGTACGCGACCACCGCGATCGAGGTCCAGGCGCTGTCCGCCGACCCCACGCACGAGTGCGCGCGCCTGGAGGTGCCGCTCGACTACGACGCCCCCGACGGCGAGGTCGCGTCGATCGCGCTGATGCGCGTGCCCGCCCGCGGCGAGGCGATCGGGTCCCTGGTGCTGAACACGGGCGGCCCCGGGGGCTCGGGGCTGTCGGCGGCGTCGACCACGGCGGCGGCGCTCGCGCAGAGCCCGATGACCGAGCGGTTCGACCTGGTCGGCTTCGACCCGCGCGGCGTGGGCGCGTCGGCCCCGGCCGTCGACTGCTACTCCGACGCGCAGGCGGACGAGGGGAGCGTGCCGACCACGGCGATCGGGACCACGGTGCGCTGGACCCAGGAGGACACCCGCGACCTGGCCGAGGGCTGCGCGGAGGGCTCGGGCGGCGAGGAGGTGCTGGCGCACCTCGGCACCCGGGACGCCGCCCGCGACATGGACGTGCTCCGCGAGGTGCTCGGCGACGAGCAGCTGACGTTCCTCGGCCAGTCCTACGGGACGCGGCTCGGCGCCGTGTACGCGGAGATGTTCCCCGAGGCCGTGCGGGCGATGGTCCTGGACGGGGCGGTCGACCCGCGGCACGACCAGGCCGAGCGGCGGGTGGCGAGCTTCGTCGCGTTCCAGCGGGCGTTCGACCAGATGGCGGCGTTCTGCGCGCAGCAGCCCGGGTGCCCCCTCGGCACCGACCCGGCGGGGGCCACCGCGGCGTTCCAGGAGATCGTCCGCCCGCTGCTCGACGCCCCGGTGCCGACCGAGATCGGTCCCGGCCTCGACTTCGACGCCGCCGTCGACGGGGTGCTCGCGGGACTGTACGACTCGCAGGCGTGGCCGGTCATCATCGAAGGGATCACGGAGGTCCAGCAGGGTCGCGGCGACCTCCTGCAGACGATCAGCCACGTGTACGCGGGCCGGGACGAGGACGGCCGCTGGCCGAACTTCCCCGAGGCCAACCTCGCGATCAACTGCGTCGACGAGGAGCGGATGACGCCCCAGGAGACCGCCGAGCTGCGCGCCGCCGTGGTCGAGGCGGCCCCGTTCATCGACCCGGGCGTCGACCTGACCGAAGGCGCGCGGGACGCGTGCGAGGCGTGGCCCGCGGAGCCGACGCTCGGCTTCCCGTACGCGCAGGGCCTCGAGGACGTCCCGCCGACGCTGGTCGTCTCGATCACCGGCGACACCACCACGCCCTACGAGAGCGGCGCGCACCTCGCGGAGCAGATCGGCGGCACCGTGCTGACCGTCGAGGGCGAGCAGCACACCGTCGTGATGAGCGGCGCGAGCCCGTGCGTGGACGAGATCGCGTCCGCGTACCTCGTCGACCTCACGGTCCCGGCGCCCGACGCGCGGTGCACCCTGTAGCCGGGTGCTCGCCAGGGCTGCCGGGTGTCGCGGTCGGAGGGACCGACCGCGGCTCAGGCCCCCTCGGCCCGCCCCTCGCGCCAGTACCCCATGAACGCCACGGCCTTCCGGTCCACCCCGCACGTCCCCACGAGGTGCCGCCGCAGGGTCTTGATCGACCCGGCCTCCCCCGCGAGCCAGGCGTAGAGCGCGGCGCTCTGCGCGAGCGCCTGCCCGGTGCTGTGGTCGACGGGGACCTCCCAGAGGATCCCGGTCTCGATGTCGACGTCCTCGACGTCCATCCCCTCGGGCCGCGCGACCTCGTGCGGCATGAGCCGGTGGCACGCGGCCTGCACGGCGGGGACGAGCTGGGACCCGTGGGCGGCGCCGTCGCGGGGCAGCCACCGGACGGTGACCCCGGCGGGGGCGTCGAGCGGGAGCATGTCGCCGGTGACGGGGACCTCGATGAGGGCCTCGCCGCGGGCGTCGCGGGGCAGGCGCTCGAGGATGCCCGCGATGGCGGGGGCGGCGGTCTCGTCGCCGGCGAGCAGGAGCCGGTCGGCGTGGGCCGGCGGGACGAAGTCGATGCCCCCGGCGGGGCCGTCGTGCTCGCGGTTGGGCCCGAGGATGACGAGGGGGTCGCCGACGACGGCGTTGCTGGCCCAGCGGGACGCGGGGCCGACCTCGCCGTGCAGGACGATGTCGACGTCGAGCTCGCGGACGTCGTGGCGGGCGGTGCGCGCCGTGTAGGTGCGCAGCGGGTGGCGGAGCTCGTCCGGGAGGTCGCGCCACTCGAGGTACCAGTTGTCACCGCTCGGGACGGTCTCGTAGCCGCAGGGCAACGGCATGAGCAGCTTGATGCGCTGGTCGTAGCCGTTGTCGGCGAACTGGTCGAGGTCGTCACCGGTGAACGTGAACCGCCGGAACGACGGGCTCAGCTGCTCGATCCGGGCGACGCGCACGTCGAAGAACCGGAACGGCGTGGTGACGGCCGGTGCGGCGGTGGACGTCGTCATGCTCGCCACGGTACATCGGAGGCAAGGCTTACCTCACCCCCCGATGGGGTATTTCACACCGTTCGTCCCGCCGCACCTCCGGCGTCCGGACAGCCGAACATCACGCGACGCTGGTGCCGAACGCCAGTCCGAGCAGGTACGTCGCCGCCGCGGCACCGAGGCCGATGCCGAGCTGGCGCAGCGCCCGCCGGGCGGGCGAGGAGCCGGACAGCACGCCGACGGTCGCACCCGTGCCGAGCAGCGCGACACCCACGAGACCGGTCGCGACGCCGACGGCGAGCCAGTCCTCCAGGCCGAACAGGTAGGGCAGCACGGGGATGATCGCGCCCCCGGCGAAGAAGCAGAAGCTCGCCGCCGCCGCCCCGACCGCGGTCCCGACGGTCTCGTGCTCGTCGACCTCCGCGACGTCGTCCTCCGCACCCGCCACGTCCGCGCCGTCCGCCGCCACCCCCAGGTCGGACGCGGGCACCGTCGCGCCGAGCAGCGCGGCCCGCGCGAGCACGTCCTGCGCCCGCCGGGCGGCGTCGTCCTCGGCCATGCCCCGCGCCCGGTAGACGAGCGCGAGCTCGTTCGCGTCGAGGTCGAGGTGCGGCAGAGCCTCGCGGGCGTGCGCGCTGGGCCGCGAGGCCTCCAGCAGCTCGCGCTGGGAGCGCACGGACACGTACTCCCCCGCCCCCATGGACAGGGCCCCGGCGAGCAGGCCGGCGAGCCCGGTGAGCAGGACGGTCGAGTGGGCGACGCCGCTGGCGCCGATGCCGAGCACCAGCGCCAGGTTGCTGACCAGGCCGTCGTTGGCGCCGAACACCGCGGCGCGGAACGTCCCGGAGATCCGGTTGCGGCCGCGGATCGCGAGGCTGCGCACGACCTCCTCGTGGATGCGCTCGTCCGCCGCCATGGTCGGGGTGGCGTCGACGTCCTCGGCGTAGGCGGACCGTGCCTCGGCGCGCTGCGCGAGCGCGAGGACGAACACGCCGCCGAACCGGCGGGCGAGCCAGCCGAGACCGCGGGAGCGGATGTCGCCGCGCAGCGGGCGGCCGACCCGGCCGCCGAGCAGGTCGAGCCAGTGCTGCTCGTGCCGCTTCTCGGCGTCGGCGAGGGCGAGCAGGATCGCCCGCTCCTCGCCGGTGCGACGCGAGGCGAGGTCACGGTAGGCGGCGGCCTCGGCACGCTCGTCGGCGAGGTAGCGGCGCCACCGCCGGACCTGGCGGGCGGTGGGCGTCGGCGTCGGGGCGGGTTCGGGGGGCACGGCCCCATGGTCCGCCGCCCGGCCGCGGCCCGTCACGCGCCCCACGCCGGTTCGCCGACCCGAATCCTGCCGTCCGCCCGCCCGGTGCGCGCGGTGCCGCTCAATCCTCCCAGGGCGGTGCGTCGTCGAGCTTCGCGTAGTACTTCGCGAGGTGGCTGCGGGCGCGGTCGGCGTCCTTCGCGGGGATGTCGATCCCGCCGCGCGAGCCCTGCAGGACGGCGGCGGCCGCGAACACCCCGCGCGGCACGGCGACCAGCCTCCCGTCCACCACGTCGGCGATCAGCAGCTTGTACGCGGTGAGGTTCTGCTTCGCGTCGGCGTCGTACCAGACGTGCGCGTCCCGGTATCGCTCGTTGGGCTCCTCCTCGACCCCGGCCCACGCGCGGACCCGCCGCTCGGCGGCGGCTCCGTCCCACGCGCGGTCCCGGTCGGCCAGGGGCAGGTCCTGGAACGCGGTCACGGCCATGGTGCTCCTCCCTCAACCTCGACGTTGCGCAGACGCAGGGTTGCGCAACCTTCACGTTCCTCTCAGGACGACGGCGCGGCCGACCGGAGCTTCTCGAGCAGCGGCTCCGCCACCTCGTCGAGGAACTGCTGCTGCGCCGCGTCCCCGACCTGCACCAGCGCGATGTCCGTGAACCCCGCCTCCCAGTACGCGGACACCGCCGTGACGATCGCATCCAGGTCAGGCCCGCACGGGATGGTCGCGGCGACGTCGTCGGGCCGGGTGAACTGGCTCGCGGCGGCGAACGCCTCGGTGGTCGGCAGGTCGGCGTTGACGTGCCAGCCGCCGGCGAACCAGCGGAACTGCTCGTGCGCCCGCTGCTTCGCGACCTCCGGGTCGGGGTCCCAGGAGATCGGGATCTGGCCGATCTTCCGCGACGGGACGAGCGCGTCCCCGGAGCCGGACTCGGCGGCAGCCGCCCGGCGGGCCTCATCCCAGCCCCGGATGAGGTCGGACTTCGGCTCGGTGGCGACGAGGTGGTCGACCAGCGGCGCGAACCGGGAGATCGACTGGCCGCCGGAGACGGCGACGGCGATCTCGACCGGGTCCTCCGGCAGGTCCCACAGCCGGGCGGAGTCGACGCGGAAGTGCTGGCCGTCGTAGGTGAGCCGGTCGCCGTCCAGCAGGGAGGCGATGATCTCGATCGCCTCCTCGAGCATGTCGTGCCGCTCGCCGACGGCGGGCCAGCGCTCGCCGACCACGTGCTCGTTGAGGTTCTCGCCCGCGCCGAGGCCGAGCGTGAACCGCCCGTCGGACAGCACGCCGAGGGTCGCGGCCTTCTGGGCGACGACGGCCGGGTGGTAGCGGATGATCGGCGCCGTCACGTAGGTCATGAGGTCGACGCGGGACGTGGCGTGCGCGACCGCGCCGAGCAGCGTCCAGGCGTAGGGGGCGTGGCCCTGCTCGTCGATCCAGGGGAAGGCGTGGTCGGACGAGACGAGGAAGTCGAAGCCGCGCTGCTCGGCGCCAACGGCGTACTCCACGAGCTGCTTGGGCCCGGACTGCTCGGTCATCAGGGTGTAGCCGAATCGCGTCATGCCCTCGACGATCCCCCCGAGCGCGCCGTCCCGCACCCCGGTCCGCCCCCGGTCGGGGCGGCCCGGCCGGCAGGTCAGGACGCGGGCGTCAGCGCCGCGCGCAGCGCGGGCACGAGCGGCGTCGTCGGCCGCCCGATGAGCCGGGACAGAGTGCCGTCGGCCCCGGCGAGCAGGTCGTCGCGGGTGTTCTCCGCGAGCGCGACGACGAACCCGGCGGTGCCCTCGTCCAGCCCGGCGGCGAGCAGGGCGGCGCGCTGCTCGTCGGAGGTGACGGCCCGGTAGGTCACGGGGCGGCCGAGCACCTCGGCGGCGGCGGCGGCGAGGTCGGCGAAGCCCCACGCCTCGTCACCGGCGAGCTCGTAGGTCGCGTCGTCGTGGCCCTCGGTGCGGAGCACCACGGCGGCGGCCGCGGCGAAGTCGTCGCGGGGCGCGGAGGCGACCCGGCCCTCGCCGTAGGCGCCGACGATCTCGCCGGACTCGGCGGCGCCCTGGACGTCGCCGAGGTAGTTCTCGGTGTACCAGCCGTTGCGCAGGATCGTGTAGGTCAGCCCGGACGCGCGCAGCACCTCCTCGGTGGCCTTGTGCTCGGGCGCGAGGACCAGCGGCGTGGTGTCGGCGTGCGGCGCGGAGGTGTAGACGAGTCGACCGACGCCCACGGCCTTGGCGGCCTCGATGGCGGCGGTGTGCTGGGCGACCCGCTGCCCGACCTCGCTGCCGGAGACCAGCAGCACGACGTCGGCGCCGTCGAAGGCAGCCGTCAGCGACGCCGGGTCGGTGAAGTCGACGGCGGCGACGCGCACGCCCCGCTCGGCGAGGTCGGCGAGGCGCTCGGTGCGGCGGCCCGCGGCGACGACCTGGTCGGCGGGGACGCCGTCGGCCAGCAGGTGCTCGACGACGAGGCGGCCGAGGTGGCCGGTGGCACCGGTGACGACGATCGACATGGGGACTCCTTCGGTGGTGGTGCGTGCGCGGCCGGGCACCTGACGCGTCCGGCACCACCAGCCAACCCCGGATCCGCCAGCGCCCTTCCCGATCGCGGGTACCCACTTTCGCGTAAGGTACTGGCATGAGCGTAAGCATCGAGGTCAGCCCCGCACACGCGCCGGAATCCGCGTCGGTGCTGTCCGGCCTGCTCACCGGCGGGGTGCTCCCGGCGGCGTGCCCGAGCCGGGTCGTCCTCGACCACGTCACCAGCAAGTGGGGCGTCCTCGTGCTGGTCGCCCTGTCCGAGCGCACGCTGCGCTGGGGCGAGCTGCGCCGCCTCGTCGAGGGCATCAGCGAGAAGATGCTCGCCTCCACGCTGCGCACCCTGGAGGCCGACGGCCTGGTGCTGCGCGAGGCCACCCCGTCCATCCCGCCGCGCGTGGACTACTCGCTGACCCCGCTGGGCCGCGAGCTCGCCGACCACCTGCTGCCGCTGATGGGCTGGATCACCCGGCACGCGGACGCGATCGTGGCGCGCGGCTGACCCGTCCGGGCACAGCACCCGCACGGTCCGCGCACACCGCGCCCGGGCCCCGCCCAGGCTCGGCGCCTACCATGGCGGCCGGATCAGCCGCCCCCGAACGAAGGACGAGCACGTGCGCCGTACGGCCGCAGCCACCCTCCTCGCCGCCTCGCTGGTGCTGCTCAGCGCCTGCAGCGACGACACCTCCGCCGACCCGTCGGCCTCCGCCTCCCCGTCCGCGAGCGCCGCGACGGCGAGCGCCGAGGACGTCGCGGCCCTCGAGGCGGTGACCGTCACGGGCGAGCCCGGCGCGGAGCCGACCCTCGACTTCGAGCAGCCGTTCTCGGTGTCCGCGGACGTCGCGCGCGTCGCCGAGCCCGGTGACGGCGAGACCGTCGAGGAGGGGCACCAGGTGATGCTCAACATCGTCGCGGTGCTCGGCTCGGACGGCTCCAGCCAGGGCGGCACCTACGGCGCGACGCCGCAGGCGTACGTCGCAGAGCCGGGCAACGTCCCGGACGCGCTGCTGGACGTCCTCGTCGGCGCCCAGGTCGGCGCCCGCCTGCTCTACGCCAGCCCCGCGCAGGACGACACCGTGCTCATGGCCGTCGAGATCATGAGCACCGAGGCCATCCCGACGCGGGCCGAGGGCACCGCCGTCACCGACATCCCCGAGGGCCTGCCCACGGTCACCCTCGCCGAGGACGGCGCGCCGTCCATCGAGACCGTCGACGCCGAGCCGCCCACCGAGCTCGTCGCCCAGCCGCTGATCCAGGGCGCGGGCGCGCCGGTCGAGTCCGGCCAGACCCTCACCGTGCAGTACAGCGGCTGGCTCTGGGACGGCACCCCGTTCGACTCCTCCTGGGAGCGCGGGGCGTCCACCAGCTTCCCGCTGGGCAACGTCATCCAGGGCTGGCAGCAGGGCCTCGTCGGGCAGACCGTCGGCAGCCAGGTGCTGCTGGTCGTCCCGCCGGACCTGGGCTACGGCGACGAGGACACCTCCTCGATCCCGGGTGGGTCCACGCTGATCTTCGTCGTGGACATCCTGTCGGCGTCCTGACCAGCGCCTGACGGCGCCCCGCCGTCCCCCACGACGACCCCCGGCCGCACCTCGCGGCCGGGGGTCGTCCGCTGCCGCGGGGGATGCCGCCCGGAAGGTCCGCCGCCGCTCGCCCGGCGGCGGGGCCGATCCCGGGGCCGGAAGCCCTCCCGCGGGCCGTCGCACCCGGATAGCCTGGCTCTCCCGGCACGAACCAGGAGACCTGGATGGACGCGGCGACGAGGCCGACCGTCCGCAACGTGGCGCTCGTCGGCCACGGCGGATCCGGCAAGACGACCCTGGCTGAGGCCCTGCTGCTGCGCGCCGGGGCGATCCCCCGGGCCGGGCGGGTCGAGGACGGCTCGACGGTGTGCGACCACGAGCCCGAGGAGGCGGCCCGCGGGTCGTCCGTCGCGCTCGGCGTCGCGGACCTGGACTGGACCTGCTCGCAGGGCTGCCCGCACCGGGTGACCCTGCTGGACACCCCCGGCTCCCCGGACTTCGCGGGCGCCCTCGACGCGGCCCTCGGCGTCGCGGACCTCGCCGTGCTGGTGGTGAGCGCCGTCGACGGGGTACAGTCCGGCACCGAGGCGGCGTGGCGGCGCTGCGACGAGGCCGGGATCGGGCGGCTCGTCGTCGTCGCGCAGGAGGACCGCGCCCGCGCCGACTTCCACCGCGTGCTGGACCAGGTCCGCGACCTCGCGCGCCGCACCGGCCACGACCCGGCGGGCGTCGTCCCGCTGGAGCTCCCGCTCGGCGAGGAGCACGCCCTGCACGGCGTCGCCGACGTCCTGTCCGACCGCGCCCTCGACTACGACGCCGACGGGCGGCACCACGACGCCGACCTGCCCGCCGACGTCGCCGACGAGGAGCGCCGCGTCCACGACGAGGTCACCGAGGAGATCGTCGCGCACGACGACGACCAGCTCGAGCGTTACCTGTCCGGCGACGAGCCCGGTCCCGCCGACCTGGAGCGCACCCTCGCCCGCGAGGTCCGCACCGGCGGGGCCGTGCCGGTGCTGCTCGTCTCCGCGGCCACGGGCGTCGGCGTCGACCGGCTCGCGGACCTGATGTGCGAGATCGGGCCGTCGCCCGCCGACCGCCCCGCGCGGCTGCGCGTCGGCGACCCCGGCTCGGACGCTCCCGTGCTCGACCTGCCCGCCGACCCTGACGGCGAGACCGTCCTGCACGTGTTCCGCACCGTCGCGGACCCGTTCGTCGGCCAGGTGTCCGTGTTCAAGGTGCTGTCCGGCACCGTCCGCCCCGGCGACCGCCTGGTGTCCACCGCGACCGGCACCGAGGAGCGCCTGCACGGCCTGTTCCGGCTGCGCGGCCGTGAGCACCTGCCCGCCGACGTCGTCCGGGCCGGGGAGGTCGCGGCCGTCGCCAAGCTCTCGGGCGCCCCCACCGGCACCCTCCTGGCTTCCCAGGCCCGCCCCGCGCGACCCGCCGGCCCGCCGCCGCGCGAGCCGGTGCTCGCCGTCGCCCTCGTACCGGTCAGCCAGGCCGACGACGACCGGCTGTCGGGCGCCCTCACCCGCCTCGCCGCCGAGGACCCGACCCTGCGGGTCGACCGCACCGCGCACCAGAGCGTCCTGCGCGGCCTCGGCGACGCCCACCTGGCCGTCGCGGTCGAGCGGCTGGCCCGGGTGTTCGGCGTGCACGTCACCACCGAGCCCGTGCGGGTCGCCTACCGGGAGACCCTCGCCCGGCCCGCCGCCGCCGAGGGGCGCCTCAAGAAGCAGTCCGGCGGGCACGGGCAGTTCGCCGTCGTCCACCTGCGGCTGACCCCGTTGCCGCCCGGGTCGGGTTTCGCGTTCGTGGACTCCGTCGTCGGCGGGGCCGTCCCCCGCTCCTACCTGCCCGCCGTCGAGCGCGGCGCCGCCGAGGCGCTGGCCGCCGGAGGCCCGCTCGGCCACCCCGTCGTGGACGTGCAGGTCGAGGTCCACGACGGGCGGGCGCACGCCGTCGACTCCTCGGACATGGCGTTCCGCACCGCCACGGCCGCCGGGGTCCGGGCGGCGCTCGCCGACGCGGGGACGGTGCTGCTCGAACCGACCGTGCACGTCACCGTCGTCGTGCCCGCCGCCGCGCAGGGCGACGTCCTGGGAGACCTGTCCGGGCGGCGCGGGCACATCACCGCGACGTCCACCACCGACGACGGCCGGGTCCGGATCGAGGCGACGGTCCCCGAGCCGGAGGTCGTCCGCTACGCCATGGACCTGCGCGCCCTCGCCGGCGGGCACGGCGAGCTGACCTTCGCCCCGGGCCCGTACGAGGTCCGGCCCGCGCACCTCGCGGCGGTCTGAGGGGTCAGCCCGCAGCGCGGGCCGCGTCCTCGGGCACCGGGTCGCCGCTGCCCAGCCGGCCCGCGTACACGTCGATCTTCAGCTCGATGCCCGCCAGGTGCGCCCGCACCTCGGCGAGCTCGGCGAGCACCCGGTCCCGGTGCGCCTCCAGCATCGCGAGGCGGGCGGGCTCGGTGCCGTCGCCCGCCCGCACCAGGTCCGCGTACGCGCGGATGTCGCGCACCGGCATCCCGGTCGCCCGCAGCCGGGTCAGCAGGTGCAGCCACGCCACGTCCCGCTCGGTGTACCGCCGGTGCCCCGACGTGCTGCGGGCCACGGCGTCGAGCAGCAGCCCGTCGCGCTCGTAGTACCGCAGCGTGTGCGGGGTCAGGCCCGTCGCGGCGGCGACCTCGGCGATGGTGGACGTGCGCGTCTGCTCGGTCACGGGTCCAGCATGCTCCCGCCCTGCGGGACCGTCCCCCCGGACGTACCGTCGGGCGGGTGACCGGGCGCACGCCCGGCGGACCGGACCCCACCCCTGGAGGACGCGTGAAGCTTCGTCATCTCCCGCTCCGGCTCGGCGCCGGCGCGTACATCCTCAGCTCCGGCATCGACAAGCTCTCGGCCGACGAGGACGCCGCGAAGGGGTACCACGGCCTCGCGTCGGGCGCGTACCCGTTCCTGAAGGACGTCGACCCGAAGACGTTCACCAAGGCCGTCGCGGCCAGCGAGGTCGGCCTCGGCGCCGCCCTGCTGGTGCCGGTGCTGCCGCGCGTCGCCGTCGCCACCGGGTTCACGGCGTTCTCCGCCGCGCTCGTCGGCATGTACCTGCGCACCCCGGCCCTGCACCGGGGCGAGAACGACCCGCGGCCCAGCCCGGACGGCGTCGGCATCGCGAAAGACGTCATCATGCTCGGCGCCGCCGCGACCTACCTGCTGGACACCCTCACGTCCTCCGCCCGCAAGGCGGGGACGAAGGCGACGAAGAAGGCCGGCAAGGCGGCGAAGAAGCTCGCGCACCGCTGAGCCGCCTACGCTCGGGGGCGTCCCGTCCGCCGTCCCGAGGAGCACGTCCGTGCGTCAGCCCACCCGCTGGGAGCAGATCGGCCGGCAGAACCCCGACCGGTCCACCTGGTACGTCGAGCGGTTCCGCACCATGGCCGCCGAGGGCGCGGACCTCGCGGGCGAGGCGCGGATGGTCGACGCCATGCTCCCGCGCGGCTCCCGGGTGCTCGACGCCGGGAGCGGCCCGGGGCGGGTCGGCGGCGAGCTCGCCCGCCGCGGGCACAGCGTCGTCGGCGTGGACGTCGACCCGGTGCTCGTCGACGCCGCCCGCGCCGACCACCCCGAGGGCGACTGGTACGTGGGCGACCTCGCCGAGCTCGACCTGCCCGCCGTGGGCGTCGCCGAGCCGTTCGACGTCGCCGTCATGGCCGGGAACGTGCTCACGTTCGTCGCGCCCGGCACCGAGGTCGAGGTGCTGCGCCGCATCCGCGCGCACCTCGTGCCCGGCGGGCGGCTCGTCGTCGGGTTCGGCGCCGGGCGAGGGTACGCGTTCGACGCGCTGACCGACGACGCGCACGCCGCCGGGTTCCGGGTGCAGCACCGGTTCTCGACCTGGGACCTGCGGCCGTTCGACGCCGACGCGGACTTCCTGGTCGCCGTCCTGGGCTGACCGGCAGACCGGCAGCACGAGGGCCGCGCGGGTCCTACGCTCGACGGCATGGCCCGGTACTTCGACGTCCACCCGCACGACCCGCAGGCGCGGGCGGTGAGCCAGGTCGTCGCGCTGCTGCGCGAGGACGGCCTCGTCGCCTACCCCACGGACTCCGGCTACGCCCTCGGGTGCCGCCTGGAGTCGCACACCGGCGCCGACCGCATCCGCGCGATCCGGCACCTCGGCGACAAGCACCACTTCACGCTGATGTGCGCGGACTTCGCGCAGCTCGGTCAGCTCGTCCGCCTGGACAACGCGCCGTTCCGCGCGATCAAGGCGGCGACGCCCGGCCCGTACACGTTCATCCTCCCGGCCACCAAGGAGGTCCCGCGGCGGCTCGCGCACCCGAAGAAGAAGACCGTCGGCGTGCGCATCACCGACAACCGGGTGGTGCAGGCGATCCTGCACGAGCTCGGCGAGCCGCTGCTGTCCTCGACCCTGATCCTCCCGGACCACACCGAGCCCATGACCGACGGCTGGACGGTCAAGGAGGAGCTCGACCACGTGGTGGACGCCGTCGTGGACGCCGGGGAGTGCGGCACCGAGCCCACCACGGTCGTCGACTGGTCCGAGGGCTTCCCCGAGGTCGTGCGGGTCGGCGCCGGCGACCCGGACCGCTTCGCCTGACCGTGCGTGCCACGTCCGCGGCGCCGGTCCCGACGCCGGACGAGCCCGGGTACCCGGCGCACGCGGCGCCGGCGGCCGCCGGGCTCGCCGACCTGGACGCCGCCGTCGTGGAGTGCCGGGCCTGCCCGCGCCTGGTCGCGTGGCGCGAGCACGTCGCGACGGTGAAGCGCGCCGCCTTCCGGGACGAGACCTACTGGGCGCGCCCCGCGCCCGGGTTCGGCGACCCCGACGCCCGCGTGCTGGTCGTGGGCCTCGCGCCCGCGGCGCACGGCGCCAACCGCACCGGGCGGATGTTCACCGGCGACCGGTCCGGGGACTTCCTGTTCGCCGCGATGCACCGGGTCGGCATGGCGTCCCAGCCCACCTCCACGCACGTCGGCGACGGGCTGACCCTGTCCGGGGTGCGGATCACCGCACCCGTGCACTGCGCGCCGCCGGACAACGCCCCGCTGCCCGAGGAGCGACGACGCTGCGGGCCGTGGCTGGCGCGCGAGCTGGAGATCGTCCGACCCGGCGTCGTGGTCGTGCTCGGCGGGTTCGGCTGGGACGCGCTGCTCCGGACCCTCGCGGAGCAGGGCTGGGCGGTCCCCCGACCCCGGCCCCGCTTCGCGCACGGCGCCGAGGTGACCCTCGACCGTCCGGCGACCGGCGAGCGCGTCACCCTGCTGGGCTGCTTCCACGTCAGCCAGCAGAACACCTTCACCGGCCGCCTCACCCCGGACATGCTCGACGCGGTCCTGCGCCGGGCCCGCTCGCTCGCCGCGTGAGGCCCCCGCGGCCGACGCCCCCCGGCACGCGCGGATCGCGGTGGGCGGGGGCGGAAACCACAGGCGACGGCGTCACGGTCAGCCGTCAGCACCACCGCCGCCAGCGCCGCGGTGGTCCGGCGGCCCGTCATCCGAACAGGCCAAGGGGGTCGGCGTTGCACGCACCGAACGCGACCTCGGCAGTCCGTGCGTCGACGGTGTAGGGGAGGTCGCCCGCCGTCTCCGACGTGAACCACGCCTCGTAGTCCGCCCTCCCGAACGAGGGCGGCACGACCTCCTCGCGGACCAGGCAGTCAGCCATGATCGTCCACTCGTCGAGGTTCTCAGGGTTCCGCGAGACCTGCTCGTGGAGGTAGTCCACGTCACCCACGTGCTGGTCGTCGCACGCGCCGACCAGGTCCTGGAGCACGGAGTCCGGAGCATCCGGCGCGCCGCCCTGGATCGTGATCCCACCCGACGGCGGGAAGGTCACCTCGTACCCGACGTCCGCGAGGCACCGCGCGAACGCGTCGTACACCTGCGCGTACTCCGCGTCGGTCACCACGCCGTCCGCGAGGATCTCCCGCTGCTCGTCCGTGGACGCCCGCTCGTACGCCTGGGAGAAGGCGTCGGCCCAGGGCCCGTCGAGGTCCAGGGCTCTCGACCTCCCGGCTCCGTCAGCGTCCTCCCCGCCGACGGAGCCGGGAGGCGAGGCGGTGCACCCGGCGAGCACGGCCACGAGGAGGGTCAGGAAGACCGGGGGCTTCCTCATCGCCGCACCCGTTCAGACCCGGTAGTTGACGCCGTAGGAGGTGTACGGCGAGCACAAGCCCTGGCTCGACACCTTGCCGAGGCCCGCCTTGTTCCCGAGGGTCGCCTTCGCACCGTTCCGCACCACTCCCCTGCGTCGCACCCGTCCGACCCGCGAGCCCGTGCGTCCCGCGCGGTCGGTATGACGGGTGCACGCTAGGTCGCGCTCACGCCTGCTGAGTGGTGCCTGGGCGAGAACTGGGTGCCCGGGGCACCTCAGGTAGGTGGTGACGACGCGGTCTCCCTGCGCGACGACGCGCTGAGCAGGCGGGCGCCCGGTCAGCCGACGATGCGGCCGCCCGTCGCCGCGATGTACTCGCCCGTGATGTAGCTCGACTCCTGGCTCGCCAGGAAGACGTACGCGGGGGCGAGCTCCGCGGGCTGCCCGGCGCGGCCGAGCGGGGTGTCGCCGCCGAACTCCTCCACCTTCTCCGTCGGCATCGTCGCGGGGATCAGCGGGGTCCAGATCGGGCCGGGCGCGACGGCGTTGACGCGGATGCCCTGCTCCGCGACCTGCTGCGCGAGCGCCTTCGTGAAGTTGAGGATCGCGGCCTTGGTGGCGGCGTAGTCGATCAGCGGCGGGCTGGGCTGGAACGCCTGGACAGACGTCGTGTTGATGATCGTCGACCCGGGCGCCAGGTGCGGCAGGGCGGCGCGGGTGATCCAGAACAGGGCGTAGACGTTGGTCTTCATCGTGCGGTCGAGCTGCTCGGTGGTGAGGTCGAGCAGGCCGCCGTCCTGCGCCATCTGGTACGCCGCGTTGTTGACCAGGACGTCGAGCCCGCCGAGGTCGGCGACCGTGCGGGCGACGACCTCGCCGCAGAACGCCTCGTCACGGATGTCGCCGGGCAGCGCGAGGGCGCGGCGACCGGCCTCCTCGACCAGGCGCACGGTCTCGCGGGCGTCCGGCTCCTCCTCGGGGAGGTAGACCAGCGCGACGTCGGCGCCCTCCCGGGCGAACGCGAGCGCGACGGCGCGCCCGATCCCGGAGTCGCCGCCGGTGACCAGCGCGCGCTTGCCGTCCAGCCGGCCGGAGCCGACGTAGGTGTCCTCGCCGTGGTCGGGCTGCTGCCGCATGTCGCCGGTCCGGCCGGGGTGCTCGAGCGGCTGCGCGGGCTGCTCGGGAGCCGGGTGCTGGGTCGTCGGGTCCTGGGGCGTCGTCTGGTCGCTCATACCTCCCCATCGTCCGGGTCCTGCGCCACGTCGCCACCGGAGCCTCCCGAGTTGCCGCGGACCCCGCGGCGGGCGCAGTGTGTCGGGGGCCCCGGCGGGGTCCGGGCGGCCGGACGTCACCCGGACGGGTGCACCGCGCGGCAGTCCGACCAGCACGTGCACGCCGTCCGCACACCCGCCGCACAGGGTCCCCCCGGCCGGAGCCCTAGGGTGGCGGTCCGTGGCCGACGTCAGGAGGAACGTGAGCGACGACGAGCAGTACGTCGAGATCTGGGGCGACCGGGTGTCGCTCCGCGACCTGGTCGTGGCGCTGGCGGTGTGCGCCGCCGCGACGGTGGCCGCCGTGCTGGTGGGCCGCGCGCTCGGGCAGGACGAGTTCTTCTGGGGCCTCGGCGGGGCGGTGGTCGGCTTCGGCGGCGCCGTCGCGCTCGTGCGCCCGAAGCGGGACGTGCAGATCGTCGCCGACGACGCCCCCGCAGAGCCCGGGCAGCCGGGCCGCGATCCGGTGGCCTGAGTCCCCGGCGCCCCCGCGCCACCCCCGAGCCCAGCCGCTCGCGCTCCCCCGACCCGTCCGGGGGTGCGCCCCGCTCCGAAAGACCTCTGTGGACCTCTCCCTGCTGCTGCCGATGGTCGTCGCGTCCCTCGCGGCCGTCGCGCTGTACACGCTGATCGGGTTCATCCCGGGCACCGACGAGACGTCGGTGCTGCTCCCGGTGACGCTGGCCCTGGTGCTGGCGGGCACGGACCCGCAGGTGGTGCTGGCGTTCTTCATCGCCGCGGTGGTGACGCTGAACCTGACGAACTCGATCCCCACGGCCCTGGTGGGCCTGCCGGGCGGGGTGCTGTCCGCGCCGATGATCGACCACGCCCTGCGCCTGAAGCAGGAGGGGCGCGCGGCGGAGACGATCCGCAAGATGGCCGCGGGCTCGGTGGTCGGCACGCTGGTCGCGGTGCCGCTGGCGCTCGGCATCGCCCAGGCCATCGCCCCGCTGGGCCAGCAGCTGCGGGAGTACGGGTCGCTGCTGTTCGTGGGCGGCGCGGTGGTGCTCGCGCTGCTCGGCAAGAACAAGGTGCTGTCGCTGCTGGCGATCGTCCCGCTGGGCCTGCTGTTCCAGGGCGTGCAGGCGCTGTACCGGCAGACGGGCGTGCTGCCCGAGGACGGCACGATCACGGTGTCGTTCTTCCTCGCGATCACGGCGGGCCCGCTGCTGCTCAGCCTGATCACGCTGCTGAACCCGACGCTGCGGGCCGCGCTCCCGCGCGCCGGGCGGACGCCGGTGCGGATCACCACGACCGAGCTGAAGGGCGCGCCGCTGAGCCCCCGCAAGCTGCTCACGCGGGCCGAGCTCGGCACCAGCGCGGCGGTGTCCGCGGCGTCGACGCCGCTGTTCTTCCTCAGCCCGGTCGCGCTGACCCTGCTGATGGGCGAGGCCGCAGGTGGCCGGGCGAAGCAGCCCGTGGAGCGGTCCTCGCGCGCAGTCACGGCGATGGCCGCGCTCGCGCACTCGACGTACCTCGCCGGGCTGATCATCCCGCTGCTGGCCGTGGGCCTGCCGCTGTCGCCCGTCGCCGTCGGCCCGGCGAACGCTCTGTTCAACGCGCCGCCGGTGCTGAGCCTGGACCAGAACCTGCACCACCTGCTGAGCACGTCGCAGTTCGTGGTCGCGGTGCTGGTCGGCGGGGCGCTGGCCCTGGTGCTGTCGTACGTCCTGGCGGTCCGGTACTCGTTCCGGCTGACCGCCGTCGTCACGCGCTACGTCCCGCACGAGGCGGTGCTGGCGCTGTTCGTCGTCTTCGTGCTGCTGCTGGCGTACCTGGACGCCGGGCTCGTGAACGTCTTCGCCGTGCTGCTCGTCGGGCTGACGTGCGGCACCCTGAACCGGTTGGGCGTCAACTTCGGGGTGCAGTTCATGTCGCTGTACGCAGCCCCGTGGTTCGTCGCCCACCTGATGTGAGGAGCATGACCATCCGCGACGAGCCGAACCCCGCGCCCGAGGGCCGCGTCGGCACCGGGCACACCCGGGCCAAGGCGATCCTGGTGGGCGAGCACGCCGTCGTCTACGGCGAGCCCGCCATCGCGCTGCCGCTGGCGAGCCTCCCGATGCGCGCGACCGCGCGCCGCGAGGACGGGCCGCTGACCCTGGAGTCGGTGCTGTACTCCGGCACCCTGGCCGACGCCCCCGAGGTGCTGGCCGCGCCGCGCGCCGCCATCGAGGCGACCCTCGACCACCTGGGGCTGCCGCACCACGGCATCACGCTGAGCACGGAGTCCACGATCCCGGCCGCGCGCGGCCTCGGGTCGAGCGCCGCCACCGCCGGCGCCCTCGCGCACGCCCTGGCCGACCTCGTCGGGCGGACGCTGACCCCGCAGGAGCACTTCGACCTCGTGCAGGTCGGTGAGCGGGTCGCGCACGGCAACCCGTCCGGGCTGGACGCCCGCACGACGGCGTCCACCGAGCCCGTGTGGTTCCAGGCCGGGGAGATCCGCTCCCTCGACCTGGCCCTGCGCGCGCACCTCGTCGTCGCCGACACCGGCGTGCACGGGCGCACCCGGGTGGCCGTCGCCGACGTGCGGTCGTTCCGGGACCGGCACCCGGCTCGCGGCGCGGAGCTCGTCGCGGCGCTGGGGCAGATCACCCGGGACACCGTGGACGACCTGGCGCTGGACCGCCCGCAGGACCTCGGCGCCCGGATGACCCGCGCCCACGGCATGCTCGCCGAGCTCGGCGTCTCCTCCCCGGAGCTCGACCGGCTCGTCGGCGCGGCCCTCGCCGCCGGGGCGCTCGGCGCCAAGCTCACCGGCGGTGGCCAGGGCGGATGCATGCTCGCGCTCGCGGCCGACGCGACCTCCGCTGGTACGATCGCCGCTGCCCTGCGCCGCGCGGGCGCGGCGCGCACCTGGCTGCACCGGACCGACGCGCGACGACCCGCCCCTCCCGCCCAGGTGTCCCTCGGATGACGAACTCCGCGACCGCCGTCGCGCACGCGAACATCGCCCTCGCCAAGTACTGGGGCAAGCGCGACGAGACCCTGGCGATCCCCGCGACGTCCAGCCTGTCGCTGACCCTGGACGCGTTCCACGCCACCACCACCGTCACCGTGGGCGCGGAGGCCGACGCGGGCACGCTGGACGGGCGCCCGATGTCCGAGGGCGAGCTCGGCCGGGTGTCCCGGTTCCTCGACCTCGTGCGCGAGCGTGCCGGCTCGACCGCGCGCGCGACCGTGACCTCGGAGTCCACCGTCCCCACCGGGGCCGGCCTCGCGTCCTCCGCCAGCGGCTTCGCGGCGCTGGCCGGTGCCGCGGCCGCCGCGTACGGCCTGGACCTGGACCCGCGCGACCTGTCCCGGCTGGCCCGGCGCGGCTCCGGGTCGGCGGCGCGCTCGGTGTTCGGCGGGCTCGTGGTGTGGCACGGCGGGACCGACGACGCGACGTCGTACGCCGAGCCCGTGCCCGGCGGCGAGGCCGGGGGCCCGCTCGACCCGGCGATGGCCGTGGTCGTGCTGGACGCCGGGCAGAAGTCGGTGTCCAGCCGCGTGGCGATGCGCCGCACCGTGGAGACGTCGCCGTTCTTCCCCGGCTGGGTCGAGTCCACGGAGCAGGACGTCCGTCTCATGCTCGACGCCGTCGCCGCGGGTGACCTCGCGGCGCTGGGCGCGCTCGCCGAGTCCAACGCGCTGCGCATGCACGCGACGATGCTGGGCGCGCGCCCGCCGGTCCGGTACTGGACCGCACACACGGTGGCCGTGCTGGACGAGGTGCAGGCGCTGCGCGCCGAGGGGCTGCCCTGCTGGGCGACCATCGACGCGGGTCCGAACGTCAAGGTGCTGTGCTCCGGCGCGGACCTCGACGTCGTCGCGACCGCGCTGGCTCGTGGCACCGACGGCGACGAGGCGCGCCGGGTCGTGACCGCCCGCCCGGGCCCGGACCTGCGGGTGGCCGCCGGGGCGGGGGTGGCCGCGTGATCGAGGTCTGCGCCCCGGGCAAGCTGTTCGTCGCCGGCGAGTACGCCGTGGTGGAGGCGGGCTACCCCGCCGTGCTGGTCGCGGTGGACCGGCACGTCACCGTCCGGCTGGACCGCGCCGAGGGCGCCGGCTCCATCGCGTCCGACCAGTACGGCCGGCTGCCGGTGGTGTGGCGGCGTGACGGCGACCGCGTCGTGCTGGACCACGACAGCCGCCCGTTCGACTACGTGCTGTCCGCGATCGACGTGGTCGAGCGGTTCGCCGCGGAGCAGGGCCGCACGCTCGGCTTCTACGACATCACGATCTCCAGCGAGCTCGACGACAGCTCGGGCCGGAAGTTCGGCCTCGGCTCGTCCGCCGCGGTGACCGCCGCGACCGTGCGCGCGCTGGACCGGTTCTACGACCTGGGCCTGCCGACGCTGCACCTGCTCAAGCTCGCGCTGCTGGCGACGGTGCAGGTCAACCCGATGGGCTCGGGCGGCGACGTCGCGGCGAGCCTGTACGGCGGGTGGATCCGGTACGCGGCGCTCGACCGCGACTGGCTGCGCGCGCAGTCCGGCCCCATCACGGACCTGCTGGCCGCCGAGTGGCCCGGCCTCGCGGTGCGGCGGCTGCCCACGCCCGAGTCGATGCGCCTGGTAGTCGGCTGGACGGGCGTGCCCGCGTCGACGATGCGCCTGGTCGAGGCGATGCAGTCGCGCAAGGAGGTCACGGAGACGCACTACCCGGACTTCCTCGCCGCGTCCCGGGAGTGCGTGGACGCCCTCGCCGAGGCCATCGAGCGGGACGACGCCCCCGCCGCGAAGGCCGAGATCCGCCGGGCGCGCGGGCTGCTCACGTCCCTGGCCCGCGAGGCCGGTGTGGACATCGAGACCCCGGCGCTGCGGGCGCTGTGCGAGACCGCCGAGCACGTCGGCGCGGCCGCGAAGTCCTCGGGCGCGGGCGGCGGCGACTGCGGCATCGTCCTCGTGGACACCGGTGCCGACCTGGAGCCGATGCTCCGCGGCTGGGCGCTGTCCGACGTCCGGCACCTGTCACTCCAGGTCCAGGCTCCGCGCGACGCCGAGGTCCGGCCGTGACCGACCCGGGCGCGGCGGCGCAGGACGCACGGCGCAAGGACGACCACGTCCGGCTCGCCTCGGAGCAGCACGCCGAGCCCCGGGCGCACGACCTGGACCACGTCCGGTTCCTCAACCACCCCCTCGCCGCCGGGGACCGCTCCCAGGTGTCGCTGCGCACGCGCGCGCAGGCGTTCACCTGGGACGTGCCGCTCTACATCAACGGCATGACCGGCGGCACCGCGCACACCGAGACGATCAACCGCGCCCTGGCTCTCGCCGCGCGCGAGACGGGCGTGCCCATCGCCTCCGGGTCGACCGGGATCCTGCACCGGGAGCCCGCCGCGATCCCGTCGTTCCGGGTGCTGCGCGACCTCAACCCCGACGGGTTCGTCCTGGCGAACGTCAACGCCAACCTCACCCCGGCGCAGGCCCGGCGGTCGGTGGAGATCCTCGAGGCCGACGGCCTGCAGGTCCACATCAACCCCGCGCAGGAGATCGTGATGCCCGAGGGCGATCGCGACTTCACGCGCTGGGCCGAGAACATCGCCGCGATCGTGGACGGCGTCGGCGTGCCCGTCGTCGTCAAGGAGGTCGGCGCGGGCATGACCCGCGGGACCGTCGAGCGGCTGCGGGACCTCGGCGTCACGACCGTGGACGTCTCCGGCCGCGGCGGCACCGACTTCACCGCCATCGAGTCCGCGCGCCGCGACGACGGCGGGATGGACTACCTCGCCGGGTGGGGGCAGTCCGCCGTGGAGGGCCTGCTGGACGCCTCCCCCGTGGAGGGTGTCGACCTGCTCGCCTCCGGCGGCATCCGCCACCCCCTCGACGTCGTGCGCGCGCTCGCGCTGGGCGCGACGGCGGTGGGTGTCGCGGGCGGCTTCCTGCGGCTGCTGCTGACCGAGGGCGAGGCCGCCCTGGTCGCCCGCATCCACGCGTGGCTCACGCAGGTCGGCGACATCATGACGCTGCTCGGCGCGACGACGGTGGCGGACCTGCGGCACGTGGACGTGCTGCTCACCGGGCCGGTGCGGGAGTTCTGCGACCTGCGCGGGATCGACGCGGCCGCGTACGCCCGCCGCAGCGGCCTCTGACGGCACCTCGCGGTCGCGCCGGGGGTGACCCCGGCGCACCACCCGAACCGGTGGACCGGTTCCGCTCAGCACCCGCACCCGGGACGCCGATAGGTCTCTACGGGGTGAGCAGATGGTCCAGGGGAACGGCACCGGGCGCACCGCGCGACGCGCGCGGCGGCTCGGCCGGTGGTGGGGCGCGGGCGCGACGAGCGCGGCGACCGACGTGCCGCAGGCGCGCCCGGAGGCGGACGCCGACGACGGCTGGTTCCACGACTGGCTGCACCGGACCGCCGACGACTCCCCCGGCACCGGCCACGCCCTCGCCCTGACGGCCGCGTCCGGCTGGGTCACCCTCACGGGCCTGAACCGCCCGGGCAGCACCCGCGGCACCGTCGAGCACGTCGCGGTCGGACCCGGCGGCATCGTCGTGGTCGAGACGCTGCCGTGGGACGGCGAGATCTCCGTCCTCGGCGGGACCCTGCGGCACCGCGGCTACGGCCGCACCCCGGACGTCGCCGAGGTCGCGGGCGCGGCGGGTGCCCTCACCGCGCTGCTCGCCCCCGGGCACCGGCGGGCCGTGCAGGCCGTCGTCTGCCTCGGCGGGCGCGACCTCGACCCCGTGGCGGTCTGCGGCGGGGCCGTCGCCGTCGGCGAGCACCAGCTCGCGGCCTACCTCACCGCCCTGCCCGAGCGGCTGGCCGCCGCCGACGTCCCGCTCGTGGTGGACTACCTGGTCGCCGAGCTCGGTGGGGCGACCAGCCCCGAGCTGCTGACCGTGGACGACGTCTTCCGGCCCGTGAACGTGTGGGACGCCCCGGCTCCCACCAGCCCGGTGTCCCCGGCCGCCGCCCTCGCCCCGACGCAGGACGCACCGTCGGCCGACGCCGCGCCCGCGCCCGCCGACGCCGAGCCGTCCAGCCAGGTCGACGGCTACCACCCGCCGCCCAACGTCCTGCCCGACGGGCACCCCGACCAGTCCCCCGACGCCCCCGAGGCTGCGCGCCCGGACCCCGCCGCTGCGGCGCGACCGGCTTTCGGCGACGGGATGCTGCGCGTCGGCCTGCTCGTCCTCGGGCTGCTGACCGTCGGCAACGTGCTGCTCGCCTGGCTGGACCTGGCGGGCTGACGCCCGGCGGCGACCGCGCCGCCGGGATAGCGTGAGACGCATGGACGACCGGATCACGCCGGGCCTGTTCCACGCGGCCGAGGGCGTCGAGGACTGGCACGTCGTGCGCGGCGTCGCCGAGGCACGCTTCGCGACGGGGTCGTTCGCGACCGGTGTCGCCCTGGTGGACGCCGTCGGACGGCTCGCGGACGCCGCCGACCACCACCCGGACGTGGACCTGCGGTACGGGACGGTGACGGTCCGGCTCGTGTCCCACGACGTCGGCGGGCTGAGCGAGCGTGACGTCGCGCTCGCCCGCGAGGTCTCCGCCGCCGCACGCGACCTCGGTGTCCACGCCGACCCCTCCGGGGTGCAGGCCGTGGCGCTGACCGTCGAGGCGATGATGACGAAGGACGTGCTGCCGTTCTGGCAGGCGGTGCTCGGCTACGCGTCCGCGGGTGACGACGAGGTCGCCGACCCCGCAGGGCGGTGGCCGGCGGTGCGGTTCGTCCGGTCCCGGGACGCGCGCCCGCAGCGCAACCGGGTGCTCGTCGCGCTCGCCCTCCCCCACGACCTGGCCGAGGAGCGCGTCGCGGCGGCCCTCGGCGCGGGCGGCAGCGTGGTCGGCGTCGCGCACGACCCGCAGCGGTGGACGCTCGCCGACGCCGAGGGCAACGAGGTCGAGGTCGCCACCTGGCAGGAGCGCGGCTGACGTCGGTCGAGATCCTGCTGTCGGTAGCGTAGATGGCCTGCTATCGGTAGCGCAGGAGCCCTGCTATCGGTAGCGCAGGGAGCCTGCTGAACGGTGGTGCAGGGGCGTGGCGGTCGTGCCCGCCGCGCTGCTCGGCCCCTGAGCACGGGTGAGGCGCCCCACACCCGTCGACCCGGCGGAATGCCGACCGCGCGGTGACGGTTCGGCTCGTCGTGAGCCTGCTGATGTCCCCCCTGACCCTGCGCGGCACGACGTTCCGGAACCGCGTGTGGCTGGCGCCGATGTGCCAGTACTCCGCCGGACCGGACGGCCTGCCGACCGACTGGCACCTCGCGCACCTCGGCGCCCGCGCCGTCGGCGGCTTCGGCCTCGTCATGGCGGAGGCGACCGCGATCGTCCCCGAGGGTCGGATCTCCCCGCAGGACGTCGGCATCTGGGGCGACGAGCACGTCGCCGCCTGGCGCCGCGTGACCGACCTGGTCCGCAGCCGCGGCGCGGTGGCGGGCGTGCAGCTCGCGCACGCGGGGCGCAAGGCGTCCACGTACCGCGGGTTCGGCGACGGGCACGGCACCGTGCCTGCCGAGGAGGGCGGCTGGGAGACGGTCGGCCCGTCCGACCTGGCGTTCGCTGGGTACGCGGCCCCGCAGGCGATGACCGACGAGCAGGTCCGGGCGGTGCCTGGGCAGTTCGCCGCCGCCACGCGCCGTGCGCTCGACGCCGGGTTCGACCTCGTGGAGGTGCACGCCGCCCACGGGTACCTGCTGCACCAGTTCCTGTCCCCGCTGTCCAACCTCCGCACCGACGCGTGGGGAGGCGACCTCGCGGGGCGTGCCCGGCTGCTGCTCGACACCGTGGACGCCGTCCGCGCCGTCCTGCCGGAGACGAGCCCGCTGCTGGTGCGCGTCTCGGCGACGGACTGGACCGACGGCGGGCTGACCGTCGAGGACATCGCGCAGGTGTCCGTGTGGCTGCGCGAGCACGGTGTGGACCTGGTCGACGTCTCGACCGGCGGCAACGTGCACGCCACGATCCCCGTCGGCCCCGGCTACCAGGTGCACGCCGCCCGGGAGATCCGCGCGACCGCCGGGATCGCGACGTCCGCCGTCGGCATGATCACCACCGCCGAGCAGGCCGAGCAGGTCCTCGCCGCCGGTGACGCGGACGCCGTGATGATCGGTCGCCCGGCCCTGTTCGACCCACACTGGGCGCTGCGCGCCGCGCACACCCTGGACGACAAGACCCCGGTCCTCGACCACGCGGGCGACCCGGCGGCGAGCATCCTCCCCGGCCAGCCCACGGGCTGGCCCGCCCAGTACGCCCGCGGCTCCTGGTAGTCGCACCGCCGAGGTCGAGGGTTCCGCACGACACGCCGTGACGACACGCCGGCTGTCGCCGCGAAACCCTCGACCTCGCGGTCAGAGGTTCGCCTGGAGGAGGACCAGGACGCCGATCGCGGTGCCCAGGGTGCCGCCCAGGAGGCCCATGACGGCGCGGCCCCGGCCGTGGCCGCCGCGGCCCGCCGCCCGGAACGCCGCCAGGGCGAAGCCGATCGCGACCGGGCCCAGCACCCAGATCAGCAGGGACAGCAGCCCCAGGTAGCCCGCGACGATCGACTGCCACGACCGCCCGATCGGCACCATCCAGTGCAGGGCGTCGCGCGGGCTGTCGCCCTTGCGCGGTTGCGCCGGCGCCCACGGGGCGGCGGGCGGGTTGGCTGTCGGGGCGGGTGCGGGGAACGTGGTTCCCGCCGGGGGCGGGGCATAGGCCGCCGGTGCGGCGGAAGCGGTGGGCGCGGCAGCGGCCCTGCCCGACCGGCGGGCGTGCGCGGGGGCCGGACGGTCCGAGTGC
>NZ_RFFI01000080.1 GCF_003696205.1 Cellulomonas triticagri
CACCGCGCGCCGACACGGCCGCCGACCCGCACGACCCGCACGAGCCGCACGAGCCGCACAGGCCGCAGCACCCGCACCGGCCGCACCACCGACCGGGCGCGCACGTCGCGGCGTTCGTCGCCCTGCGCGCGGCCGTCGCCCGGCGCGTCGAGCCGTACCGCGACGACCTGCGCGTCGAGCCCGAGCGGCTCGCCCAGCTGCTGCTCACCGTCCTGCCCGGCCTCGGCCCGCCCGGCATCGCCGACGAGGCCGAGATCCCGCACGCCGAGGTCGTCGACGTGCTCCTGCACGGCGTGGTCCGCCCCACCGGCTGACCCCGCCGCGCCCGTCCCCGCACCGACCCCGAGCCCCCCGAACCGCCCCCACCAGCCCGTCCCGACGCGCCGCCTCGCCGCCGCGCCGCACCCCGGCCCCCGGAGCCGACGCCCCCGCGCCGACCTCGCCGACCGCGCCCCCACCCGCACCACCCGGACCGGGAGTCCCATGCTGCTCCGCCTGCTCCGCGACCACCTGCGCCCCTACCGCGCGCAGGTCGTGGTCGTGCTGCTGCTCCAGCTCGCGCAGACCGTCGCGACGCTCTACCTGCCCAGCCTCAACGCCGACATCATCGACAAGGGCGTCGCCGTCGGCGACACCGGCTACATCCTGCGCATCGGCGGCGTCATGCTCGTCGTCAGCCTGCTGCAGGTCGCCTGCTCCATCGCGGCGGTGTACGTCGGCGCGCGCGTCGCGATGTCCTTCGGGCGCGACGTGCGGGAGCGGCTGTTCACGCGGGTGCAGGACTTCTCGGCCCAGGAGGTCGGGCAGTTCGGTGCCCCGTCGCTCATCACCCGCACCACGAACGACGTGCAGCAGGTGCAGATGGTCGTGCTGCTGTCGTTCACGATCATGCTGATGGCCCCGATCATGCTGGTCGGCGGCGTCGTGCTCGCCCTGCAGGAGGACGTGGCGCTGTCCGGCCTGCTGCTGGTCGTCGTGCCGGTGCTCGGCGTGGTCGTCGGGCTGATCGTCAGCCGGATGGTGCCGTACTTCCGGACGATGCAGCAGCGGATCGACGCGATCAACCGCGTCATGCGCGAGCAGATCACCGGCCTGCGGGTCATCCGGGCGTTCGTGCGCGAGCGCCGGGAGGCCGAGCGGTTCGGCGTCGCGAACGACGCGCTGTTCGACACCTCGCTGCGGGTCGGGCGCCTGATGGCGCTGATGTTCCCGGCGGTCATGCTCATCATGAACGCGACCAGCGTGGGCGTGCTGTGGTTCGGCGCCCGGCGGATCGACGCCGGGGACATGCAGATCGGCGCCCTGACCGCGTTCCTCAGCTACATCATGTACATCCTGATGGCGGTCATGATGTCGACGATGATGTTCGTGATGGTGCCGCGGGCCGTCGTGTCCGCCGAGCGCATCACCGACGTCCTCGACACGGACAGCAGCGTCGTCCCGCCCGCGGCGCCGGTGCGGCTGCCGCAGGTGCGCGGGCGCCTCGCGCTGCGCGACGTCGGCTTCCGGTACCCGGGCGCGGAGCGGCCGGTGCTGCACGGGGTGGACCTGGTCGCCGAGCCGGGGCAGACCACCGCCGTGATCGGCTCGACCGGCTCCGGCAAGACCACGCTGCTCAACCTGGTGCCGCGGCTGTTCGACGCGACGTCGGGGACGGTGTCCGTCGACGGCGTGGACGTCCGGGACCTCGCCCCCGAGGACCTGTGGTCGCTGATCGGCCTGGTGCCGCAGCGCCCGTACCTGTTCAGCGGGACCGTCGCCTCCAACCTGCGGTACGGCAACCCCGACGCCACCGACGAGGACCTGTGGCACGCGCTGGAGGTCGCGCAGGCGCGCGGCTTCGTCGAGGAGATGCCGGACGGCCTCGACGCCCCGATCGCCCAGGGCGGCACCAACGTCTCCGGCGGGCAGCGCCAGCGGCTCGCCATCGCGCGGGCCCTGGTCCGCAAGCCGTCGATCTACCTGTTCGACGACTCGTTCTCCGCGCTGGACTTCGCGACCGACGCCGCCCTGCGGGCCGCGCTGGTCCCCGAGACCCGGCACGCCTCGGTGGTGGTCGTCGCCCAGCGCGTCGCCACGATCCGGGACGCCGACCGCATCGTCGTCCTGGACGAGGGCGGCGTGGTCGGCACGGGCACGCACGCCGAGCTCATGGCGGACTGCCCGACCTACACCGAGATCGTCCTGTCCCAGCTGAGCGCGGAGGAGGCGGCGTGAGCGACGACCAGAAGCAGTCGGCGCCCCGGCGGATGCCGCAGCGCGGCCCCGGCCCGATGGGCGGCATGGGCATGCCGGGGGAGAAGTCCCTCGACTTCAAGGCCAGCGGCAAGCGGCTGCTCGCCGTGCTGCGGCCCGAGCGGTGGCGGCTGGTCGCCGTGGTGCTGCTCGGCATCGCGTCGGTCGCGCTCGCCGTGTCCGGCCCGAAGGTGCTCGGCACCGCCACCAACGTGATCTTCGACGGGGTGGTCGGCGGGCAGCTGCCCGCCGGTGTCTCGAAGGAGCAGGCGATCGAGGGGCTGCGCGCCGACGGGCAGGACCAGCTCGCGGACATGCTGTCCGGGATGGACGTCGTGCCCGGCCAGGGCGTCGACTTCACGCACCTGCGGGACCTGCTGCTCGCGGTGCTGGCGATCTACGTCGCCTCGGCGCTGTTCCAGTGGGTGCAGGGGCTCATCACGACCGGTGTCGTGCAGCGGGTCGTGCGGCACCTGCGCGCCGACGTCGAGACCAAGCTCGGGCGGCTGCCGCTGCGGTACTTCGACGGGCAGCCGCGCGGCGAGGTGCTCAGCCGGGTCACGAACGACATCGACAACGTCGCCCAGACGCTGCAGCAGACGCTGTCGCAGCTCATCACCGCGGTGCTCACCGTCGTCGGCGTGCTCGCGATGATGTTCTGGATCTCGCCGCTGCTGGCGCTGGTCGCGCTCGTCACCGTCCCGCTGTCCGTCGTCGTCACCGCGCTGATCGCGAAGCGGTCGCAGCCGCAGTTCGTCGCGCAGTGGCGGGTCACCGGCACGCTGAACGCCCACATCGAGGAGATGTACACCGGGCACGCGCTGGTCAAGGTGTTCAGCCGCCAGGAGCAGGCCGTCGCGGAGTTCCACGACCAGAACGCCGACCTGTACGAGGCGTCGTTCAAGGCCCAGTTCATCTCGGGGATCATCCAGCCCGCGATGGGCTTCCTCGCCAACCTCAACTACGTGGTCGTGGCGGTCGTCGGCGGCCTGCGGGTCGCCTCCGGGTCGCTGACCCTCGGCGACGTGCAGGCGTTCATCCAGTACTCCCGGCAGTTCACGCAGCCGATCACCCAGATCGCCTCGATGATGAATTTGCTGCAGTCCGGCGTCGCCTCGGCGGAGCGGGTGTTCGAGCTGCTGGACGCCGACGAGCAGACACCGGACCCGGCCGAGCCCGCCGTGCTCCCGGAGCGGGTGCGCGGCCGGGTCGTCTTCGAGGACGTGTCGTTCCGGTACGTCGAGGACCAGCCGCTGATCGACGGGCTGTCGCTGGTCGCGGAGCCCGGGCAGACCGTCGCCGTCGTCGGTCCCACCGGCGCGGGCAAGACCACGCTGGTCAACCTGCTCATGCGGTTCTACGAGATCGACGGCGGCCGCATCACGCTGGACGGCGTCGACACCCGGGCCACCACCCGGGACGCGCTGCGGTCCCAGGTCGGCATGGTGCTGCAGGACACGTGGCTGTTCGGCGGCACCATCCGGGAGAACATCGCCTACGGCGTGCAGGACGTGGACGAGGAGCGGCTGGTCGAGGCCGCCGTGGCCACGCACGTCGACCAGTTCGTCCGGGCCCTGCCCGACGGGTACGACACCGTGGTGGACGACGAGGCCGCGAACCTCTCGGCGGGGGAGAAGCAGCTGCTGACCATCGCCCGGGCGTTCCTCGCGGACCCCGCGATCCTCGTCCTGGACGAGGCGACGTCGTCGGTCGACACCCGCACCGAGGTGCTGGTGCAGCAGGCGATGAACGCCCTGCGGTCCGGGCGGACGTCCTTCGTCATCGCGCACCGGCTGTCGACCATCCGGGACGCCGACACCATCCTCGTGATGGAGCACGGGTCGATCGTGGAGCAGGGCAGCCACGCGGACCTCCTCGCGGCGGGCGGCGCGTACGCGCGGCTGTACGCCAGCCAGTTCGCGGCGGCGGTCGCGGCGACGGACTGACGCGGGACGCCCCGGGAGACGGTGGCGGCGCCGGGCCGGAAGGCCCGGTGCCGCCGCAGGTCGGAGCCCTAGGGTCGGTCGGGTGACGACGCGCACCGCGGCACCGGCGCCACGGCTCCACCGGGACCGGTACACCCTGACCCTGTACGGCTCCTTCGTGACCTGGGGCTGGCTGCTCTACTCGTTCAACCCGAGCGTCCCGCTGCTCGCGTCCGACCTCGGTCTGAGCAACGCCCAGGCCGGGCTGCACGGCACGGCCATGGCCGTCGGCGCGGTGCTCGCCGCCGCCGTCACCCCCGCCGCGGTGCGGCGCCTCGGGCGGCAGCCCGCGCTGGCGGGCGCGTGCGTGCTGCTCGCCGCGGGGATCGCGCTGCTGGTCACCGGCGGGGCGCTGCCGGTGACGCTCGGCGCGATGGTCGTCGTCGCGGTCGGGGGCAACGTCATGATCGCGTCCTCCCAGGCCGGGCTGGCCGACCACCACGGGCGCGCGGCGTCCGCGGCGGTCACCGAGGCCAACGGCGTGGGCGCGGGCGTCGGCCTGCTCGGCCCGCTCGCGGTCGGAGCGTGCGTCGCGGTCGGGTGGGGGTGGCGACCCGCCGTCGCGGTCACGGCCGCCCTCGCGCTCGCCACCGCGCTGCTGGTCCGGAGGCTGCCCCGCGCGGACCACCCGGTGCGCTCCGTGCCGGGCGCGCCGGCGTCGGTCGTGGAGGCGGAGGCCGTGGAGGCGGGGGCCGTGGACGCGCGGGTGGTCGCCCCCGCCGGGCGCGCGGTGGTCGCGTCCCGGTGGTTCGTCCTCGCGGTGCTCGCCGCCATCGCGGTCGAGAACGCCACCACCTACTGGGCGGCGGACCTCGTGCGGGAGCGCACCGCCGCCGGCGCGGGGATCGCCACCGCCACCACCGCCGGGCTGGTCGCGGGCATGACGGTGATCCGGTTCGTCGTCGGCCCGCTGTCGCTGCGGTTCTCGCCCGCGCGGCTGCTCGCCGGGGCGTTCGGCGTCGCCGTCGCCGGGTGGGCGGTGCTGTGGACCGCCACGACCCCCGCCGTCGCGCTGGGCGGGCTGGTCCTCGCCGGGCTGGGCTACGGCGCGCACTACCCGCTGGCCATCGCCCTGCTGCTGGGTGCGGCGGGCGGGGCGACCGACGCCGCGCAGGCCCGCGCGACCGTCGCGGGCGGGCTCGCCATCGGCCTGGCGCCGTTCCTGCTCGGGGCGCTCGCCGACCAGGTCGGGGCGCACACCGCCTTCCTGGTCGTGCCGGTGCTCGCCGTCGTCGGCGGCGTGGCGGCGCTCGCGGGCGGCCGCGCGTGGCGACGGGAGCGGCCCGCGCTCACCTGAGCCTGCGAGGGGTGGGTGTTCGCTGGACGGCGAGCGCCGCCACGCCGGGCGGCCGTCCCGAGGGAGGACCGATGACGACCGTCGAGGAGCCCGGGCCCACCGACCTGCTGCTGCCCGTCGGTCCCGCGACCGAGGACGTCGCCGCCCGGCTGCTCGCCGCGAGCCTGGGCGCGCAGGAGCTCGCCGCCGTGCACGCCGGGGACCGCCTGGGCTGGTACCGGGCCCTGGCGGCGGAGGGCCCGTGCACCGCCGACCGGCTGGCCGCGCTCACCGGCACCGACCCCCGGTACGTGCGGGAGTGGCTGGAGCACCAGGCCGCGACGGGCTACGTGACGCTGGCGGACGGTGCCTTCGCGCTCACCCCGGGTGCCGCCGAGGTGCTGACCGACGCCGACTCGCCGTCGTACCTGGCGCCGCTGGCCCGGCTGCACGCCGCGAGCGCCCGCGTGGTCGACGATCTGCACGCCGCCTACCGGTCGGGCGGCGGGGTGTCGTGGGCGCGGCTCGGGGCGGACGCCCGGGAGGCGCAGGCGGCGCTGAACCGCCCGTTCTTCCTGCACGGCCTCGCCCCGCTGCTCGCGGCGCAGGTCCCGGACCTGGACGCGCGCCTGCGGGCGGGGGCCGGCGTGGCGGACGTCGGGTGCGGGGAGGGCTGGTCGTCCGTGGGGCTGGCGCTGGCGTACCCGGCCAGCGCGGTCACGGGCGTGGACGTCGACGGCCCGTCCGTGGCGGCCGCGCGGCGGAACGCCGCCGCCGCGGGGGTGGGGGACCGGGTCGCGTTCGTGGAGCGGGACGCCGGGGAGGTGGCGGTCGAGGCTGCGGGGGCGTTCGACGTGGTCACGGCGTTCGAGTGCGTGCACGACCTCAGCGACCCCGTGGCGGTGCTCGCGGCGGCGCGGGCGATGGTCGCCGAGGACGGCTGGGTGCTGGTCGCCGACGAGCGCGTGGCCGCCGACCTCGCGACACCGGCGGAGGCCCTGGACCGCTGGTACTACGGCTTCTCGCTCACGGTGTGCCTGCCCGACGGCCTGTCCCGCACCCCGAGCGCCGGGACCGGCACCGTGATGCGTCCGGCCACCCTGGAGCGGTACGCGCGCGCCGCCGGGTTCGCGGGCGTCGAGGTGCTGCCCGTCGAGCACGACCTGTTCTGGTTCTACCGGTTGCTGCGCTGACCGTGGAGGCGGACCGCCGACCGGGCGGCCCGCAGGTCCTGCGCGGGCAGCAGCCCGATCTCCGCGAGGCTCTCGGCCGCGCGCCGGTAGGCGGCAGCCGCCGCGTCGGGCCGGCCCCCGGCGTCGAGCGCCCGCACCAGCAGCACCCACGCGCCCTCCCGGTACGGGTCGCCGTCCAGCGCCTGCTCCGCGGAGTCCGCGGCGCGGTCCGGGTCGGTGGGCAGCAGCGCCCGCGCCAGGGCCTCGTGCGCCGCGCGCCGGTTGGTCTCCAGCCGGTCCGCCTCGGCCTGCACCTCCGGCAGGTCCGCCTCGGTCCCGAACGCCGGGCCACGCCACAGCCGCAGCGCCTCGTCCAGCAGCGTCGCCGCGGCCGCCGGCTCCCGGACGGACAGCCGGTGCGCCTCGCGCAGCGCCCGGTCGAAGCGGTCGGCGTCCAGGTCGCCCGGATCCAGCCGGTAGCCGCCCTCCACGGCGCGCAGCTCCGGTCCGACGAACGCCCGCACCCGCGACGCGTGGCTGTGCAGCGTGTGCTCCGAGGACGGCGGCGCGCCCTCCGGCCACAGCGCGGCGACCAGGCGCTCGCGGGGGACCATCGTGCGGCGGTGCGCCAGCAGCACCGCCAGGAGGGCACGCTGACGGGCGCCGCGGACGGGTTCGTCCCCGCCTGCGGTGCGGATCTCGACGGGCCCCAGCACCCCGTACCGCATGGGGCCGATGGTAGGGCTCCGGACCCTGCCGCGGCAGGGGTCGGCACCCGTGTCCGCCGCGCCGTGGGGACCCCCTGGCGTCACCGCAGGTCAGCGGCGCGGGCGCGGTACGGTCGTCCGGAGCCCCGTCGGTCGTGGCGGGGCGCAGCACCGACCGGAGGGACGTCCGCATGCACGCCAGCCCCGACACCCACCTCCCGCCCGCCCCGGCCGACCCCGGGCGCGCGGCCCGGGTCCTGGACGCCGCCGACCCGCGCGACGCGCACTGGCGGGACCTGTACCGCGACCTGCACGCCCACCCCGAGCTGTCCGGGCGCGAGCACCGCACCGCCGCCGCGCTCGCCGCCGAGCTGCGGGCCTCCGGGCTGGAGGTCACCGAGGGCGTCGGCGGGACCGGCGTCGTCGGGCTGCTGCGCAACGGCGACGGCCCCGTGGTCATGCTGCGCGCCGACATGGACGGGCTTCCCGTGCTGGAGGACTCCGGCAAGCCGTACCAGAGCCGGCACACCGACGTGAACCCCGCGGGCGAGACCGTCCCGACCATGCACGCCTGCGGCCACGACATGCACGTCACCGCGCTCGCATCCGCCGTCGACACCCTCGCCGCGACCCGGGACGCGTGGTCCGGCACCCTGATGGTCGTCGGGCAGCCCGCCGAGGAGACCGCGTCCGGCGCGAACGCCATGCTGGAGGACGGCCTGTTCACCCGGTTCCCGAAGCCGGACGTCGCGCTCGGTCAGCACGTCGGGCCGATCCCCGCCGGGGTGGCGCACCACGCCCGCGGGCTGCTCATGGCGGCGGCGTGCACCCTCGACGTCACCATCCACGGGCGCGGCGGCCACGGGTCGCGGCCGTTCGTCACCGTCGACCCGATCCTCACCGCCGCGTACGCCATCACCCGGTTGCAGACCATCGCCGCGCGCGAGACCTCCCCGGAGGACCCGCTGGTCGTCACCGTCGGCACGTTCCACGCCGGGACGAAGTCGAACATCATCCCCGACGACGCCACCTTCACCGTCAACCTCCGGGCCCGCTCGGACGCCTCCATGGCCCGTGCGGTCGCGGCCGTGCGCCGGATCGTCGAGGCCGAGGCGGCCGCCGCCGGGTGCCCCGAGCCGCCCACCATCGGCATCCGCGAGAACCCGCCCGCCACCGTGAACACCCCCGCCGTCGTGGACCGGGTGATGGCCGCGCAGCAGGCCGTCCTGCCCGAGGGCTCCGTCCGGATCGCGGACCCGCTCATGGGCTCCGAGGACTTCTCGGAGTACGGCCTGCCGAAGGGCCGCTACGAGGGGGACCCCGTCCCGTACGCCTTCTGGTTCTGGGGCGGCATGGCGCACGCGATGTTCCCCGAGGGGTTCGCGTCCGGCATGTCCCCGGAGGTCCCGGGCAACCACACCGCGCAGTTCGCGCCCGAGGACGAGCCCACCCTCGCCGCCGGTCGGCGGCTGCTGGTCGCCGCGGCGCTGGAGTTCCTCGGCTGAGCCGCGACGGGGGATGATGGCGGGCGTGCCCGCGCTCGACATCGTCCCCCTGACCGACCCCGACGACGAGCGGCTCGCCGACTACGTCTCGCTGACCGACGTCGCGCTGCGCTCGCGGCACGAGCCCGCCAAGGGCCTGTACATCGCCGAGAGCTCCACGGTGCTCGGGCGCGCGCTCGCCGCCGGGCACCGCCCCCGGTCCGTGCTGGTGTCCCCGCGCTGGCTGCCCGACCTGACGGCCATGCTCGAGTCCCGGGATCCCGACGGCGAGCCCGTGCGGGTCTACGTCGCCGAGCCCGCCGTGCTGGAGGTCATCACCGGCTTCCACGTGCACCGCGGGGCGCTGGCGTCGATGCACCGACCGCCGCTGCCGTCCGTCGCGTCGGTGCTCGCGGGCGCGCGGGGCGGGGCCGGGGCGCGGCGGGTCGCGGTGCTGGAGGACGTGGTGGACCACACCAACGTCGGCGCGGCGTTCCGCTCCGCCGCCGCCATCGGGGTCGACGCCGTGCTGGTCACGCCGCAGTGCGCGGACCCGCTGTACCGGCGGTCGGTGCGGGTGTCGATGGGCACGGTGTTCCAGGTGCCGTGGACCCGCATCGACCCCTGGCCGTCCGGCATCGAGACGCTGCGCGAGGCCGGCTTCGTCACCGCCGCGCTGGCGCTGTCCGACGACTCGGTCAGCCTCGACGTCCTGGAGGCCGACGCCCCCGAGCGGCTGGCCCTGGTGCTCGGCGCGGAGGGCGACGGGCTCAAGCCCGCGACGATCGCGGCGGCCGACCTGACCGTGCGGATCCCGATGGCGGGCGGGGTCGACTCGCTCAACGTCGCGGCTGCGGGGGCGGTGGCGTTCTGGGCGACGCGGGTCCGGGACTGAGGGCCACCCAAGCGCTACCATCACGATATGGACGGAACCTCGGCCCCGGCAGTCGCCGCGGTGACCGGGATCTCGCTGCCCCGCGCGCACCGCCTGCTCGACCGGCTCGGTGTGCCTGCCGCGCCCGGCCCGGGGTCCGCGCGCCGGGTGCCCGCGGACGTCGCCCGCGCGGTCGCGGACGAGATCGGCACGGTGCCGCGCCGCGACAGCGGGTTGACCCGGGAGACGGTCCTCGCTGCCAAGGCGGTCGCACACGCTCCGCTGGGCATCCGCTCGGCCCGGGCGCTGGCGCGGCTCACCGGGACGAGTCCCACGACCGCCGCCAAGGCCCTGCGCATGCTCGAGACCCGCGGGCTGGTCGCCCGGCGCACCCGCACGGTGGCCGCCGGCCGGGCGGTCGAGGTCGACGAGTGGGTGGCACACGACCTGGCGACGTGGCCTACTGCCCTGCTCGGCGACATCAAGGCCGCCGCCCTGCCCCGACCCGCCCCGCGCGCACCCGTCACGAAGGTCCCGGCGCGGTTCCACCACCTGTTCTGGAACGTGGACGCCCGCGCGCTGACCCTGCCCGCCGACGCCGCGTTCGTGGCCTCCCGGCTGCTGACCGCGCCCGACCCCACGGCGACCGCCTGGGCGCTGACCGCGCTGCCCTACGCGGCGCTGGAGCGGGCGGTGCGCTCGCGCTCCTTCCCGGCGCGCGACCGCTGGCTCCTCGACGTCGCGAGGGCCGCATGACCGACACCACGGGGGAGGAGCCGACGCTCGGTCCGGCGTTGCCCGAGGGTGCCGCCGACGCGTGGCGCGAGCTCGGCCCCGCCGTGCCCCGGACCGCCTACCTCGCCGGGGGCACCGCCCTGGCCGCGCACCTGCACCACCGCCTGTCCCGTGACCTCGACTTCTTCACCGACGGGCCGTTCGACGAGGCGGTCCTGGTCGAGGTGCTCCGGTCCCGTGGCCGGTTCGCCGTCACGGACCAGGGCCCCGGGACGCTCAACGGCGTGTTCGAGGACACCAAGGTCCAGTTCCTCGACGCCAGCACGCAGCGCCCGCTGCGCGGGTTCACGGAGGTCGACGGGGTGCGCATCGCGTCGCTGCCCGACCTGCTCGCGACCAAGGTCAAGGTGATCGCGGACCGGGGCGAGCTGCGGGACTACTTCGACCTCATGGTCATCGAGCAGCGGACGGACCTGACCGTCGAGGAGGGCCTGGTGCTCTTCGTCGACCGCTACCAGCCGGCGTCGCCGGAGAGTGCGATCTCCGCGATCGTGCGCGGTCTCGGGTACCTGGACGACGTCAACGACGACCCGGGGCTGCCTGTCGAGCGCGCCGAGGTCGAGGCGTACTGGCGCCGCCGGGCCCCCGAGATCGTCCGCTGGTTCGCCGCCCAGGCGTGGTGACCAGGCAGCGCGGCATGGTCAGGCGCGCCGCCTGGACTCGTGCGCCGCGATGGCGAGCTGGACGCGGTTGTCCAGCCCGAGCCGGGTGAGCGCGCTCGAAAGGTGGGCCTTCACGCTGCCGACGCTGAGGTAGAGCCGCGCGCCGATCTCGCTGTTCGACAGCCCGTCGGCGACGGCGAGCGCGACGTCGCGCTCCCGGTCGGTGAGGCCGTCGAGCGGGTCGGGTGCGGGGGTCGGCGCGGCGTCGGCGCCGAGGCGGACGTGGTCGATGAGCTGCCCGAGGACGGCGGGGGAGACGGTGGGCTCCCCGGCGGCGGCCGCGACGACGGCGGCGACGATCTGCTCGGGCGGGGTGTGCTTGAGCAGGAAGCCCGCGGCACCGGCGCGCAGCGCGGACAGCACGAGGGCGTCGGCGCGGAACGTCGTCAGCATGACGACGGCGGGCGGGTCGGTGTGCGCGGCGCGCAGGGCGGTGAGCGCGGACACGCCGTCGAGGCCGGGCATCCGGACGTCCAGCAGGACGACGTCGGGCCGGTGGGTGGTGACGGCGTCGAGCAGGGCGGTGCCGTCATCGGCCTCGCCGACCACGTCGAGGCCGGGGTGCCCGGCGAGCATGAGCCGCAGCCCGGCGCGGACGAGGGGGTCGTCGTCCACGAGCAGCACGCGGGCCGCGAGGTCGCCGGTCACCGGGCGCCCCCGGGGAGGTCGGCGAGGACCCGGAACCGACCGGCCTCGACGCCGTGCCGCAGCGTCCCGCCGTCCAGGCGCACCCGCTCGGCGAGGCCGACGAGCCCGCTGCCGCCCGGGGGCAGGTCGGCGTCGGTGACGCCGACGGGGACGGCGTTGTCGACGGCGACCCGGACACCCTCCGCGGTGCCGGTGACGCGGACCCGGACGGCGGCGTGCGGGGCGTGCTTGCGGGCGTTGGTCAGCGACTCCTGGACGACCCGGTAGACGGTGCGCTGGGTGGACTCGCGCAGCCCCGCGCCGTCGACGTCGAGCGCGAGGTCGACCTGCTGCCCGGCGGCCCCGGCCTCGGCGGCGAGCCGCGCGATGTCGGTCAGGCGCGGCTGCGGGCGGCCCCCGGCGAGGTCGTCCTCGTCGGCGCGCAGCAGCCCGAGCAGGCCGCGCAGGTCCTCGACGGCGAGGTGCGCGTTCTCGCGGATGACCCGGGCGGCGTCGCGGACCTCCGCGGTGCTCGGCCCGGTGCCGGGGGCCGCGTCGGGGCTGGTGCGGAACTCCAGGGCGCCCGCGTGCACGGACAGCAGGGAGATGCGGTGCGCCAGGACGTCGTGCATCTCCCGGGCGATCCGCTCCCGCTCCTCGCGCCGCGTCCCGGCCAGGCGCTCCTCGTAGCGCTCGCGGTCGCGGGCGGCGGACTCCCGCAGCCCGGCGATGACCAGGCGGCGCGACCGGCTGAGCAGGCCGAGGGTGACGGCCAGGGCGTAGAGCAGCGGGATGACGACGGCGTAGACCGTCCACGACATGCCGGGCAACGGGAGCACGTGGTGGTACGGCAGTCCCGTGGCGACGTGCAGCAGGGCCGCGACGAGCGCCCAGCGCGGGCGGCCGAGCTGCGCGGCCCGGAACACGGCGACCGGGCCGGCGATGCCGCCGGACAGCGACGTGGCGGCCGGGACGACCAGCAGCAGGGCGACGCCGACCGGGTACCGCCGCGACCACCACGGCGCGAGGCACGCCACGGCGCCGAGGGCGACGTCGACCGGCCAGAACCACGCGGGGATCTGCGCGGGGCGATCACCAATGACGCTGGCGATCCAGGACAGCGTCAGCAGCCCGGTGACGACGCCGTCGCTCGCCCAGTCCCCGGCGGTGCGGGGCACGGTGAACGGGGACACGCGCCGCCACGCGCGCGCCACGCTCCCCGCCGGTCGGTCCTCCGCCACGCCCCGATCGTAGGCAGGCGCACCCCCCGGGCGTCCGGGCGGACGCAGGAGGGTGGCCGGTCGGCGGGAGGTCCTGGCCGATCGGCCGATCCGCCGCCGGGGTGGGGCGGTCACGCTGGACGGCATGAGCGAGCACACGAGCGGGCAGGTCCCCGAGCACGCGGCGCTGGAGCTGCGCGGGCTGCGGCGGACCTTCGGCGAGAAGGTCGCGGTGCACGACATGGACCTGGTGGTGCCACCCGGGTCGTTCTACGGCGTCGTCGGGCCGAACGGCGCGGGCAAGACGACGGCGCTGTCGATGGCGGTCGGGCTGCTGCGCCCCTCCGCGGGGCGGGCGCTGGTGCACGGCGTGGACGTGTGGGCGGACCCGGTCGAGGCGAAGCGGCGCCTCGGGGTGCTGCCCGACGGGCTCGCCCTGCCGGAGCGGCTCACCGGCGGCGAGCTGCTGACGTACTGGGGGCGGTTCCGCCGGATGCCGCGCGACGTCGTCGCGGCCCGCACGGCCGAGCTGCTGCGCGTGCTGGAGCTCGAGGAGGCCGAGGCGCTGGGCACGCTGGTGGGGGAGTACTCCACCGGGATGCGCAAGAAGATCGGCCTGGCGACGGCGCTGCTGCACACGCCTCGCGTGCTCGTGCTGGACGAGCCGTACGAGGCCGTCGACCCGGTGTCGGCGCGGGTGCTCACCCGGATCCTGCGCCGGTTCACGGCGGCGGGCGGGTCGGTGGTGGTGTCCAGCCACGTGATGGCGCTGGTCGAGCAGCTGTGCGACCGGGTCGCGATCGTGGTCCGGGGCCAGGTCGCGGCGGCGGGCACCCTCGACGAGGTCCGGGGCGGGTCGTCCCTGGAGGACCGGTTCGTGGACCTGGTCGGCGCCCCCGAGGTCGCGGAGGAGGAGCTGGCGTGGATCGCGGGATGATCGCCCTGAAGTTCGCCATGCTGCGCAACTCGCTTCCCGGGCTGCGGGCGGCGGGCTGGGTCATCGGCGGGGTGCTGGTCGCCGTCACCTGGGCGGCGGCGGTGCTGGTGCCGGACGAGGGCATCCGCCGGTCGGTGCTGCTGCTGGTGCTGGCGGGCTGGCTGGTCGGCGGCATGGTCGGGCCCGTGCTGATGAGCGGCGCCGGGGTGCTGCGCGCGGAGTACTTCGCGCTGCTCCCGCTGCCGCGCCGCGTGGTCGCGCGCGGGCTGCTGGTCAGCGTGTTCGTCAGCATCGCGGCGGGGTACGTGCTCCTCGCGCAGGGGTCGGTCGTCGCGCACGCCGCCCGGGGCGGCGTCGTCCCGGCCCTGGTCGGGGCTGTGGGCGCCGTGCTGGCGGGCGCGGGCGTGATCATGCTGTCCCGCGTCGTCTACGGGCTGCTCGGCGCGGCGATGCAGTCGCGGCTCGGCATCCAGATCGCGGGCGTGCAGTTCGGCATCATGTTCGCCGCGATGTTCACGGGCTGGATGGTCGTCTCCGTGACGGTCGAGAGCGTCGCGGTGCTGCTGCGCCGCGGGCTCGCCGAGGGACCGGTGCTCACCGTGCTGGAGGCGCTGCCGTCCTCCTGGCCGCTGCTCGCGGCGGACCGTGCGGCGGCGGGCGACCTGGGCGGGGCGCTGCTGCTCCTGGGGGCGCTCGCGGCCCTCGACGCGGTGCTGCTGGCGGCGGCGCTGGCCCTGCTGGTGCCGCGTCCGGGCCGGACCGCCCGGCGGCGCGGACGGCCCCGGTCGCCCGCCCTGGTGGCGGGCGGCGGGCTGCTGCCCGCGACGCAGACGGGTGCGGTGATCGGCAAGGAGATCCGGCAGTGGCGGCGCGACCCGTGGCGGGCGCTGGAGAGCTCGACCGCGCTGTGGACGGGCATCGTCATCGGGACGCTGCTGCTCCTGGTGGACTGGGCGCGGCCCGGCGCGGCGTTCGCGGGGGTGATCGTGGCGTTCGTGCTCGGGCTGGGCGGCTGCAACCTGTACGGGCAGGACGGCACGGCGGTGTGGCAGAACGTCGTCGGCGAGGACGCGACGTCGGTGCGCAGCGACGTGCGGGGACGGCAGTGGGCGATGCTGCTGGTGTTCGCGCCACGGGTGCTCGCGGTCACGGTGCCGTTCGTGGTGCTGAGCGGGGCGTGGTGGACGGTGCCGCTGGTCGCGGCGGCGATCCCCGCGGTGATGGGCGCGGCCACGGGCGCGGCGGTGCTGACCTCGGCGATCGGCGTCTCGCCGGGGGTGGACCCGCGGCGCCGGGTCGGTCCCAACGACGCGAACGGCAACATCGGGCTGCACGTGTGGGTGGTGATCCTGGCGACGAGCGTCGCGGTGGCACCCACGGTGGTGGCGCTCGTCTGGGGCGCGCCGCGACCCGCACCGGTGACGTCGACGCTCGTCGTGGTGGTCGGCGTGCTGAACGGCCTCGGCGCGGCGTGGCTGCTCGGCAGGGTCGCCGTCGCCTACCTCGCCGGGCGGCTGCCCGACGTGTTCAGCCGGATCCGGTACGGCCGGCTCTTCACGGACGGCCCCGACGGTGCCGGGGCGGACGGCGGGCTGCTGGACTGGGTGGCCCGCACGACGCTGCGCGGCGAGGTGCGGGCCAGGGAGATGAAGCAGGAGGAACGCGACAAGCGGCTCGCGCGCGCCGCGGCCACGCGGGGCTGACCTCCGTAGGTGCCGTCGGCTCGCAGGGTGCGAGCGTGCGTGTTTACGCTGATGCGCTGCCCAGGACCCGACAGCTGCGAGGTGCCGCCCGTGACGACGACCGACGACGACCAGACCGCGACCGCCACCGCGCGTCGCGGCCCCTGGGGTACCGCGCCCGTCGTGTTCTGGGGTGCGGTCGCCGTGGTCGCCGTCGTCTCCGGCCTGACGATCGTGTTCCCCGACCAGGCGAGCGACCTCGTCGGCCGGGCGCAGTCCAACGTCGTCAGCGCGTTCGGCTGGTACTACGTGCTGCTGGTCGCCGCGTTCGTGGCGTTCGCGATCTGGCTCGGCGTCGGCCGCTGGGGCGACATCACGCTCGGGCAGGACGACGACGAGCCGGAGTACTCGCTCGGCAGCTGGTTCTCGATGCTGTTCGCGACCGGCATGGGCATCGGCCTGGTGTTCTGGGGCGTGGCCGAGCCGCTGAGCCACTACGCCGACCCCAAGCCGGGCGTCACCGGCACCCCGGAGCAGCTCGCGCAGACGGCGATGAGCCAGACGTACCTGCACTGGGGGCTGAGCGCCTGGGCGATCTACGTCGTCGTCGGCATCGCCATCGCGTACACCGTGCACCGCAAGGGCCGGCCGATCTCGATCCGCTGGGCGCTGGAGCCGATCCTCGGCGACCGGGTGCGGGGGCGCCTCGGCGACGTCATCGACATCACCGCCGTGGTCGGCACGATCTTCGGCGTCGCGACGTCGCTCGGGCTCGGGGTGCTGCAGATCGGCGCCGGGCTGGAGCACATGGGGATCGCCGAGTCCTCGACGACGCTGCAGGTCGTCATCATCGTCGTGATCACCGGCGTGGCGACGCTGTCGGTGGTGTCGGGCCTCGACAAGGGCCTGAAGTGGCTCTCCAACGTCAACGTCTCGTTCGCCGGGCTGCTCATGGTCGCGGTCTTGCTGCTCGGGCCGACGCTGTTCCTGCTGCGCGAGTTCGTGCAGTCCATCGGCATCTACCTGGCCGACGTGGTCCCGATGATGCTCAACGTGTCGGCGTACGCCGGGACGGCGGGCGAGGAGTGGCAGGCGTCCTGGACGACGTTCTTCTGGGGCTGGTGGATCTCGTGGTCCCCGTTCGTCGGGATCTTCATCGCCCGGATCTCGCGCGGCCGGACGGTGCGGGAGTTCGTCGGCGGGGTGCTGCTCGTGCCGTCGCTGGTGTGCTTCCTGTGGTTCTCGGTCCTCGGCGGCTCCGCGCTCTACACCGAGCTGTTCGGCGGCGGCGGGCTCGTCGGGCCGGACGGCGAGGTCGTCCCGGAGAACGCGTTGTTCGACCTGCTCGCCGGGCTGCCCGGCGGGGCGGTGCTGTCCGTCGGGGCGATCATCCTCGTCGCGCTGTTCTTCATCACGTCCGCGGACTCGGGGGCGCTGGTCGTCTCCATGCTGTCCGCCGGGGGCGACCCCGAGCCGCGCACCCCGCTGCGCGTGCTGTGGGCGGCGCTCGGCGGCGTGCTCGCCATCGCGCTGCTCGTCGCGGGCGGGCTCACCGCCCTGCAGACGGCGGCGATCCTCATCGCGCTGCCGTTCAGCGTCGTCATGATCGGCATGGTCGTCGCGACGTCGCGCGCGCTGCACCTCGAGCACATGGCGTTCCTGCGCGCCGAGCGGCGCCAGCTGCGCTCCGCGATCTCGGCGCAGATCTCGGCGCAGGTGGACCGCCGCGTCGACCAGCGGCTCGGCAGCCTGAGCCGGCTGCGCACCGCCGGGCAGCGCCGCCGCCGCGACCAGGAGTAGCCCGCGCACCCGCTACCGTGAACGGCGCCGCGGCCCCCGCGGCGCCCCCGCACCGTGCACCGAACCGGAAGTCCTCATGCCCCGCACCCCCGCCGCCGCGCCCACCGACGAGCCGACGGGCACGGTCGCACCGGGTGGCCCCGGCGCGGCGCTCGGGCACGGGCTGCGCACCCGCCACCTGACGATGATGGGGCTCGGCTCTGCGATCGGCGCCGGGCTGTTCCTCGGCAGCGGCGTCGGCATCGCGACCGCCGGTCCCGCCGTCCTGGTGTCGTACGCCATCGCCGGGGTGCTCGTCGTCCTGGTCATGCGGATGCTCGCCGAGATGGCGGCGGCACGCCCGGCGAGCGGGTCGTTCTCGGTGTACGCCGAGGAGGCGCTGGGGCGGTGGGCCGGGTTCACGCTCGGCTGGGTCTACTGGTTCACGCTGATCATGGTGCTGGGCGCGGAGATCACGGGCGTCGCGCAGATCGTCACCGGGTGGGCGCCCGGCGTCCCGCAGTGGGTGGTGGCGCTGGTCGTCGTCGTGGTGTTCGCCGTGGTGAACCTGTCGGGCGTCCGGAAGTTCGGCGAGCTGGAGTTCTGGTTCGCGCTGATCAAGGTCGTCGCGATCGTCGCGTTCCTCGTCGTGGGCGTGCTGCTGGTGCTCGGGCTGCTGCCCGGCACGGACCCGGTGGGCACCAGCAACCTGCTCGGCCACGGTGGGTTCGCGCCCGCCGGGGTGGGCGGCATCGCCGCGGGGCTGCTGGTCGTGGTGTTCGCGTTCGGCGGGATCGAGATCGTCGCCATCGCGGCCGCGGAGGCGCAGGACCCGCAGCGCGCCGTCGGCCGGGCCACCCGCACGATCCTGTGGCGGATCCTCGCGTTCTACATCGGGTCGGTCGCGATCATGGTGCTGGTGCTGCCGTGGGACGCGCCGGTGCTGCAGCAGGGGCCGTTCGTGGCGGTGCTGGAGGTCGCGGGGCTGCCCGGGGCGGCGCGCCTCATGGAGGTCGTCGTCGTGATCGCGCTGCTGTCCGCGTTCAACGCGAACGTCTACGGCACGTCGCGGATGGCGTACTCGCTCGCCGGGCGCGGCGACGGCCCCGCGGTGCTGCGCCGGGTGTCCGGGCGCGGGGTGCCGTGGGTCGCGGTGCTCGTGTCGGTCGCGTGCGGCGTCGTCGCGGTGGGCCTGAACGCCGCGCTGCCGGACGCGCTGCTGGGCATCCTGCTCAACGCGGTCGGCGCGGCGCTGCTGGTGGTGTGGGTCCTGGTCGCGGTCGCGCAGCTGCGGCTGCGACCCCGGCTGCAGGCCGAGGCGGCGGCGCGCGGGGAGCGGATGAGCCTGCGGATGTGGGGCTACCCGTGGCTGACCTGGCTGACGCTCGCCGCGCTGGCGGGCGTGGTGGTGCTGATGCTCGCGGACCCGGCGGCGCGGGGGCAGCTGCTGTCGACGGCGGCGCTGGTCGCGGTCGTGGTGGGGATCTACGGGGTGACGGCGCTGGTGCGGCGGCGGCGCGCGGTCGTCTGAGCCCGCGCTGGGAGCCCGCTGCGTGGGGAAACGTTTGCCGGATGTAGGTGCCTGAGGCACCGATCGGACACCTGCGGTGTCCGCGCAGGTCACCGTCCCGTCACCCGGGGTCCCTAGCGTCGCTCGACGGCCGCCGCCGATCCGGGCGGTCGGCCGGCACCGCCCCGACCGGGCGGACCCTGCGAGAGAGAAACCCCCTGTGACTCGATCTGCACCCGCGGCCGCCCGGCCGCGCCCTCTGCGGCTGGTCGCCTCGGCGCTGGCGATGGCCGCCCTCGCCGCCGGCGGCCTCGCGACGACGGCGGAGCACGCCGACGCCGCGACCTACCCCGCGACGTTCCTCGACGGCACCACGACGTGGCGCTACTCCGACGACGGCTCCGACCCCGCGGCGGGCGACCCTGACCGCCTGGTGTGGACCGCGGGCGACTACGACGACGCGGCCTGGAAGTCCGGGACCGGCGGCTTCGGCGCCAAGCGCGGCGCCGCGTCCGGCATCGGCCCGTACACCGCCGTCACGCTGCTGAACCAGTACCTGAACGGGACCGGGGTGCCGAACGTCCCGACGTTCCACTTCCGGTCGGAGTTCGACCTCACCGGCGAGCAGGTGGACGACCTCGCGAGCCTGCGCGGCACCGTGGTCTACGACGACGCGGTGCAGATCTTCGTCAACGGCACCCAGGTCGCCGGGTTCCTCGACGACAAGGTCGTGGCGGCTCCCGAGGCCGAGCGCAACCAGATGTACGCGGGCGCCAACAACGGCGACCCGGTCTCGTCGACGTTCTCGGTGCCGGTGTCGGCGCTGCACGAGGGCACCAACACCATCGCCGCGGCGGTCTACCAGACCAACGACGACAGCTCCGACATCTACTTCGACGTCACCGCGCTGACCGCCGTCGCCGCCGACGCGCCCACGGTGCTGTCGGACGTCGTGCTGTCCATCGGCGCGGACGCCAGCCAGCGCTCCGTGACCTGGTACTCGGACACCGACACCGCGCAGGTCGTCCAGGTCGCCCCGGCGTCCGTCGCGACCGGCGGCGCGTTCCCCGAGGCCGCGGCGCGCACCATCACGGCGACGGGTGCGGCGACCACCTCCGGCGAGTTCAACCGGCGGGCCACGCTCGACGGCCTCGCGGAGAACACGGCGTACGTGTACCGGGTCGGCAGCGCCACGGGCGGCTGGTCCGCGACCAGCGAGTTCCGCACGCAGGACTTCTCGGGCGACTACGACTTCCTGTTCGTCGGCGACCCGCAGATCGGCGCGTCCGGGAACGTCGCGAACGACCAGGCCGGCTGGACCGACACCCTCGACCTCGCCGAGGCGACCTACCCGGACGCCGAGCTGATCTTCTCCGCCGGTGACCAGGTCGAGTCCGCGGGCAACGAGGCGCACTACGACGCGTTCCTCGCGCCCGACCAGCTGCGGGAGATCCCGCTGGTGCCGGTGAACGGCAACCACGACGTCGGCTCCAAGGCGTACGAGCAGCACTACACCGTCCCGAACCTCGACCCCACGGCCGGTGCCGCCGGGTCGGCGACCGCCTCCGGCGGCGACTACTGGTTCGAGTACAAGGACGTCCTGTTCATGGTGATCAACTCGAACAGCGGCGACACGACGTCCCACCAGGCGTTCCTCGAGCGGGTCGTGGCCGAGCACGGCGACGACGCCACCTGGAAGGTCCTGGCGTTCCACCACTCGATCTACTCGGTCGCCGCACACGTCAACGACACGCAGATCCGCGACCTGCGGGCCGCGCTGCCGACGATCATCTCGGACCTCGACATCGACCTCGTGCTCCAGGGCCACGACCACAGCTACACCCGGTCGTACCTGATCGAGGACGGCGTCCTGGCAGACCCGGCCGAGACCGCCGCGCAGGGCACGGTCACCGCCGCGGACGGCGAGGTGCTGTACGTCACCGCGAACTCCGCCAGCGGCTCGAAGTACTACGACGTGCAGGCGCCGGACGCCTGGTACGCCTCGGTGATCAACCAGGAGAAGGTCCGCAACTACTCGCACGTCGCGGTCACGGACGACTCGATCACCGTCACCACCCTGCGCAGCCAGGCCAACGGCACCGGCTCACCGGTGAACAGCGTGGTCGACGAGGTCACGCTGCGCCGCGCGGACACCACGCCGCCGGTGCTGACGGTCCCGGCCGACGGCACCGTCACCCAGGGCGCGGACTTCGACCCGATGACCGGCGTCACGGCCGTGGACGCCGTCGACGGCGACCTCACGGCGCAGGTCGCGGTCACCGGTGCCGTGGACACCGCGGTGCTCGGCGCGCAGACGCTGACGTACCGCGTGGCCGACGCCGCCGGGAACGAGGCCACCGCGACCCGCACGGTCACCGTGACCGCCGCGGCCGCGTTCCACCAGGACGTCGCCCCGGCGCTGTCCGCCCGCAGCGCGCGGGTCGGCCAGCCGCTCACCGCCGACGCGGGCACCTGGACGCCCGAGCCGACGGCCGTGGCGTTCCAGTGGCTGAGGGACGGGTCCGCGATCGCGGGCGCGACCGCCGCGACGTACACGCCGGTCGCGGCCGACCTCGGGACCGCGCTGAGCGCGCGGATCACCGTCTCCCGCGCCGGGCTGCCCGACGCGGTCGCGGTGACCGACCCGGTGACCGTCGGGGCGGCGGTCGCCGCACCCGGTGACGGGACGCCCGTCGCCGGTGGCACGGGCGGCACCGGCTCCTCCGGTGGGGGCGGCTCGCTCGCGACCACCGGGTTCACCGTCGGCACGGCGCTCGCCCTCGCGGTGGCGCTGCTGGTCGGCGGCGGGCTCGCGGTCCGGCACAGCCGCCGCCGCGCGGCCTGAGCAGGCACGCACCACGGCGCGACCCGGGCGGGTGCCCGGGTCGCGCCCGCCGGGCGACGGCGACCTCCCTCCGCCGCCGCCCGGCGTTGCTCGACTCCCTGCTCCCACCCGTTCCCCGTCGTGAGGTGATGGCGTGACCCCCCGCCGACCCGCCGCCGTCC
>NZ_RFFI01000081.1 GCF_003696205.1 Cellulomonas triticagri
TGGTCCACCCCGGACGCGAGCCCCGCCGTGGCCGCGAGGCCCCCGACGACGGCGAGCTGGCGGCCGTACCGCCGCGCCGCTCCCGGGTCCGGCGCCGGTGCCGGCACCGCCGCCGGGGCCCCGGGAGCCGGTGCCGCGGTGTCCGGCCAGGCCAGCGTGACGAGCCAGGAGTACGCCGACCCGACGACGATCAGACCGCCGGCGGCGAGAGCGGCGCCCGGGTCGAGCGAGAACCCCGCGCCCACCAGCGCCAGCCCGAGACCCGTGACCAGCGCTGCGACCGGCCGGGGCAGCCGCGTGGTGGCGGACCCCGAGGCGAGGCAGAGGCCGACGAGCACGACCACGGCGAGCACGGCGGAGACGGCGGCGGACACAGCGCCGAGCACGAGGGCGACGGCCGCGACACCGCCCACGAGCAGGAGGCCCCGGCGTGCGCGGCGCCGGACGGCGAGCCCGGCGGCGGCGGCCGGGAGCACCCCGACGGCGAGGGCCAGGCCCGCGACGGGGTCGTGCGGGACGACCAGGGTCGCGGGGATCGCCTGGACGACGCCGAGCCCGAGTCGCGCCCAGGACCAGGAGATCGCCCGCTGTGCACCGGACGGTGCGCTCGTGGTCATGGCGTCATCCTCCGCCCGGGCCCTCGATCGTGCGCCGCCGGGCGGGTGCCGCTCCTCACCCCGGGCGGGTGACCCGGTCGGGGGAGCCGACGCGTCGGGGCCGACGGGTCCGGGTCAGCCGTCGGCGGGGAACCGGATGCCCGCGGCGAGGCGGGCGGCGGTCTGCACGCGGCTCACCGCGACGCTGCGGTCCAGGGCGGCGTAGCAGGCGTCCCGGTCGCCGTCGGCGAGGACGCGGACGAACCAGTCGAACTCCGTGACGAGCCGGTCGGCGGGGGCGCCGTGGTCCTCGAGGGTCTCCACGGTGCCGTCGTCGAGCTCCAGAGTGACGGTGCCGAGGACGTTCGGGGCGTCGGAGGTGCGGATGCGCCCGGCGGTGCCCTGGATCAGGGCGCCGCGCGGACCCGCGGAGTCCTTGGCGGCGGTCAGCGTCGCGACGAGGCCCGGGTACTGCAGGACGAGGACGCCGCTGGTGTCGATGCCGCGCTCGACGTTCGGGGTGTAGACCGCCGAGGTGGGGTCGCCGAACAGGCCCATGACGAGGTGCAGGTTGTACAGGCCGAGGTCCATGAGCGCGCCGCCGGCCTGCGCCGGGTCGAAGGCGGGCAGCACCTCGCCGCGCCGGAACGCGTCGTACCGGCGCGAGTACTGGCAGACCTGGCTCTGGACGAGCCGGACGTCGCCGAGGCGCGGCAGCCACGCGCGGATCTGCGCGAACGCGGGCAGGTGCACGGTCGTGACGGCCTCGAACAGGAGCAGCCCGCGCTCGACGGCGAGGTCCCGCAGGGCCTGCGCCTCGGCGGCGGTGCTGGTCATCGGCTTCTCGACCACGACGTGCAGGCCGCGCTCCAGGGCGTCCCGGGCGTACGGCGCGTGCACGGCGTTGGGCGCCGCCACGTAGACGGTGTCGATGCCTGCGGCGACGAGCGCGTCCAGGTCGGAGGTCACCAGCGTGACCCCGGTGCGGTCCGCGAGCGCCTGCGCCCGCTCCACGGAGCGCGGCCGGGCGAGCAGTCCGACGACGTCCAGACCGGCGACCCGCGGGGCCGCGTGCACGAGCAGCTCCTCGACCATCGCCCCGGCGCCGATGATGCCCAGCCTCATGCCCACGTCCCTCCGTCGTCCCCGCCGGGTCCCCGGCGCCGACGAGGCTACCCGGGCGCCCCGGGGTCCCCGGCGCCGGGGCGTGCGGCGAGCTCGCGGACGACGGCGGCGACGTCCGGCGTCGTGAGGTGCGGGGCGAGGCCGTCGACGGTCTGCCGGCGGATGCGCGAGCGGGCGAGCCGGTCGTCGGCGAGGTCGTGGACGGTGCGGATGCCGCGCGCGAACGTCGCGAAGGAGGTCAGGTCGGCGAGCAGCGCGTCGAGCGGGGCGACGGGTCCGGTCGTGCCCGGTGTCCAGCGCAGCAGGTAGGCGGCGTCGCGCGTGGGCCGCGCGCCCCAGCCGCGCAGCGGTGCGTGCAGCGTGACGGCTCCGGGCGGTCGCGGGGCGTCGCGGGACAGGAGCTCCTCGACGTCGGCGAGGACCAGCCCGCCCGAGGCCCGCAGGTCCAGGCCGTCGCGGACCTGCCGCCCGGTCTGCTCGGTGACGAGGACGTCCGCCGTGACGGTCGGGGACTGGACGCGGGTCCAGCGCCACCACCCGGGTCGCTCCTCGGCGGGCACGAACCCGAGGTCGACCGCCGCGGCGGCGACGCGGGGGAGCAGGCGACCGGTGAGGTCGCGGCGCAGGTCGTCACGGGTCACGGCCCCAGTGTGCCGCGCTCGCCGCCGGTGAGTCGCAGCGGCTAGCGTCCACGGTCGTGACCGGTTCCGAGCGCCCCCGTGCCGGGGTGGCGCGCGCCCGTGCCGAGGACGCTCGCGGCTGGGCGGAACGGCACCAGGTGGGGCTCTACCTGGCGGCCATCGGCCTCGGTGCCCTGGTCGGCGTGCTGGTCCCCGGGGCGGCGGCGGCTGAGGTCGCCATCACGCCCGTGCTGGGTGTGCTGCTGTACGCGACGTTCCTCGGGGTGCCGTTCGCGGCGGTGGGGCGCGCGCTGCGGGACGGACGGTTCCTCGGGGCGGTGCTCGCGCTGAACTTCGTGGTCGTCCCGGTGGTCGTGTGGCTGCTGTCGCGCCCGGTCGCGGGCGACGACGCGGTGCTGCTCGGGGTGCTGCTGGTGCTGCTCACCCCGTGCGTGGACTACGTCGTCGTGTTCACCGGCCTCGCCGGCGGTGCGGCGGACCGGCTGCTCGCCGCCGCGCCCGTGCTGATGGTCGCGCAGCTCGTGCTGCTGCCGGGGTACCTGCTGCTGATGGCCGGGCCCGAGGCGGTCGCCGTGGTCGAGGTCGGGCCGTTCGTCGAGGCGTTCGTCGTGCTGATCGCGGTGCCCCTGGCCGCGGCCGCCGCGACGCAGGCGCTCGCCCGGCGGTCCCGGGTCGCCGCCCGGGTGCAGGCCGGGGTGCTCGCGCTGATGGTGCCGCTGATGGTCGCGACGCTGGGGGTCGTGGTCGCGTCGCAGGCCGCCGGGGTCGGTGCGCACCTCGGGCGGCTGGCGCCGGTGGTGCCGGTGCTCGCGGGGTTCGCCCTGGTGATGGCGCTGGTCGGCGCCGGGGCGGGGCGGGTGCTGCCGTTGGACGTCCCCGCGCGGCGGGCGCTGCTGATGAGCGGGGTCACCCGCAACTCGCTCGTCGTGCTGCCGCTGGCCCTGGCGCTGCCCGCCGGGGCGGCCCTGGCCCCCGTCGTCGTGGTGACGCAGACGCTGGTCGAGCTCGTGGTGATGGTCCTCGCGGTGCGGCTGGTGCCGCGCCTCGTGCCGGCCCGGGCGGCCACGACCGACCGGCCCACGGCATCGCCGCCAGGCGCCTCCTGACCTCCCGGCGAGCCCCGCCGACCTGCGCCGACGGCGCCGGACCGGGCCGGCCGCCCGGCTAGCATCGGCCGGGTGACCCCACCCTCGACCCCGCTCGCGGCCGCCCTCGCCCCGCTCCGGGAGCGGACGCTGCTCACGCCGTACCCGGGGACGTGGGGCGACCCCGCCGCGGACGGTGTCATCGGCACCGACGGCACCGACGGCTCCGACGGCACCGACGGCGCCGACGGGGTCGTGGTGGCGCGCGACGGCGACCTCAGCCGCGTCGTGGTCGACGGTGCGGGTGTGCACCTGGTCGACCCGGCGGGCTCGACCCTCCTCGCGACGTCGGTCGAGGCGCTCGTGGCCCGGGCGCGCCACTACGCCGAGGCGCTGGAGCGCGCGGGCGAGGCCGACCCCGACGACGACGCCGCCCTCGAGCGCATCGCCGCGCGGGCGCTGGTCGCGGTCCGCGCCGCGGACCCGGGCGCCCCGGTGGACGACGACGACCCGTGGGCCGTCGCGCTGGGGGAGGTCGCGGACGGGAGTGCGGCCGTGCGCCGACCCGCTCCGGTCCCGCCGGAGCACGGCGTGCAGGGCGTGCAGGGCGGCGAGCGGGTCCTGGTCGCGCTCTCCGACGCCGACCGCACCCGGTGGTTCAGCGCGGAGCAGTGGAAGGACCTGGCCACCCGGCAACCGGTCACCGTGGTCCGCGCACCCGGCAACCTGCGCGCGGCGCTCGACGTGCTGGTGCAGGTCGCCCGGAGCCGGTCGCAGCCCGAGCCGCGACCCACGGTCCTGGTGACGTCCGCGGACGTGACCCTGGACGAGGACCTGCTCGCCGCCCTGCCCGCGCTGCGGCTGGTGTGCGTGCTGGGAGCCGCCGCCGACGGGGGCGGCGCGGGCGCGCCGGTGGTCGCCGTCGGCGACGGCGCGGACGTGCTCGCCGCGGTGGCGGCACCGTGAGCCCGCGCGGGGTCGTCCCGTTCGGGCTCGACCCGGCGCGGCTGGCCGAGCGGTACCGGGGGCTGCTCGACCTGCGGTCCGACGCCGTGATCGCGGCGTTCCGGGCCGTGGTGCGCGAGCCCGTCGCGGACGGGGTGACGGGCCTGGACGTGGGGGTGCACGTCGAGGACGGCGATGGTCGCTGGGCGCCCGAGGTGTGGCTCGCCTGGACGGGTCCGCACGCCCGGATCACGGGGGAGACCGGTGGGCGGCACGCCGGGGCGAGCGGGCCGCTCGGGGTGGACGTCCCGGGAGCCGGGCGGTTCGACCACCGCTACGTGGCCGAGGGCGACGGGGCGCGCGTGCTGTCCGACGTGCTGGGTGCGTGGCTCGCGGAGTGCTGGTGGAAGGCCGGGGGCTGGGACCTGCCGGTGGTCGGGGTGCTCGTGCACCGGGACGGACCCGAGGCGGGGCGCGAGGTCCGGCTGACGCAGCGGACCGAGCGCTCCGCCGGGTAGCCCGGGCGCCGCCGCGCCCCCCTGCGCGGACGGGCCGTCCGCGCGCCGTAGCCTGGGCACGTGACGGACAGGACGCGCGGCTGGGTGGTCGGACGGGTAGCAGGGGCGCCGGTCGTGCTGACGCCGAGCAGCCTGCTGACGGTGGGGCTGATCGCCGTGGTGTTCGCCCCGACGGTGGGCCTGCGGGCGCCGTGGCTGGGGACGGGCTCGACGATCGCGGTGGCGCTGGTCCTCGGTGCGCTGCTCATGCTGTCGGTGCTGGTGCACGAGATCGCGCACGGGCTGACGGCGCGGGCGCGCGGCCTGCAGGTCCGGGAGTACGCGCTGACGCTGATCGGCGGGCACACGGCGTTCGGCGGGCGGATCACGCCGTTGACGCAGGGGCTGGTGGCGGTGGTCGGCCCGATCGCGAACCTGCTGCTCGCGGCGGTGCTGTGGGCGGTGGCGCAGCTGGTGGACCCGGCGGGGATCGCGGCGCTGGTGCTGTTCGCCGGTGCGTACAGCAACGGGTTCGTGGGGCTGTTCAACCTGGTGCCGGGGCTGCCGCTGGACGGCGGCCAGGTGCTGGAGTCGATCATCTGGGGCGCCACGGGCGACCGCCGCCGCGGGACGCTGGTGGCGGGCTGGGCCGGTCGGGTCGTGGCGGTGGCGTTCGTCGTGTGGGTGCTGCTGCTGCCGCTGGCGCGCGGCGGGACCCCGTCGCTGTTCAGCGCGGTGTGGGCGGCGGTCGTGGGGGCGTTCCTGTGGTCGGGCGCCGGGCAGGCGCTGCGGGCGGCGCGGGTCGCGCGGTCGGTGGACGCGCTGCGGGTCGAGGGGATCGGGACGCGGGCGGTCGGGGTCCCGGCGACGGCGGTCCTCGCGGAGGCGGACGCGGTGCGCGGGCGCTCGGGTGCGGACGCGGTGGTGCTGATGGCCCCGGACGGCCGCCCGGCGGCGTACGTCGACCCGCAGGCGGCGAACGCGGTGCCTGTGGCGGACCGGGCCCGGGTGCCGCTGACGGCGGTGGCGGTGGCCCTGCCCGCGGGCGCGGAGGTGGACGCGAGCCTGCACGGCCCCGCGCTGGTGCAGGCGGTGGCGGCGAAGGCGCCGTTCGCGCCGGTGCTGGTGGCCGTCCGCGACGGGCAGGTGGTGGCGCTGCTGCGTTCGGCGGACGTGGCGGCGGCGCTGCGCGGCTGACGCGCCGCATAGGATCGACGCCCGTGACAGACGACAACGCGCCCGCCGTGCCCCCGACCACCCCGACCGGGGCCGACGAGCGGCGCGGGCCGTTCCGCGTGGGGGAGCGCGTGCAGCTCACCGACCCGCGGGGCCGGCTGCACACGATCACGCTCGCGCCGGGGGCGACGTTCCACACCCACAAGGGCTACTTCCGGCACGAGGAGCTGATCGACGCGCCCGAGGGCACGGTCGTGACGTCCAACGGCGGGGTGGAGTACCTGGCCCTGCGCCCGCTGCTGAGCGACTACACGCTGTCGATGCCGCGCGGCGCGGCGGTGGTGTACCCGAAGGACGCCGGGCAGATCGTCGCGATGGCGGACATCTACCCCGGCGCGCGCGTGGTCGAGGCGGGCGTGGGCTCCGGAGCGCTGACGATGTCGCTGCTGCGTGCGGTCGGCGACGGCGGGCGGCTGCACTCGATCGAGCGGCGCGAGGACTTCGCGGCCATCGCGCGGGGCAACGTGGAGACCTTCTTCGGCGGCCCGCACCCGGCGTGGCGGTTGTCGGTCGGTGACCTCGCGGACGTGCTGCCCGTGGCCGAGGGCCCCGGCCAGGTGGACCGGGTCGTGCTCGACATGCTGGCGCCCTGGGAGAACCTGGACGCCGTGGCGTCGGCGCTCGCCCCCGGCGGTGTGCTGATCGCGTACGTCGCGACGGCGACGCAGCTGTCCCGGCTGGCGGAGGACATCCGGGCGGACGGCCGGTACACGGAGCCCACCGCGTGGGAGTCGATGGTCCGCGGCTGGCACCTGGAGGGTCTGGCGGTCCGTCCGCAGCACCGGATGATCGGGCACACCGGGTTCCTGCTGACGACCCGCCGCCTCGCGGACGGCGTGGAGCCGCCCCTGCGCAAGCGCCGCCCCGCGAAGGGCTCCCAGCCCGCGGGGTCCGGCGCACCGGCCGACGCGCCCGCGGAGTCGGCGATGGTGGACGAGACGGGCGACGTGGTGACCAGCCGGTCGTTCCAGGAGGTGCCCGACGCGGAGTGGACGCCCGAGGCGCTCGGCGAGCGGGCGGTGTCCGACAAGAAGGTGCGGCGCGTGCGCCGCGACGTCGGCCAGGCGCCCGAGCAGGACTGAGGTCCGACCGGCGGGCCGTCCCCCGATCGATTGACAGGTGTGGTTAGGGTCTCCCCACGAAGAGCCGCACAGCGTCGTGAGGCGGAACCGCGATCGGAGGTACCGCGATGACGGAACCGACAGCCCGCGACCTGCAGCGCGAGCTCGCGCTCCTGGCCGCGAAGAACGAGCGCCTGTCCGACGCGCTCGTGTCCGCCCGTGACCAGATCATCGAGCTCAAGCGGCAGATCGACGACCTCGCGAAGCCCCCGGGGACGTTCGCGACGTTCCTCGCGGCGCGCGCGGACGGCACGGTGGACGTCGTGTCCTCGGGCCGGAAGATGCGCGTCGGCGCGTCGCCCGCCCTCGACGTGCCGGGCCTGCGACCGGGCCAGGAGGTCATGCTCAACGAGGCCCTGACCGTCGTGGAGGCGGGCGGCTACGAGCAGGTCGGCGAGCTCGTGACGGTCAAGGAGCTGCTGGGCCGGGACCGCGCGCTGGTCGTGGGCCGGGGCGACGAGGAGCGGGTGGTGCGCCTCGCCGGTCAGGTGCGGGACGGCTCCGTGCGGGTCGGCGACGCCCTGACGGTGGAGGCGCGCAGCGGGTTCGTGTTCGAGCGGGTGCCGCGGGCGGAGGTCGAGGACCTCGTGCTCGAGGAGGTCCCGGACATCGACTACGCCGACATCGGCGGTCTGGGCCCGCAGATCGAGCAGATCCGCGACGCGGTGGAGCTGCCGTTCCTGCACCCGGAGCTGTTCCGGGAGCACGGGCTGAAGCCGCCGAAGGGCGTGCTGCTGTACGGCCCGCCGGGCTGCGGCAAGACGCTGATCGCGAAGGCCGTCGCGCACTCCCTGGCGGCGACGGCTGCCGCGGCGCGGGGCGAGGACGCCGACGCGGCGACGTCGTACTTCCTCAACGTCAAGGGCCCGGAGCTGCTGAACAAGTACGTCGGCGAGACCGAGCGGCACATCCGGCTGATCTTCTCCCGCGCCCGCGAGAAGGCGTCGCAGGGGCACCCCGTGGTCGTGTTCTTCGACGAGATGGAGTCGCTCTTCCGCACCCGCGGCACGGGCGTGTCCAGCGACGTCGAGACGACGATCGTCCCGCAGCTGCTCGCCGAGATCGACGGCGTGGAGCGCCTGGAGAACGTCATCGTCATCGGGGCGTCGAACCGCGAGGACATGATCGACCCCGCGATCCTGCGCCCCGGTCGCCTCGACGTGAAGATCAAGATCGAACGGCCTGATGCCGAGGGTGCTCGGGAGATCTTCGCCAAGTACCTGACGGCGGACCTCCCGATCCACTCCGACGACCTGCACGAGCACGCGGGCTCGCCGCAGGCCGCGGTCGAGGCGATGATCGCCCGGTCCGTGGAGCGGATGTACTCGGAGGACGACGAGAACCGGTTCCTCGAGGTCACCTACGCCAGCGGGGACAAGGAGATCCTGTTCTTCAAGGACTTCAACTCCGGCGCCATGATCCAGAACGTCGTGGACCGCGCGAAGAAGTCCGCGATCAAGGACCTGCTCGCCACCGGTCAGCGCGGGCTGCGGGTCGAGCACCTGCTGACGGCGTGCGTGGACGAGTTCAAGGAGAACGAGGACCTGCCGAACACCACCAACCCCGACGACTGGGCGCGCATCTCCGGCAAGAAGGGGGAGCGCATCGTGTTCATCCGCACGATCGTCCAGGACAAGAAGGGCGAGGAGGCCTCGCGCCGTATCGAGAACGTGCAGAGCACGGGCCAGTACCTGTGACCCGGTGACGGCCAGCGGCGCCGGGTCCGTCGATCTCTCACGGCGGACCTGGCGCCCGCACAGGCACCCCACAGCGCGGCGTCGCGGAATGGAGGGACCCGGTTCACCGGGTGCTCATCCCCGACCCGCGAGGTGCCCATGCCTGCCGCCGTCCTGTTCGCCGCCGACCTCGTCGCCATCGGCGTCCTGACCTTCGCCCTGTACTTCCCCCGGCACCGCCGGCGCGACCTCGTCGTCGCGTTCCTCGGCGTCAACGTCGGCGTCCTCGCCGTGGCGGGCGCGCTGTCGTCCAGCACGGTCGGCGCGGGCCTCGGCCTCGGGCTGTTCGGCGTGCTGTCGATCATCCGGCTGCGGTCCTCCGAGATCGACCAGCGGGAGGTGGCGTACTACTTCGCCGCCCTCGCGCTGGGTCTGATCGGCGGGCTCGGGTCCGGGCTCGGGACGCTGGCCCTCGTGCTGATGGCGATGGTGCTGGCCGCGCTGTACGTCGGGGACCACCCGCGGCTGCTGCGCGGGTACCGGCAGCAGGTCGTGGTGGTCGACCGGGCGTTCGGCGACCACGCCGCGCTGGTCGCGCACCTGGAGCAGCTGCTCGGCGCCCGGGTGCACGGCGCGACGGTGCAGCGCCTCGACCTCGTGGACGACGTGACCGTGGTGGACGTCCGGTACGCGGCGGCCCCGGCGACGCGCCGCGCGACGGTGCTGGACGACGCGCTGCCGACGTCCCGCGTCGCCGCCGCGCCGCTCACCTCGGGCGGTGCCCGGTGACCGCCGCCGACCCGCTGCCGACCGGCGAGCACCTCGCCGACGTCGGGCACCTGCCACCGGTCGGCCTGGACGACCTGGTCGAGACCGCCGCCCTGCAGACCCGCGTGGACCGCAAGTACGTCCTCCCGCTCGCTGCCGTCCCCGCGCTGGTCGCCGCGCTCCCCGCGGGCACCCGCCGCCTCGTGATCGACGGGCGCGACGCGTTCGGGTACGAGTCGGTGTACTTCGACACCCCGGACCTGGCCGCGTTCCACCTCGCGGCGGGCCGACGCCGCCGCCGGTACAAGGTCCGGACCCGCACCTACACGGACACCGGCGGCTGCTGGCTGGAGGTCAAGACCCGCGGCGCGCGCGGCACGACCGTGAAGGACCGGCGCGAGCACGCCCCCGCCGACCGCGCCGCCGTCGGGGACGCCCTCGGGTTCGTCGCGGCGACGCTGCGGGCGCACGGTGTGGACCTGCCTCCGGACCCCGACGGTCCTGTGCTCGCGCCGACGCTCGTCACCCGGTACCGGCGGCGCACCCTGCACCTGCCCGACGGGGCGCGGGTCACCGTGGACACCGGCCTGGAGTGGTCGTCGCCTGACGCCCACGCCCACGCCGACGCCCTGCCCGGGCTCGCGGCGGTCGCCGCCGTCCCGGGGCACGCCGTGGTCGAGACCAAGAGCATCACCGGCGCGTCCGCCGCCGACCGGGCGCTCTGGGCGCTCGGGCACCGGCCGAGCCGCATCTCGAAGTACGCCACCGGGCTGGTCGTCCTCGACCCGAGCCTCGGCGGTCGGCCGTGGCGGCGCACCGTGCGCCGCTCGCTCGCCGCCTGACCCCCAGCACACGACACCCCGAACCCTCGCGACACCCCCACCCCCTGGAGACACCCGTGCGCCGACCCCGCCACCTCATCGCCGCCCCCGCCGTCCTGCTCGCCCTGCTGCTCGGCGGCTGCGCGACCGACGCCACCACCGGGAGCAGCGGCGAGACCTCCGCCGACACCGCCACCACCGTCACCGATGTCTCCGCCGGGGCCACCGCCGCGGAGGTGCTGGCCGCGAACGCCGACGTGCACGCCGTCGAGGAGGTCCCGGCCACGTCCGGCACGATCGTGCTGGACGGCGGCACGATCACCACCGACGGCGACGGCATGACGGTCGCCGGCTCGACCGTGACGATCGGCGCCGGGGGCACGTACACGCTGTCCGGCACGCTGGACGACGGCCAGGTGGTGGTGGACGCGGGCGACGCGGTCGTGCACCTCGTGCTGGACGGCGTGGACATCACGTCCTCGACCACGGCCGCGGTGGCGGTGCTCAGCGCGGGCTCGGTGGAGGTGGAGCTCGCCGACGGGTCGAGCAACGCCCTGACCGACGCCGCGACGTACGCCGACGCGGAGGACGAGGCGAACGCCGCGCTGTTCTCGGCAGCGGACCTGACGATCACCGGTGACGGCGCCCTGACGGTGACGGGCCGCGCGAACGACGGCATCGCCTCGAAGGACGGCCTGGTCGTCGCCTCGGGCACGATCACCGTGGACGCGGTGGACGACGGCATCCGCGGCAAGGACTACCTGGTCGTCTCCGGCGGGACCGTCGAGGTCACCGCGGGCGGCGACGGCCTGAAGGCGGACGACGCCGACGACACCACGGCGGGCTTCGTCGCGGTCGAGGCCGGTGACGTCACGGTGACGGCGGGCGGTGACGGCGTCGACGCGGAGACGGACGTCGTGCTCACCGGCGGCACCCTCGACGTCACGGCGGGTGGCGGCAGCGCGACCAGCCCGACCGACGAGACGTCCACGAAGGGCGTCAAGGGCAACGCGTCCGTCGTGGTCGGCGGCGGCACGCTCACGGTCGACGCGTCCGACGACGCGGTGCACTCCAACGGCGTCGTGTCCGTGACGGACGGCGACCTCACGCTGTCGTCTGGCGACGACGGCGTGCACGCGGACGTCGCCCTCGACGTCACCGGCGGCAGCGTCACCGTCCTGGACTCGTACGAGGGCCTGGAGGCCGAGGCGATCACCCTCGCCGGCGGGGACATCTCCGTCGTGGCCTCGGACGACGGCGTGAACGCCGCGAGCAGCGCCACCGGCTCCACCGAGGACGCCAGCGGGGACTGGGCGGGACCCGGCGGCGAGACGTCCGGTACGGCCACCCTGACGATCACGGGCGGGACGCTCACCGTGGACGCGGGCGGCGACGGGCTCGACGCCAACGGCACGCTGACGATGTCCGGCGGCACGGTGGTGGTCAACGGCCCGACGGACGACGGGAACGGCGCGCTCGACGTCGACGGGAGTCTGACCGTCACCGGCGGCAGTCTGGTCGCGGCCGGGTCCTCCGGCATGGCGGTCGCCCCGGGCACGGACGGGCAGGGCTGGGTGTCCGCGACGTTCGAGAGCGCGCAGGCCGCGGGGACGACGCTCACGGTGCTGGACGCCGACGGGACCGTCGTCGCGACGTTCACCCCGACGAAGGCGATCACGTCGCTGGTCGTCTCCGACGCCGCGATCACCGCGGGGGAGACCTACGCGGTGCTGTCGGGGTCGTCGGAGGTCCTCACGGTCACGGCGGGCGAGCACACGGCCGGCACGGGTGGCATGGGCGCCGCCGGCGGCCCGGGAGGCGGCGTGCCCGACGGCGGCGCCCGCCCCGGTGGCCAGGACCGTGGCGCCGCGCAGGGCTGACGGCGCGGCCCGGCATAGGGTGGCCGCGTGACCGTGCGCCGCGTGATGGGGATCGAGACCGAGTACGGCGTGCTGCAGCCCGGCCGCCCGAACGCGAACCCGATGCTGCTGTCCAGCCACGTGGTCGCGGTGCACGCGGCCGCCCGGTCGGCGGGGCGCGGCAAGGCCCGCTGGGACTACGACGACGAGGACCCGCTGCAGGACGCCCGCGGGTTCCACCTGCAGCGGGCGGCGGCGCACCCGTCGCTGCTGACCGACGACCCGTCCCGTCCGGCTCCCTCGGGCGAGGCGGGTGCGGCGGGGGGCGCGTCCGACGGCGACGGCCCCCAGGCCGTGGCACGGTCGCTGGTCGACGAGTACGAGGACCCGGGCGCCGCGAACGTCATCCTCACCAACGGCGCCCGGCTGTACGTGGACCACGCGCACCCGGAGTACTCCTCGCCCGAGGTGACGAACCCGCTGGACGCGGTCCGCTGGGACCGGGCGGGGGAGCAGGTGATGCTCGCGTCGGTGCGCGCGCTGGCGTCCACCGCCGCGCTGCCGGACGTCGCGCTGTACAAGAACAACGTCGACGGCAAGGGCGCCACCTACGGCACCCACGAGAACTTCCTCGTCGAGCGGGCCGTGCCGTTCGCCGAGCTCGCCGCGCGGATCACGCCGTTCCTGGTGACCCGGCAGGTGTTCACGGGCGCGGGTCGGGTCGGGCTGGGGCAGCGGGGCGAGGGCGCGGGGTTCCAGATCTCGCAGCGGGCGGACTACATGGAGGCCGAGGTCGGCCTGGAGACCACGCTGCGCCGCCCGATCGTCAACACCCGCGACGAGCCGCACGCCGACCCGGACCGGTGGCGCCGGCTGCACGTGATCATCGGCGACGCGAACCTGCTGGAGGTGCCGACGTACCTCAAGCTCGGCACGACGTCGCTCGTGCTGTGGCTGATCGAGCGCGCGGCGGCCGGCGACGCGACGGACCTCGGCGCCGACCTGGACCGCCTGGAGCTGGCCGACCCCGTCCGCGCGGTGCACACGGTGAGCCACGACCTGACCCTGACCGCCCGGCTGCCCCTGGCCGACGGGCGGTCGCTCACCGCGCTCGAGATCCAGCGGGAGTACCTGGCGGCGGTGCGGGCGGCGCTGCTGCGGCTGGGCGGCGAGGTGCTGGACGAGCAGACCACCGACGTGCTCGCCCGCTGGGGCTCGCTCCTGGACCGGCTGGGCACCGACCCGGCGTCCTGCGCGCGCGAGGTGGAGTGGCTGGCGAAGCTCCGGCTGCTGGAGGGCATGCGCCGCCGCGACCACCTGGAGTGGGACCACCCGCGCCTCGCGGCCGTCGACCTGCAGTGGTCGGACGTGCGGCCGGAGCGGGGGCTCTACCACCGCCTCGTCGGCGCGGGCGCGGTGGAGCGGCTGGTGGCCGAGGAGGACGTGCAGGCCGCGGTCACGACCCCGCCGGAGGACACCCGCGCGTACTTCCGCGGCCGGACGCTGGCCCGGTTCGGGGCGCACGTCACGGCGGCGTCCTGGGACTCGGTGGTGTTCGACGTCCCCGGGGCGCCCACGCTGCAGCGCGTCCCGATGCGCGACCCGCTGCGCGGCACCCGCGCCCACGTCGCGGACCTGCTCGACTCCGCGCCGGACGTCCGGGCGCTCCTGGCGGCCCTCGGCGCCTGACCCGTCGGGTCGGAGCGGCACGGCGCGCGCGCCCGTCGCTGCGGCCTGCCGCGAACCCGCGCCGACCAGGGCCTAGGGTGGTGCCACCGGCGGGTGCCGTGCAGGTGGCGGCCCCGCGCACGTACGTCCGGCGGAGGTGGACATGGCTGGTCAGGAACGCGCACGCGACCGTCGCGAGGACGACGAGCCTGTCGACGACGGCCCCGACACCGGGGCCGCGACGGCCGCCGCGCAGCAGCGCGACGCCGAGGTGGACGCCCTGCTGGACGAGATCGACGACGTCCTGGAGACGAACGCCGAGCAGTTCGTCCGCGGCTTCGTGCAGAAGGGCGGTCAGTGAGGCGTGACGACGGACCCGCTGAGCCCGTCCGGGCGGCTGCCGCACGCGTTCACGACGCCCGGCTCGTCGTCCTTCGTCGACTTCCTCGCCCAGCACGCCCCGGACCTGCTGCCGGGGCGGCGCCCGCCGCTGCCGGTCGGTGAGGTGCCCGTGCCGCACGCCACCACGATCGTCGCGCTGACGTTCGACGGCGGCGTGGTCATGGCGGGCGACCGGCGCGCCACCATGGGCTCGCAGATCGCCTCCCGGGACATCGAGAAGGTGTTCCCGGCCGACGACTACTCCGCGGTGGGCATCGCCGGCACGGCGGGCCTCGCGGTCGAGGTCGTGCGGCTGTTCCAGCTCGAGCTGGAGCACTACGAGAAGATCGAGGGCACGCTGCTGTCCCTCGACGGCAAGGCCAACCGGTTGTCCACGATGATCCGCGGCAACCTCGGCCTGGCCCTGCAGGGCCTGGCGGTGGTGCCGCTGTTCGCGGGCTACGACCTGGACCGCGGCGCGGGCCGGATCTTCTCCTACGACGTCACGGGCGGCCGGTACGAGGAGCACCAGCACCACAGCGTGGGCTCCGGGTCGGTGTTCGCGCGGGGCTCGCTGAAGAAGCTCTGGCAGCCCGGCCTGGACGCCGCCGCCGCGGTGCGGGTGGCCGTCGAGGCCCTGGTCGACGCGGCCGACGACGACTCCGCGACGGGCGGCCCCGACCGGTCCCGGAAGATCTGGCCGGTGGTCGCGACGGTGACCGCCGCCGGGTACCTGCGGGTCGGCCAGGAGGCCCTGGGCGAGGTGGTGGCGCAGGTCGCCGCCGACCGGGACGCCCAGCACGCCCGCGCCCGCCGCGACGGGGAGGACCCGCGATGAGCATGCCGTTCTACGTCTCGCCCGAGCAGCTGATGAAGGACCGGGCGGACTACGCGCGCAAGGGCATCGCCCGCGGCCGGTCCGTCGTGGTCCTCGCGTACGACGACGGCATCGCGTTCGCGACCGAGAACCCGTCGCGCGCGCTGCACAAGGTCTCCGAGATCTACGACCGCATCGCGTTCGCGGCGGTCGGGAAGTACAACGAGTTCGAGAACCTGAGGGTCGCGGGCGTCCGGTACGCCGACCTGCGCGGGTTCTCCTACGACCGGCGGGACGTGAACGCGCGGGGCCTGGCGAACGCGTACGCCCAGACCCTCGGCACCGTGTTCACGACGGAGTCCAAGCCGCTGGAGGTCGAGCTCGTCGTCGCGGAGGTCGGCGACGACCCCGCGACCGACCAGATCTACCGGCTGTCCTACGACGGCTCGGTCGCCGACGAGCGCGACTTCGTCGTCCTCGGCGGCCAGTCCGACCGGCTGCGCGAGGAGATCGCGGGCGCGTGGACCCCGGGGATGCCGCTGGCCGACGTCCTCGCCCTCGCCGTCCGGGTGCTCGGCACCCCGGCGGACGGCGCCGAGGAGGACGACCGCCGCGTCATCCCGGCGGCGCAGCTCGAGGTGGCCGTGCTGGACCGCACCCGGCCGCGGCGGGCGTTCCGGCGCCTGTCCGGCGTCGTCCTCGAGGACCTGCTCGCCGCGGGCACCCCGACGGAGCCCTGAGGAGGCACCCGTGGACCGACGGATCTTCGGCCTGGAGACCGAGTACGGCGTGACGTGCGCCGCGGACGACGGGCGCGGCCTGTCCGCGGACGAGGTCGCCCGGTACCTGTTCCGCAAGGTCGTCGCGTGGGGCCGGTCGTCCAACGTCTTCCTGCGCAACGGCTCGCGGCTGTACCTGGACGTCGGCTCGCACCCGGAGTACGCCACCGCGGAGTGCGACGACTGGCGCCAGCTCGTCACGCACGACCGGGCGGGGGAGCGCATCCTCGAGGGCCTGGTCGCGGACGCGCAGCAGCGCCTGGAGCACGAGGGCCTGTCGGGGCGCATCCACCTGTTCAAGAACAACACCGACTCGGCGGGCAACTCCTACGGCTGCCACGAGAACTACCTGGTGCGGCGGCAGGGCGACTTCTCGCGGCTGTCCGACGTGCTGGTGCCGTTCCTCATCACCCGCCAGGTGCTCACGGGCGCCGGCAAGGTCCTCGCGACCCCGCGCGGGGCCGTCTACTGCCTGTCGCAGCGCGCGGACCACATCTGGGAGTCCGTGTCCTCGGCGACCACGCGGTCCCGCCCGATCATCAACACCCGGGACGAGCCGCACGCCGACGCCGAGCACTACCGCCGCCTGCACGTCATCGTCGGCGACTCCTCGATGTCCGAGACGACGACGATGCTCAAGGTCGGCAGCACGGACCTGGTGCTCCGCCTGGTCGAGGCGGGCCTGCCGATGCGCGACCTGACGCTGGAGAACCCGATCCGCGCGATCCGGGAGATCAGCCACGACATCACCGGCAGCCACCCGGTCACCCTCGCCACCGGCCGCACCGTCACCGCGGTGGACCTGCAGGAGGAGTACCTGGGCCGGGTGCAGGACTTCGTGACGGCCGAGACGGACGCCACCCCGGAGATCAAGCAGGTGCTGGACCTGTGGGAGCGGGGCCTGCGGGCGCTGCGCACCGGGGACCTGTCCCTGGTGGAGCGCGAGCTCGACTGGGTGATCAAGTACCGGCTCATCGAGCGCTACCGGGCGAAGCACGGCCTCGACCTCTCGGACGTGCGGGTGGCCCGCATGGACCTCGCCTACCACGACATCTCCCGCACCGAGGGCCTGTACAACCTGCTCGCCCAGCGCGGGCTGGTGGACCGGGTGACCACCGACGTCGAGGTCTTCGAGGCGACCTCCGTGCCCCCGCAGACCACCCGGGCCAAGCTGCGCGGCGAGTTCGTGCAGGCGGCGCAGGAGGCCCGGCGCGACTACACGGTCGACTGGGTGCACCTCAAGCTCAACGACCAGGCGCAGCGCACGGTGCTGTGCAAAGACCCCTTCCGCAGCGTCGACGACCGGGTGGAGCGGCTCATCGAGTCGATGTGACGGTCCTGCGCACGTCCTGGTCGCAGCCGGGACGACGGCGCTCGGGGGGTCCGCGGGCCCGTACAGTGGGCGGCGGCAATCCGCTGGACGCTGGGAAGGAATCACGTGCGACGACTCGTGGCCGCGTGCGCCGCGGCGGCGCTGCTGCTCGTCGGCTGCGCCGCGCAGGACCCGGAACCCCCGCAGGTGGTCGTGTCCGGCGAGGCCGGGCAGCCGCCGACCGTGACGTACCCGACGCCGCTGCGCGTCGGCGACCCCGTGCACGAGGTCGTGTGGGAGGGCACCGGGCCGGACCTGGTCGACGGGCGGCCCGTGCTGCTGGACTTCTGGCTGGAGGACGCCTCCGACGCGTCGCTGGTCAAGGAGACGTTCACCTCCAGCCCCACGCCGCGGATGCTCACCGAGGAGGACCTCGGCAAGGACCTGTACGCCACGCTGTCCGGCCAGCGGGTCGGCGCGCGGCTGCTGCAGATCAGCCCGGCGTCCGACGCGAGCGCGTCCTCCTACCCGACGGTGACCGTGCTCGACGTGCTGCCGATCCGCGCGTCCGGGGAGCCCGTGCAGCCCCGCGAGGGCATGCCCGCGGTCACGCTCGACGACAGCGGCGCGCCGTCGCTCGCGCCCACCGGCACCGAGCCCCCGGGCGACCTCGTCGTGCAGCCGCTGCTGCGCGGCACCGGGAACCAGGTGTCCGAGGGCGACGTCATCACCGTGCAGTACACGGGCTTCGTCTGGGCGACGGGCGAGCCGTTCGACTCGACGTGGACCAACGGCAGCCCGACGACCTTCGCGCTGTCGGACGTCCCGGCCTGGTCCGAGGCGCTGATCGAGCAGTCCGTCGGCAGCCAGGTGATGGTGGTCGTGCCGCCCTCCTACGCGATGGGCGCGACCCAGAGCGAGGAGCTGCAGGGCCAGACCATCGTCTTCGTCATCGACCTGCTGGCGACCCGCACGCCGGCCGCGCCGGACGAGGCCGCCGACGCCGCCCCGGAGGGGGAGGGATGAGCGTCGCGCTGCGGGTCGTCCCGTGCCTGGACGTCGACGCCGGGCGCGTCGTCAAGGGCGTCAACTTCGAGAACCTGCGCGACGCGGGCGACCCGGTCGAGCTCGCGCGCCGCTACGACGGCGAGGGCGCGGACGAGGTCACGTTCCTCGACGTCTCGGCGTCCTCCGGCGACCGCGAGACGACCTACGACGTGGTCCGGCGCACCGCCGAGCAGGTGTTCGTGCCGCTGACCGTCGGCGGCGGCGTGCGCTCCGCCGACGACGTCGACCGCCTGCTGCGGGCCGGCGCCGACAAGGTCGGCGTGAACACCGCCGCCATCGCCCGGCCCGAGCTCATCGCGGAGATCGCGCAGCGGTTCGGCAGCCAGGTCCTCACCCTGTCCGTCGACGCGCGCCGCGTCACCGGGGACACCCGGACGGACTCCGGCTACGAGGTCACCACGCACGGCGGGCGCCGGGGCACCGGCATCGACGCCGTCGCGTGGGCCGTGCGCGCCGCGGACCTGGGCGCGGGGGAGATCCTGCTCAACTCCATGGACGCCGACGGCACCGAGGCGGGCTTCGACCTGGACATGCTGCGCGACGTCCGGCGCGAGGTGCGCGTGCCGCTCATCGCGTCCGGCGGCGCCGGGCGGGTCGAGCACTTCGCCGAGGCCGCCGCGGCCGGGGCGGACGCGGTGCTCGCCGCGTCGGTGTTCCACTTCGGGCAGCTCACCGTCGGCCAGGTCAAGGACCACCTGCGCGCCGCCGGGTACACGGTCCGCTGACCGCGCGCCGGACCGGTGCCGGGTCCACGGTGTCGGTCGCGCCCGGCGCAGGGCACGATGGGACGATGCAGCGCATCGGACTGACCGGCGGGATCGCGGCAGGCAAGTCGGTGGCCGCGCAGCGGCTCGCGGAGCGCGGGGCGGTGGTCGTGGACTACGACCTGCTGTCCCGGGAGGCCGTCGCCCCGGGCACGCCCGGGTTGGACGAGGTCGTGTCCGCGTTCGGGGACGGCGTCCTCGCGCCCGACGGGTCCCTCGACCGGCCCGCGCTCGGCGCGCGGGTGTTCGCGGACGACGACGCCCGCGCCCGGCTGAACGCGATCGTGCACCCCGTCGTGCGCCGCCTCGCCGCCGAGCAGGAGGCCGCCGCGGCCACCGCCGACCCCGCCGCCGTCGTCGTGCACGACGTCCCGCTGCTGGTCGAGACGGGCCGCGCCGACGCGTTCCACCTGGTCGTGGTCGTGCACACCCCGGCGGTGCTGCGGGTCGAGCGCCTGGTGCGCACACGCGGCCTCGACCGCGCGGAGGCCGAGCGCCGGATCGCCGCGCAGGCCGCCGACGAGGACCGCCTGGCCGCCGCGGACGTCGTGCTCGACGGCTCCGGCGACCCCGACGACCTGCGCGCCCAGGTGGACGCGCTGTGGGACCGGATCGCCGCGGAGCGGCACGACGAGCAGGAGGTGGACCAGCCGTGACGACCGTGCTGCTGACCGGGTTCGAGCCGTTCGACGGCCAGGAGGTCAACGCGTCCTGGGCAGCGGTCCGGGAGGTCGCCGCCGGGTGGGACGCCGAGGCCGAGGGCGCGACGCTGGTGACCGCGCTGCTGCCCGTGTCCTTCGCCCGCGCCCCCGGCGCGCTGGACGCCCTGCTCGCCGAGCACGCACCGGACCTGGTGGTCGCCGTCGGCGAGGCCGGGGGCCGGTCCGCCGTGTCCGTCGAGCGGGTGGGCCTCAACGTGCAGGACGCGCGCATCCCCGACGAGGACGGTGCGCAGCCCGTCGACTCTCCCGTGGTCGCGGACGGACCGGCGGCGTACTTCTCGACGCTGCCGGTCAAGGCGTGCCTCGCGGCCGTGCTCGCCGCCGACGTCCCCGGCGAGGTGTCCAGCACCGCGGGCACGTACGTGTGCAACACGCTCGCCTACGTGGTCGGGGACCGGCTCGCCGCCGGAGCCGGCGCACCGGGTGCGCGCGGCGGCTTCGTGCACGTGCCGCGCCTCCCGGAGCAGGTCGCCGACGGCGCCGCGTCGCTCGCCGCGGACCGGGCCGGGGCCGGCCTGGCC
>NZ_RFFI01000082.1 GCF_003696205.1 Cellulomonas triticagri
CCGGCAGCGCCGCGAGCGCCGCGGCCGTCACCCCGTACACCGCCACCCACCGGCGCCCGCGCGGCGCCCGGCCGGCGGGCCACGCCTCGTTGGCCGGTCCGGCGAACGCCGCGGGCGACCCCGCCCAGATCTCCCCGGGGGCGACGCTGCGCAGCACCGCCGAGCCCGCGGCGACCTGCGCACCCTGACCCACGCGGACGCCCGGGGCGAGGGTGCTGCGGGTGCCGATGGTCGCGCGCTTGTCGACGCGGATCCGCCCGACCCGCAGCACGTCGCCGTCCAGCCAGTGCCCGCGCAGGTCGACCTCGGGCTCGATCGCGCACCGGTCGCCGAGCGTCAGCAGCCCGGTGACCGGGGGCGGCGTGTGCAGGTCGACGTCGGCGCCGATCGTCGCGCCGAGCGCCCGGGCGTAGGCGGCGGTCCACGGCGCGCAGGACAGGTTCTCCGCACCGGCGGCGGCCGCCCAGCTCTCCGCGAACCACAGCCGCAGGTGCACCGACCCGCCGCGCGGGTAGGACCCCGGTCGCAGCCCGCGCAGCACGGTGCGCGCGACCAGGACCGTGCTGCCCATGCGGCCGAGCGGGCTGATCAGCAGCAGCCACCCCGCGGCCAGCCACCACCACGCCTGGGGCGCGGGCGTCAGCCACGGCACCAGGCCGGTGACGGCGAGCAGCTGCTCGGCGGCCAGCAACCAGGTCAGCCAGCGCAGCCCGACCAGCGCCGCGAGCGGCACCGCCAGCAGCGTCTGCACCACCTGCGCGCGCCGGGGCACCGGCCGGACCTCGCGGACCGGCGCGTCGGCGGCGTCCTCGGGGTCGGGGGCGATCTCGTCCAGGCGCCGCGCCAGGTCGCCCAGGCGCGGGTACTCGTACACGTCCGCGACGGTCACCGTGGGGTACCGCTCGCGCAGCGCCGACACGAGCTGCGCCGCGACGAGGCTGCCGCCCCCGGCGTCGAAGAAGTCGTCGCGCGGCCCGGTGACCGGCGCGCCGAGCGCCGCGGTCCACCGCTCGGCGACCCACGAGGCGGTGGCGGTCAGCGCGGGCGCGGGGGCGCCGGAGTCGTCGGGCTCCCCCGCCGCCGTCGGCAGCGGCCACGGCAGCGCGTCCCGGTCGACCTTCCCGGACCCGCGGGTCGGCAGCGCGTCCACCACGCCCAGCAGCGGCACCAGCGCGGCGGGCAGCGTGCCCCGCAGCCGGGACCGCGCGTCGGCGAGGTCCAGCGTGGTGCCCTCCGCGGGCACCAGGTACCCCGCCAGCACCGCGGTCCCCGCGGGGGTGCGCCGCACCGCGACCGCCGCGCCCGCGACGCCCGGCAGCGCGCCGAGCGCCGCCTCGACCTCGCCGAGCTCGATGCGCCGCCCGCCGATCTTCACCTGGTCGTCCGCCCGGCCGATGAACAGCAGCCCCGCGTGGTCCAGCCGCACGACGTCGCCGCTGCGGTACGCGCGGTCCCAGCCGAGCCCCGGCGCGGGCGCGTACGTCGCGGCGTCCTTCGCGGCGTCCAGGTACCGGGCCAGGCCGACGCCGCCGATGATCAGCTCACCCGTCTCCCCCTCGGCGACCGGCGTGCCGTCCTCCCCCACGACCGCCAGGTCCCAGCCGTCCAGCGCCAGGCCGATCCGCACCGGGCCCTCGCCGGTCAGCCGCGCCGCGCACGCGACGACCGTGGCCTCCGTCGGGCCGTAGGTGTTCCAGACCTCGCGGCCCGGGGTCGCCAGCCGGGCCGCGAGCTCCGGCGGGCACGCCTCGCCGCCGAAGATCAGCAGCCGCACGCCCGCGAGCTCCTCCGGCCGCCACAGCCCCGCCAGCGTCGGCACCGCCGAGATGACCGTGATGCCCTGCGACACCAGCCACGGGCCCAGGTCCATGCCGGTGCGCACGAGCGCGCGCGGCGCCGGGACCAGGCAGGCGCCGTGCGCCCACGCCAGCCACATCTCCTCGCAGCTCGCGTCGAACGCCACGGACAGACCCGCCAGCACCCGGTCCCCGGGCCCGAGCGGCTGGTCGGTGAGGAACAGCCGGGCCTCCGCGTCCACGAACGCCGCCGCCGACCGGTGGGTCACCGCCACGCCCTTCGGGGTGCCGGTCGAGCCCGACGTGAAGATGATCCAGGCGTCGTCGCCGAGCCCCGGCGCGGTGGCCGCCGCCCGCGAGCGCCGACCGCGCGCGGCCAGCGCCGGGAGGTCGCCCTCCGCGATGACCCGCGCCACGTCGGCCTCGGCGAACACCGTGCGCGCCCGCTCGTCGGGGTCGTCCACGTCGACCGGGACGTACGCCGCGCCCGCCGCGAGCACCGCCAGGACGGCCGTGTACAGCTCGACCGTGCCGGACGGCACGCGCACGCCGACGCGCGACCCCGGGCCGACGCCCTCGGCGGCCAGCGCGGACGCCGCCGCACGGACCCGCGCGGCGAGCTCGGCGTACGTCAGCACGGTGCTGCCGTCGTCCAGCGCCGGGGCGTCCGGGTGCGCGGCGACCGTCGCCGCCAGCACGTCCACCAGCGTCCGCGGCGCGGGGGCCAGCCCGCTGCGCAGCAGCCCGTCCGGTTCGCCCACGTGTTCCTCCTGCGGTGCGTCCTGCTCGCCGCCCGGTCGTGGGCGGCCGTCGGGCACTGTCGCACACCCGGGTGACGCCAGCCTGACGGGTCCAGGCGGGTTCACCGAGGCGACGCCCGGCGTTCGCCGCACGGACACCCGCCGCGGGCGGGACCCGGGCCGTCGTCCCCAGGCGCTCCGGGCGGTGCGCGGGGAGGGTGCCGGATCTGGGAGGATGTGTGCCCATGACCGACCTGTCCTCGACGCCCCCCTCCGACACGACCGCACCCCGCGTGGACGTACGCGCGCTCCGCGAGGTGCCGGACCGGGTGTCGCTCGACGGCGTCGAGGGTCGCTGGGACGCGTCCTGGACCGAGCAGGGCACGTTCGCGTTCGACCGCAGCAAGACCCGCGAGCAGGTGTACTCCATCGACACCCCGCCGCCCACGGTGTCCGGCTCGCTGCACGTCGGCCACGTGTTCTCGTACACGCACACCGACGTCGTCGCCCGGTACCGCCGGATGCGCGGCGCCGAGGTGTTCTACCCGATGGGCTGGGACGACAACGGCCTGCCGACCGAGCGCCGCGTGCAGAACTACTTCGGCGTGCGCTGCGACCCGTCGCTGCCCTACGACCCGGACTTCGAGCCGCCGCACGTCGGCGGCGAGGGCAAGAGCGTCAAGGCCGCCGACCAGGTCCCGATCAGCCGGAAGAACTTCGTCGAGCTCTGCGAGCGCCTGACCGTCGAGGACGAGCAGCAGTTCGAGGCGCTGTGGCGCCGGCTGGGCCTGTCCGTCGACTGGTCGATGACCTACCAGACCATCTCCGCCGAGGCGCGTGCCGTCGCCCAGCAGGCGTTCCTGCGCAACCTCGCGCGCGACGAGGCGTACCAGGCCGAGGCGCCCGGGCTGTGGGACGTGACGTTCCAGACCGCCGTGGCCCAGGCCGAGCTCGAGGCGCGGGACTACCCGGGCGCGTTCCACAAGGTCGCGTTCCACCGCCCCGACACCGAGCCGGTCTACATCGAGACCACCCGCCCCGAGCTGCTGCCCGCCTGCGTCGCGCTCATCGCGCACCCGGACGACGAGCGCTACCAGCACCTGTTCGGGACCACCGTGACGTCGCCGCTGTTCGGCGTCGAGGTGCCCGTCCTCGCGCACCCGGCCGCCGAGCCCGACAAGGGCGCAGGCATCGCGATGTGCTGCACCTTCGGCGACCTCACCGACGTGCAGTGGTGGCGCGAGCTGCAGCTGCCCACCCGCTCCGTCATCGGCCGCGACGGCCGCCTGCTGCGCGAGGTCCCCGAGTGGATCACCGCCCCCGAGGGCCGCGCGACGTACGAGCAGCTCGCCGGCAAGACCACCTTCTCCGCGCGCGAGGTCGTCGTCGACGGGCTGCGCGAGTCCGGCGACCTGGACGGCGAGCCGCAGGCCACCCAGCGCAAGGCCAACTTCTTCGAGAAGGGCGACAAGCCCCTCGAGATCGTCACCTCCCGCCAGTGGTACATCCGCAACGGCGGCCGCGACGAGGCCCTGCGCGAGCAGCTGCTCGCCCGCGGGCGGGAGCTCGGCTTCCACCCCGACTTCATGCGCGTGCGCTACGAGAACTGGGTCGGCGGCCTGAACGGCGACTGGCTGGTGTCCCGCCAGCGGTTCTTCGGCGTGCCGTTCCCGGTCTGGTACCCCGTGACCGAGGCCGGGGAGGTCGACCACACCCGCCCGATCGTGCCGACCGAGGACCAGCTCCCCGTCGACCCGTCCTCCGACGTGCCCGCCGGCTACACCGCCGAGCAGCGCGGCGTCGCGGGCGGCTTCGTGGGCGACCCCGACATCATGGACACCTGGGCGACGTCGTCCCTGTCCCCGCAGATCGCGGGCGGCTGGCGCTCCGACCCCGACCTGTTCGAGCGCGTGTTCCCCATGGACCTGCGCCCGCAGGGCCAGGACATCATCCGCACCTGGCTGTTCTCGACGGTCGTGCGGTCCCACCTGGAGCACGGCTCGCTGCCGTGGAAGGACTCGGCCATCTCCGGCTGGATCCTCGACCCCGACCGCAAGAAGATGTCGAAGTCCAAGGGCAACGTCGTCACCCCGATGGGGCTGCTGGAGGAGCACGGCTCCGACGCCGTCCGCTACTGGGCGGCGTCCGCCCGGCTCGGCACCGACGCGGCGTTCGAGGTCGGCCAGATGAAGATCGGCCGCCGCCTCGCGATCAAGGTCCTCAACGCGTCCAAGTTCGCGCTGTCGTTCGGCTCCGCGTCCCAGGGCGCCGAGGCGATGGACCCCGCGCTCGTCACCGTCCCGCTGGACCGCGCGATGCTCGCGGGCCTGGCTGACGTGGTCGAGAAGGCCACCGCGGCGCTGGAGTCCTACGACCACACCCGCGCGCTCGAGCTCACCGAGACGTTCTTCTGGACGTTCTGCGACGACTACCTCGAGCTCGTCAAGGACCGCGCCTACGGTGCGGGCGCCGCCGACGCCGACGTGACCGCCGAGACCGCCTCCGCCCGTGCCGCGCTGAACATCGCGCTCGACGTGCTGCTGCGGCTGTTCGCGCCGGTGCTGCCGTTCGCCACCGAGGAGGTCTGGTCCTGGTGGCGCGAGGGCTCCGTGCACCGCGCCGCGTGGCCGACCGCCGAGCCGCTGCGCGCCGCCGCCGGTGACGGGGACTACGCCGTGGTCGCCGCCGCGGGCTCGGCCCTCGCCGCGCTCCGCAAGCTCAAGTCCGAGGCCAAGGTCTCCATGCGCACCGAGATCCTGCGGGCCCGCCTCGACGTCCCCGCGTCGCTGCTGCCCGGCGTCACCGTCGCCCTCGGCGACGTGCGCGCCGCCGGTCGCGCCACGGGCGACCTCGACGTGGTCGAGGTCCCGGACGCGGCGGACGCGACGGTGACGGCGCACGACGCCGAGCTGCTCCCCCCGGAGCCGAAGCAGAAGCCCACGGCTTGACGCCCGGCACCCGCACGCGAGGGCGCGCACCCCACCCCGGGGTGCGCGCCCTCGCGGCGTCCGGGGGCGTGCACGACCGTGGGCACGCGGCGCCCTCGGCCCGCCGCCCCACGCACGCGGACCGGGGCAGCGGGTAGGTGGAGGCTCGGGTGGCGGGGCGCGCGTCCGGTGCGATGGTGGGACTCTCGTCCTCCTCGCGCCCGTTATGCATAGGTATCGTCACACCTGTATAGTCTTGCGGTCGGTCCCCCCCACAAGGAGCTCTCCCCATGCGCACGCGCCACCTCGCCGCCGTTCCCGTCGCCGCCGCGGCGGCCCTCCTGCTCGCCGCGTGCGGCGGGGGCGACTCGTCCTCCGGGGACGCCGAGGGCGGCGTCGAGCTCGTCTCCGCCGGCTCGCTCACTCTGTGCACGAACCCGCCGTACGAGCCGTTCGAGTACGAGGAGGGCGGCGAGGTCGTCGGGCTCGACATCGACATCGTCAACGAGGTCGCCACCGACCTGGGCGTGGAGCTGGTCACCAAGGTGACGCCGTTCGAGGGCATCCAGTCCGGCGCCGACCTGAACACGAACAACTGCGACGTCGTGGCGTCCGGCATCACCATCACCCCGGAGCGCCAGGAGAAGATCGACTTCTCGGACCCGTACTTCGACGCGAACCAGGGCCTGCTGGTCCCGGAGGGTTCCGACCTGTCGAGCCTGGACTCCCTCGACGGCAAGAAGATCGGCGTGCAGCAGGCCACCACCGGTGAGACCTGGGCGCAGGACAACGGCCTGGAGACCATCCAGTTCGAGGACCTGGGCCTGCAGGTGCAGGCGCTGCGGACCGGCCAGGTCGACGCGGTCGTGAACGACATCGCCGTGCTCGGCCCGTACGTGTCCGAGGGCTTCGAGATCGGCAACGAGTTCTCGACGGGCGAGCAGTACGGCATCGGCGTGAAGCAGGGCAACACCGCGCTGCTGGACGCGGTGAACGCCACGCTGGAGCGCATCCGCGAGGACGGCACGTACGACGACATCTACACGCAGTACATCGGCACGGCCCCCGGCCAGGCCGAGACCGCCGAGCCGACGGACGGCTGACGTGACCGGCTCCCCCGTCACGCCGGCGCCCGGGACGCTGACCGCGTCCCGGCGCCGGTGGAGCCCGCGGCGGCGCGCCCGCGTGTTCCGCGCCGCGCAGTACGTGGTGCTGCTCGCGGTGCTCGTCGCGGTCGGTCTCGCCGTGGACTGGGCGAACGTCGGCGAGAACTTCTTCAACGCCGAGGCCGCCCGGCAGATCCTGCCGCAGCTGCCGACGGCGTTCCGCAACACGCTGACGTACACGCTCGCGGGCTTCGCGGTCGGGCTGTCGCTGGGCACGGTGCTCGCGCTGATGCGGCTGTCCGCCGTCGGGCTGTACCGGTGGATCGCGACGGTCTACATCGAGTTCTTCCGCGGCATCCCCGCCCTGCTGGTCGTGGTGTCGTTCGGGTACGCCGTGCCGATCGCGTTCGGCGTGAACATCCCGTCGGTGACGACGAAGGCGGCCCTGGCGCTCGGCCTGGTCTCGGCGGCGTACATCGCCGAGACCCTGCGTGCGGGCATCCAGGCGGTCCCGAAGGGGCAGGTCGAGGCGGCGCGGTCGCTCGGCATGTCCCACGGCCGGACGCTGCGCACGGTCGTCGTGCCGCAGGCGTTCCGCATCGTGCTGCCCCCGATGACCAACGAGTTCATCCTGCTGACCAAGGACACCTCGCTGGTGTTCCTGCTGGGGCTCGCGGTGAACCAGTACGACCTGACCAAGATCGGGCGGGACGCGCTGAACAACGCGACCGGCGGCCTGACGCCGCTGTTCCTGATCGGCGCCTGCTACCTGCTCATCACGCTCCCGCTGGGCCAGCTGTCCCGGTACCTGGAGCGCCGCACCGGCGCGAGGAGCCGCGCATGACCGCCCCCACCACCCCCGCCGCCGCCAGCGCCGCCCCGGTCGTCCGGGTCGCGGGTCTGCACAAGGCGTTCGGCGAGCGCGAGGTGCTGACCGGCATCGACCTGGACGTCCGGCAGGGCGAGGTGGTGTGCGTCATCGGCCCGTCGGGCTCCGGCAAGTCGACGCTGCTGCGCTGCGTGAACCTCCTGGAGCAGCCGACCGGCGGCACCGTCGAGGTGCTCGGCGTGGACGTCACGGACCCGGACGTGGACATCGACCAGGTGCGCACGCACGTCGGCATGGTCTTCCAGCAGTTCAACCTGTTCGCGAACATGACGGTGCTGGAGAACTGCACGGTCGCGCAGCGGCAGGTGCTCAAGCGGTCCCGGTCCGAGGCCGAGCGGATCGCCCGGGCCAACCTGGAGCGCGTGGGCCTCGCGGACCGCGCGGACGCGCACCCGTCGCAGCTGTCCGGCGGGCAGCAGCAGCGGGTCGCCATCGCCCGGGCACTGTCGATGGACCCGCAGCTCATGCTGTTCGACGAGCCGACGTCGGCCCTGGACCCGGAGCTGGTCGGGGACGTGCTGGCGGTGATGCGGGACCTCGCGGACGCGGGCATGACGATGATCGTCGTCACGCACGAGATGGCGTTCGCCCGGGACGTCGGCGACCGGGTCGTGTTCATGGACGGCGGCGTGATCGTCGAGGACGGCCCGGCCGACCAGGTGATCGGCGCGCCGCGCGAGGCGCGCACCCGGACGTTCCTGCAGCGGGTGCTCGACCCGACGCACACCGACGTGGCCTGAGGGGACAGACCGGCCCACCTCGGGGCAGACCGTCCCCCGGACGGGCGCAGGGCCGTCGGGTTCGTACGAACCCGACGGCCCTGTTCTGTTCCCTTCCCACGCCGGGGCGCGGTGACCGGTCGATAGCATGGCGGCACGGCCGTCGCCGCTCGTCGTCGCTGGTCCGGGCCGCGCCCCGCGCACCCCGGGTCGAGGCACCGCGCGCACGACCGCGACCGCGACCGCCCGACCAGGAGCAGCCGATGCGTGAGTTCAGCGCCGAGACCCCCGTCCCGCACGACCCCGCGATGAACGTGCCGGGCCTGCTGCTCGACCGGCTGGCGCGTGGCGCGTCGAGCGTGCTGGTCGAGCGGTCGACCGGGCTGGGCGGCTCGTGGGCGCCGGTCACCGTGGCGGAGTTCGTCCGGGAGGTCTCCGCGCTCGCCAAGGGCCTGGTGGCCTCCGGGCTGGAGCCGGGCGACCGCGTCGCGATCATGTCGCGCACCCGCTACGAGTGGACGCTGACCGACTTCGCGGTGTGGTTCGCGGGCGGCGTGGGCGTGCCGGTGTACGAGACGTCCTCGGCCGAGCAGGTCGAGTGGATCCTCACGAACTCGGGTGCGTCGCTGGTGGTGGTGGAGACCGCCGCGCACGCCGCGGTCGTCGGCCAGGTGCGCGCGTCCGTGCCCGCCGTGCGCGACGTGGTCGTCATCGACGACGGCGGGCTCGGCCGGCTGGTCGCGGACGGCCTGACCGTCGAGGACGCCGAGATCGAGCGCCGCCGCTCGCTGGCCGCCGCGGGCGACCTCGCGACGATCATCTACACCTCCGGCACCACCGGGCGCCCCAAGGGCGTCGAGCTCTCCCACGGCAACTTCGTGGACAACGCCCGCAACGGCGCGACGGCGCTGGCCGAGGTGTGCGCCGTCCCGGGCTCGCGGACGCTGCTGTTCATGCCGCTGGCGCACGTGTTCGCGCGGTTCGTGCAGATGGTCGCCATCGCGGCGGGCTCCCCCATCGGGCACACCCCGGACACCCGGAACCTGCTGGCCGACCTGGCGTCGTTCAAGCCGACGTACATCCTGGCCGTGCCGCGCGTGTTCGAGAAGGTCTACAACTCGGCCGAGCAGAAGGCCGGGCACGGCGTGAAGCTCAAGCTGTTCCGCTGGGCCGCGAAGGTCTCGATCACGTACTCGCGCGCGCTGGACACCGCCGCCGGGCCGTCGCCGCAGCTCAAGGCCGCGCACGCGCTCGCGACCACGCTGGTGCTGCGCAAGCTCAAGGACGCGATGGGCGGCAACCTGCGGTACGCGATCTCGGGCGGCGCCCCGCTGGGCGAGCGGCTGGGGCACTACTACCGCGGCATCGGCGTGCGGGTGCTGGAGGGCTACGGCCTGACCGAGACGACCGCGCCGTCGGCCGTGAACCGGCCCGGGCTGGTGAAGATCGGCACCGTCGGCCCCGCGTACCCCGGGACGTCGCTGCGCGTCGACGACGACGGCAACGTCTTCGCGAAGGGCCCGCACGTGTTCCGCGGGTACCACGACAACCCCGAGGCGACCGCCGAGGTGCTGGACGCGGACGGCTGGTTCGCGACGGGTGACATCGGCACGCTGGACGACGACGGCTACCTGCGCCTGACCGGTCGCGCCAAGGAGCTCATCGTCACCGCCGGCGGCAAGAACGTCGCCCCGGCCGTCCTGGAGGACCGGTTCCGCGGGCACCCGCTGGTCAGCCAGGTCGTCGTGGTCGGCGACGGGCGCCCGTTCATCGGTGCGCTGGTGACCCTGGACGCCGACATGCTCCCCGGCTGGCTGCAGATGCACGGCCTGCCCGCGATGGACGTCCGCGCCGCCGGGCAGCACCCCGAGGTGCTGGCGGCCCTCGACCGGGCCGCGGAGCGGGCCAACGAGGCGGTCTCCCGCGCGGAGTCGATCCGCAAGGTCCGGGTGCTCGGCACCGACTTCACCGAGGCGAACGGGTACCTCACGCCGTCGCTCAAGGTGAAGCGCGCGCTGGTGCTGAAGGACTTCGCCTCCGACGTCGACGACCTGTACGTGGACACCCGGGAGAAGTAGCGCTCGTCACCCCCGGGGCGAGGTCCGGAGCGAGGCGATGGCGTGGCGGTCCTCGGCCCCCGTCTTGCGGCGGATGTTGCGCAGGTGGGTCTCGACCGTGCGGACGCTCAGGTGCAGGCGACCCGCGATCTGCACGTTCGACAACCGCTGGGCCAGCAGGTCGACGATCTGCCACTCGCGGTTCGTCAGCGGTGCGGCGTCCGCGCCGCTCGCGGCGACCGGCCCGGTCCGCAGCGCCACGCGGTGCGCGCGGGCCTGCTGGGCGAGGGCGTGCTCGCCCTCCTGGCGGTAGACCGTGGACGCGATCGAGTAGGTCCGGGCGGCCTCCTCGAGCATCCCGAGCTGCGCGAACCGCGCCGCCGCCCGCACGAGTCCGGCGCCGTCGCGCGCGAACTGCGCCCGCCGCGCGTCGAGCAGCGCCTGCAGCGGCGGCCCGCCCATCCAGGTCCGGGGCCCGCCGCGGGCACCGGCGTCGCCGTCGTCGTGGGCCGTGAGGCTCGCCAGCTCGACGCTGTCCGCCGCGAGCACGTGACCGCGCTCGCGCAGCCGCGTCGTGATCGCGGCTGCCGGGCGGGTGATCCGCTCGGGCGCGTCGTCCAGGTCGGGCTCCATCGCCTCGACCAGGCCACCGCTGCTGAAGGGCAGCACCTCGCCGCACCCGTCCACCGCCCCGACGAGGTCCCCGAGCACCGCGGCCAGGCCACCCCGGTAGGTGAGGACCGACAGGAACCCGAGCAGTCCGCGCACGGACCGACCGGGCGGGAGCACCCCGGACCACCCGCCCTCGACGAGCAGGGCCGCCAGCGCCTGCCCCCGGGCCTCGTCGAGCCGCCCCCGGCCGGCGAGCCCGAGCGCCGCGACCAGGCACCCGCAGACGACGAGGTGGCTCGACGCGCCCCGCGCGCCCTCGTCGACCATCTGCGACCCGAGCTCGGCGGCCGCCGCGGCGTCGCCCGTGCCGAAGGCCGCGAGGCCCGCGAGCAGCCGCGCCGTCTCGTCGAGCAGCCGCGGCCACCGCGGGCGCGGCTGGGCCAGCAGCTCGCGCGCACGCTCGTGGCACCCCGCGACGACGTGGCACGCCGCGAGCACCACACGGGCCGTGGCGGCGTCGAGGGCGCTCTGCGGGCAGAAGGCCGCCAGGTCGTCCTCGTACGCCTCCGGGAGCCGGTGGAACTCGACGCGCAGCAGGTAGGCGAGCAACCGCAGCGAGATCCGGTGCCGCACGTCCTCGGGGTGCTCGTGCTCAAGGCGCAGCGCGACCTCGTGCGGGTCCTCCCCGTGGGCGATCGACCACCTCGACGCGCTGTACACGAACTCGACGTACGCGAACGAGTCGTGGTCGGTGCCGAGGTCCGTCTCGTCGATCACGGTGCGGATCAGCTCGTCCTGCCGGTCGCCGACCGCGACGAGCGGGAGCACCCGTGCCGCGTCCTGCACGCGGCGGCTGCGGCGCCACGCGGCGAACGCCCCGGTCAGGGCGTGCCGGACGGCGTGCTCGAGCACGTCGACGCTCTCGGCGTGGCGGGTGCCGCCGGCCTCGTGACCCGGGAGCCGCGGTGCCGACCTGTACCGGACGTGCGCGTCGAGACGCGCTCGCACCTCGGAGGTCCGGGGGTCCGACGAGGTCCCGTCGTGCAGCCGGGCAGCGACGGTGGTCAGCACCTGCAGGGCGCGGACCGTCAGGGGCTGGCGCACCAGGTGCCCGGCGAGTCCCGGCGGGTGCAGCGCCACCAGGTACTCGTCGGCGTCGACGACGAGCCGGACCAGCCCCTCGTCCTCCAGGGAACGCAGCACGTCGGCCCCGACGCACCGGACCGCGAGCGGCAGCGGGACGGCACCGACCCGGGCCAGCAGGTCCAGCACGTCGCGCTCCGCACCCGAGCACACCGCCAGCAGCGACTCGAACGCGCTGCCCGGGCCGGCGGGCCCGCTCCCGGTCGCCGCCCACGCCCCTTCCACCTGCCGGACGGCGCCGTGCGCGACCGCGTCGTCCAGCACCGCGATCGCCAGACCGGGGGTGCCCGCGGTGTCCCGGTGCACCCGGGCGGTCAGCTCGGGCGAGACGGTGGCCCCGAGCCGGACCTCGAACAGCTCGTGCAGCTGCTCGAAGGTCAGCGGGGGCAGCGCCAGCTCGACCGGGTACGGGACGATCCGCGCGGGCTGACCCTCCGGGCGCCCGCGGAGTCGGGGCAGCTGCGCGAGCACGAGGGGCACCCCGGTGCGCAGGTGCAGGGCCCGCAGGGAGGTGCTGGACGGGTCGTCGAGCAGGTCGGCGTCGTCGACGACGATGACCTCGCGGTCCGCCGACGTGGCACGCAGCGCCTCCTCGAGGTGGTCCGGCGCGACCCGGTCGGCGGCACCGCCGCCCGGGCGTCCGCGGACCGCCTCCACGTGGCGTGGTGCCGGCGGGACCTGCCGGACGTGCCGGCCGTGGTCCTCGAGGCCCCGGCGGACCGCTGCCAGCACGCTCGTGCGCCCGGACCAGCGCCGCCCGACGACGGCGACGCTCACGCCCTGCTGGACGAGCTGGACCGTCCGGTCCACCAGCGCCTCGGCGCCCCGGACCTCCTCACCGGGCGAGGGCGTCCACAGTCGGACCTGCGGGACCGGCACGGGGAGCCCTCCTCGAACGCGTCGGGGGGCGCTCGCCCGTGCGGGGACCGACGAGATGGTCATCGGGGCGATGCCTCCTGCCGTTCGACAGTACCGCCGGGCGAGGACCCCCCAGCGCCCCCGGGGTGGTCTCCGTGGGGGGCCGTCGCACGTCGCCGCACGTACCCGTGCGAGGCGGCGAGGACGGTCAGCGCCAGCAGCGCCGCCAGGACCACGAGGACGTGGCGCTGCACCACCTGCACGGCGTAGCCGAGGCCCGGCACCACCGCGACCACCTTCCCGGCGTCGGCTACCTCGTACGGCAGCGCGTCAGGCTGGGCGTTCGCATCACCCTGCAGCTCCAGGCGCGTGGCCCCGGCGACGTCCTCGGACGGCTCTGTGCTGACCACGCGGTGCGTGACCAGGCCGTCCGCCCGCACCCGCGGCACCGTCACGACGTCGCCGACCTCGACCGAGCCGGCCGGGACCGTCCGGGCGAAGGTGAGCGCGCCCACCGGGATCTCCGGACGCATCGACCCCGAGACGACCACCGCCGGCCGCACGCCGAGCGCGACGCAGGCCACCGTGACCACGACGGTGAGGACGCCGACCACGGCGCCCACGTCGAGCAGGAGATCGACCGCGCGGCGGACCCGCCGGGCCGGACGGCGCCCCCGCACGTGCCGGCGCGTCGTCCGGGGTCGCCCGCCCGTGCCGCGGTGCGTCACCTCGCCCCTCATCCGACCGACTCCCCCGTGATCTCGACCGTGAGCCGGACCCGACCGCCGTTGAGGGCCTCGGTCCCGGGTGCGTCCACCAGGTGCACCAGGACGGTCACATCGGCGGCAGAGCCGTCGACCCCCGCGACCCACGGCTCACCCGGGGCGAGCGGGGCCGAGCCGCGTCCGGCGAGCACGCCCACGCCCGGGGACGCCTCCCCGACCGCGACCCACGTGCCCGGGTCGTCGAGATCACGCCCCTGCGCTGCCCGACCGTCGGCGTCCAGCACGAGGTACCGGAGGTACGGGGTGAGGTCCGCCGTCCCGGGGACGACGTCCCCGGTCACGCGTGCCACCAGGTCCGCGCGGAGCACCGGGTGGTTGTTGGCCACGGTGAGCGGCACCTCCAGCGTGACGCCCGGCACCAGGAGGTCGGCTCCGGCGACCGGTGCCCGGAGCGGGGCCTCGGCGGGTGCCGTCCGCACCGTGCCCTCGTCGTCGACCAGGACGAGACCGAACACGTGCTCGGAGCCCAGCCCGTCGTCGCCGAGGTTGAGCACGGCCGAGTCGCGGAAGGCCGCGGCCGTGACCACGCTCGTCGCCGCACCGGCGGCGACCGCCACGGCCGCCGCACAGGCCACGAGCGTGGCCACCCGGCGCCGACCGGGGACGTCACCGCGTCGCTGCTGACCGCTCATGAGGTGCTCCTCCCGCTGCCCGGCATGACCAGCTCGGTCACGGGACGCAAGGTCGTCGGGATGCTCGTCGTCGCGAAGGTGTCCCGGACGACGCGGTTCACGTTGCCCCGTCCGCCCGGCCACTCCCCGCCGCCCCACAGGAGCAGGGCGCCGTCCGGTCGCACGACGGTCGCGGTGAACGAGAACCCGCCGATGTGGTCGACCGGCCCGAGGAAGTCCAGCCGCACGGGCGTGCGGTAGTTCGTGGTCGAGGTCGCCCCGGTGGCCGGGTTGACGCCGCCACCCCAGTCCTGGCGGCCGTACATGTACACCTGCTGGTCGTCGCCGTGGATGTACACCGTCTCCGTGTGGTGCGCGACGTGCGCGGCCCGCACCCCGGCGGGGAGCTCGACCTCGGTCGGCACGTCGTGGAGCGCCGCGACGGTCGTCCCCTGCATCCACCCGAACGACTTGCCCCACGTGTACACCGAGCCGTCGCGCAGCCGGGCGACGTTGCCGTACCGCAAGCCCGCGAGCTGCTGGAGGCCGCACTCGTCCTCCGGCGACCCCGCCACGACACCCACGGTGCCGCAGCCGCTCGTCGTGTGCTGCGACCCCCACTCCGAGCGCCGGGGCTCCGCCACGAAGGACCGCGCGTTCACCGCCTGCCCGTCCCCGCTCGGGTCCGAGATGGGACGGCTCTGGTGGGCCCCGGAGGTGCCGAGCCAGCCCCACCAGAGCACGCCGGTCGCGGGGTCCTCGGGCACCGTGTCACCCCGCACGGCCCAGAAGCTCCAGGCGCCGGAGTGGATCGAGTGCACCCCCGAGAGCACGTGCCGTGGCAGCAGGTCCGGGCCGCCCGGCGGGTTGCCCGCCGTGGTCCAGGTCACCGGCTCGCCGTTCCAGCCCCACTGGTACACGTCACCGGACTCGGTGAGGACGAGGAACGCGTGGTTGCTCGAGATGAGGTGGACGACGCGGCCGGGGATCTCGACCCGTCCCGGCCGGGTGAACGGCGTGACGTCGTCGGACCGGCCCATCATGCCGAGCTGCTGGGTCCCGCCCCAGGTGTAGACCAGCCCGTCGTCCGAGAGCGCCGCCATGCCGGAGACCCCGGTGTCGAACGCGATCTGGTTGACCTCGAGGCCGTCGCGGGCGACCCCCGCGACCTGCACCGCGCGACGCCGCCCGTCGGGGTGGCCGTCGGACGGCAGCGTGGTCATGCTGATGGTGGCCTGGCTCGCCACGGTCTGCTCCCCGGTGCCCGCGAGCCCGCGGCCCCGGAACCCCCAGATCGCCATCGACCCGTCGTCCTGCAGCGCGATCGCGGTCTTGCCCGCGCGCGTCTGCTGGGGGACGAACTGGGTGGTCGGGACCTCGAAGACCTCGGTGGTGGCGCGGGCGCGGTCGGTGTAGGCAGCCGACGTGCTGCCGACTCCGGCGACGGTGGCCGCGGCGGCCAGCGCCAGGACGGCGGCCACCCCCACGGCTCGGCGGCGGTCGCGGGCGGGGGTCATGCGGACTCCTCGGTGGGTCGGTGGCGGACGGCCCGCAGGCGCAGGCCCAGGGCCCCGGTCAGCGCCGCGACGACGAGCGCCGCGAGCGGTCCTCGGGCGCCGGTCCGGGCGAGCCCGGGGACGGGGTCGGACCCCACGGCGCCGTCCTGGGCGTCGAGGGGGTCCTGGCTGGCGACGAGCGTGAGCCGCAGGGGCATCCCGACGCCCTGCAGGTCGTCCCCGGCGGCGACCGGGAGCGTGGCGGTGCCGGTCAGGGTGAGCGGGGTGCCGTGCAGGACGCCCAGGTCCACCGGGACGGCGCCGAGCTCCGCCGCCGTCCCCGCGGCGACCAGGGCACCCGCCGCGTCGTGCAGCTCGAGCCGCAGGGCGTGGGGGCCGTCGGCGAGCGGGCTGCCGCCGCCGTCGACGAGCAGCGCCAGCTCGACGGGGTCGCCGGACCTGGGGATCGCGGTGAGGTCGAACGCGGTCGACCGTCCCGGGTAGGGCACCGGCACGCTCGCGGTGCTGGTGGTCCCCTCGACGAGGCGGACAACGGGGTCGACCGGTGCGGCGACCGCAGGTGCGGCGGTGAGCGCCGCGAGCGCGGTCGTGGCGACCACGGTCCAGATCCTCATGAGGTGCTCCCGTCGAGCTGGATGCCGAGCACCATGGCCCGGCCTGCGTAGTAGGGGTCGCCCAGCACGTCGGGCAGCCGCACGGCGACCTGCACGGTGCGGGGTTCCCGCGGCCGCCAGCCGGTCAGCACGACAGCGGACAGCTCGTCCGCCGTCAGGGACGCGGCCACGACCTCGCCGTCGACGCTCACGGTGAACAGACCGACGTCGAACGGGTCGGCACCCGGCCCCTCCCTGCCGGGGTCGGCCGGCAACGGGGTCGCGCGTGCGTTGACCACGCTCAGCGCGATCGGTCCGGTCGCCTCGCTGAGAGTCACGACACCCACCTCGACCGCCGTGGACCCGTCGGGGCCGGGGACGACCTCGTCGAGGACGAGGGGCTCCGGGTCGCCCTGGACCACGGTGCCGTCCCGGTCCACCAGGGCGATGTCGTAGCTCCCGCCGACCTCTCCCAGGTCGGCGTGCACGGTGTCGGTGAACGCGGCGTGCGTGAGCGCGGTGCCGCCGAGGACCACGAGACCCGCCACGGCCGCACCCACCCGGCAGCCGCGGCGGACCGACGTCCGCGCGGTCACCGGCTCGTCCCGTCCACCACGACCTGCAGCCCGGTCCGGGCGTCCGCCCAGCGCCGGTCCCCCGTGATCGGCAGGTGGATGGTCAGGTCCACCACCCGCTCCTCGACCCGGGCCGCCGCGAGGTCGCCGGGCAGCGGGACCGCGACCGCTGAGGCCGTGCCCTCGCCGAGGAGCACGCCGTCCTCGCTGACCTCGACGTGCAGGGCCTCGAACAGGTCCTCGGGACCGGTCGGGTCCGGGTCGCGCAGGGACAGCACCACCCCGGCCGCGGTGCCGGCGGTGTTGCGTACCGCCACCCGCAGGTCGACCTGGGACGCCGGTACCGGGTCGTCCACGTCGACCTCGAGGGGCTCGCCACCGCTGCGCCAGTCGACCTCGGTGGGCCGCCAGCCCGGTTCGGCGGAGCCCGCGACCTCCAGGGCGAAGACGACCCCGGTCATGTCGACCACGACCTGCTCGCGCTGGACCGTGCTCGCGGCGGTGCCCGCGACCAGCAAGCACAGCGGCAGGACTGCTGCGGCGCGCGCTCGGGCGCTCCTGGTCATCGCAGATCCTCTCTCTCGTGCGCGCGGAGCCAGGGCCGCGGGCCGGCACCCTCCCGTACCGGCCCGCGACCGCGCGGCTCAGACGGACGAGCCGTCCAGGACGGCCTGGACGTACGCGCCCTTGCCGGCCAGGTCGTTGTCGTCGACCTCAGCACCGGTCTCGGACTGCGTGGCCAGGCGCACCGCGAGGGTCACCTCGCTGGTCTCGTCGGCCGCGAGCCGGTTGAGCTCGACCGCCTGGACCTCGGCGAAGGTCAGGTCGGACTCCCGGACCGGCGTCGCGCTCAGCGACGTCGCGGGCTGCGTCACGGAGAAGCGCAGGCTCGCCAGGTAGTCGGCGTCCGAGGTGCGCCCCGCCAGCTGCTCGAGCGAGACGGCGAGCGTCGACCCGAACCGCGCGGAGTCGTTCCGGACCGGGATCGCGACGCTGACCGCGTCCGATCCCGGGAACAGGGCGTCCGCCCCGGGCAGGTTGATCGGCACGCCTGCCGGGTCCCCGGCCTCCTGCCACTGGCCGGGGATGAAGTCGCCCGCCTCGTCGGTGGCGCCGACCTGGAGGTTGTAGGTGCTGTCGGAACCGCCGATGCCGTTGGAGCCGATGTTGAGGAAGGCCTGGTCGGTGAAGGCGGCGGCGGTGATGAGCGCACCGGCTCCGGCCAGGGCGCCCCAGGCGAGGAACGCCTTGCGGCGGCGCGTGCGGTCGAGGGTCTGCGAGGACATGGATGATCCCTTTCGAGGGTCGCCCCGGCTGAGCGGGGGCGCGGAATGTGGAAGCGCGCGAGAATGTCATCGCCCATGGCGTCGACGACCCCGCGGCGAGCATTCCCGGAATGCTCCGGGAACTGCTCACGCAAATGAACGTAGGCCGCGCGCGGACGCCGGATCCGCCCTACGCGCGATCTCTACGGGGTGGCGGCCCGCACACTCAGTGCTGGGCACGCCCAGGGCCACCCCACGGCGAGTGCTCAGGGGCGACGACCTGGGTCCTGGGTCCCAGGCTCCCGGCGCCGGTCCGTCACCGGACCGGAGCAACCGGAGCTCGCCGCGCGACGTGGATGCCCCCTAGCCTGCGGGGACGCGGGTGCCGCACCCGTCACCGACGACGAGGAGCCCTCCGCAGATGTCCGACCGCCGCGACATGGAGCGCGCGTTCACCCGCGTCCTGGAGAACCACGAGCGCGACGCCGCGCGACGCCAGGAGCGGGCACGGCGGGACGCGGTGCGCGCGGCCGAGCGCGCGGTCCCGGGCGCCCCGCGGTCGTTCCTCGTGACGTGGCTGCTCGCGCTGCTGCTCGGGCTGGTCGGCGCCGACCGGTTCTACCTCGGCAAGACCCGCAGCGCCGTGGTCAAGCTGCTGACCGTCGGCGGCATCGGCATCTGGTACCTGGTCGACCTGCTGCTCGTGCTGCTGCACCAGCAGCGCGACCGCTGGGGCCGGCCCCTGGAGGGCTCCGTGCCCCCGAAGGTCGCGTGGATCGTCTCCGGCGTCGTCGTCGGGCTGAGCATCGTGTACGGCCTGGTCGCGGACCCGGCAGGCGGCGGGCGCGCAGGCGGCTTCTGAGCGGCGTCCCCACCCGTACCCAGGGTGCGCTACAGTCTGCGCCGATGAGGTAAGGCATACCTCATTCCCACGGCGGGTGGCCGGTGGTCGACGGAGGAGTGCCGTGGTCGCCAATGTGCTGATCGGGCTCCGCGAGGGGCTCGAGGCGTCCCTCGTCGTCGGCATCCTGCTCGCCTACCTCGTGCGCTCCGCGCGTCGCGACCTGGTGCCCTCCCTGTGGGCCGGGGTCGCCACGGCCGTCCTGGTGTCGCTCGCCGCCGGGGCCGCGCTGACGTTCGGCCCGAAGGGGCTGACGTTCGAGGCGCAGGAGATCATCGGCGGCTCGCTGTCCCTCGTGGCGGCCGGGCTGCTCACCTGGATGATCCTGTGGATGGGCCGTGCGGCCCGCCACATGAAGTCCGACCTGGAGGGGCGCCTCAGTGCGGCCCTCGGGGCCGGGTCCCGCGCGGTGTTCGTCGTCGCGCTGCTCGCCGTCGGCCGCGAAGGGCTGGAGACGGCCCTGTTCCTGTGGGCCGGCGCGCAGTCCTCCACCTCGCTGACCGGTCCCCTGGTCGGCGCGCTCCTCGGCATCGCCGTCGCCGTCGTCCTGGGCTGGGCCGTGTACCGCGGCGCCGTCCGGCTCGACCTGCGCCGGTTCTTCTCCTGGACCGGCGTGCTGCTGCTCGTCGTCGCGGCGGGCGTCGTCGCCTACGGCGTGCACGACCTGCAGGAGGCGGGCGTCCTGCCCGGCCTCGACGCCGTGGCGTACGACATCTCGGCCCTCGTGCCGCCCAGCAGCTGGGTCGGCACGCTGCTCGCCGGGATGTTCACGTTCAGCCCGGCCCCGACGGTCCTTCAGGTCGTCGCCTGGACGACCTACCTCGCGATCGTCGGCACGCTCTACGTGCGGCAGGTCTGGGGCGGCAGCGCCCGCCCCCGCTCCCCCGCGCCCGCGACGCCGCCGACCCCCGCCCCCACCCAGGGCTGACCGGCGGGACCCCGCGAGGTCCCGTCCCGCAGGTCGCGGCGCCGCCGCCCGGGCGCTCGCCAGCACCCCGACGCCCCGTGCGGTCCCTCGCGACCCCGCCGATCCCACCCCCCCCCCCCCCCGCGCCCCGCCCCCCGGCCCCCCCCGCCCCCGCGCCCCCCCCCCCCCCCGGGGGCCCCCAGGG
>NZ_RFFI01000083.1 GCF_003696205.1 Cellulomonas triticagri
CGGCTGGCCGGGCTGACCCGCCTGACCGGGCTGGGGCGCGAGCTGGCCGTAGCGCGGCGGCCCCGAGGGCTGAGCCGGCTGGGCGGGCGGGACGGGCTGGCCCGGGTGCGGGGCGCCGTACGGCTGCGCCGGAGGAACCGGCGTGGCCGGGCCGACGCGGACGCCGCCGACCTCGCGGAGCATCTGCCGCGCGCGGTGGGCCTCCTCGACGGCGCACAGCACCGCGTACTGGGACGCGACGATCTGGCTCTGCGAGGTGAAGTCGCGCTTGCCGCGGCTGGTCGCGTACACGAGCACGGCGAGCAGCAGGCCCGCGGCACCGCCGAACAGCACGGCGGCGAGCAGGATCCCGGCGGAGCCCCCGGCCATGAGGAACAGCAGGCCGATGAACACGCCGAACCAGGCGCCGGAGCCGAAGCCGCCCATCGCGACGCGCGCGTAGGTGAGGCGGCCCGTGACCCGCTCGACCATCCGCAGGTCGGTGCCGACGATCGACAGCAGCTGGACCGGGAACTGGTGGTCCGAGAGGTGGTCGACGGCCTTCTGCGCCGCGAGGTAGGTGTCGTAGGACGCGACCGTCTCACCCTGCGGCAGGGTGGGGGTCTGGGGGACGCGTGCACCACCGGTGAAGGACATGCCCCCATCCTCGCCCCGCCGGGCACCCGCACGCCAGACGGCGAGGCCCTGATCGGCGGATCCGCAGCCACTTCGTGGCGTTCTCCCAGGTCCGTCCCAGCAAAGACGCCCGTGCAGGTCACCCGGCGCCGTGACGGCGCTCACCCGGGCCCGCGACTGCGCCCGCCCTCCCCCGCGTCTAGGGTGACCACCGTGAGCGGCTCCGGGACCCGAGTGTTCGTCGCCCGACTCGCCGGGACGTCCGTGTTCGACCCGATCGGCGACCAGGTGGGTCGCGTGCGCGACGTCGTCGTGCTGCTGCGCCCCAAGGGCGCGCCCCGGGCGGTCGGCCTGGTCGTGGAGGTCCCCGGCAAGCGCCGGGTGTTCCTGCCGCTCACGCGGGTCACCGCCGTCGACGCGGGCCAGGTCATCTCGACCGGCCTGCTGAACCTGCGCCGGTTCGAGCAGCGCCCCTTCGAGACGCTGGTAGTCGGCGAGCTCTTCGACCGCACCGTGCAGCTCGCCGACGGGTCCGGCTCCGCCGCCGTGGAGGACGTCGCCATCGAGCGGCAGCGCAACGGCGACTGGCTGGTGTCCAAGGTGTTCGTCCGGCGGCACCGGCCCGGGCGCGGCGGCCTGCTGCGACGCCGGGGCGAGCCCGAGCTGCTCGACATCGAGGCCATCGCCGGGCTGGCCCGCACCGCCGCGGACGCGCAGGGCGCCGCGCTGCTGCTCGCCCAGTACGACGAGCTCAAGCCCGCCGACCTCGCCGACGTCCTGCACGACATGGGCGCGACCCGCCGGATGGAGGTCGCGACCGCGCTGGACGACGAGCGCCTGGCCGACGTCCTGGAGGAGCTGCCCGAGGACGACCAGGTCGCCATCCTGTCCGGCCTGGAGCGCACCCGCGCCGCCGACGTCCTCGAGGCCATGCAGCCCGACGACGCCGCCGATCTGCTGAACGAGCTCCCGGACGACGAGCAGGCCGAGCTGCTGGGCCTCATGGAGCCCGAGGAGGCGCGCGACGTCCGCCGCCTGCTCGCCTACGAGGACAACACCGCCGGTGGCCTGATGACCACCGAGCCCGTCGTCCTCGGCCCGGAGACGCCGATCGCCGCCGCGCTCGCGCACGTCCGCCGCCGCGAGCTCACCCCGGCACTGGCGTCCATGGTCTTCGTGGTCCGGCCGCCGCTGGAGACGCCCACCGGCCGGTTCCTCGGCGTCGTCCACCTGCAGCGCCTGCTGCGCGAGCCCCCGCACGAGTCCATCGGCGCGCTGCTCGACACCGACATCGACCCGCTGCCCGCCGACGCCCCGCTGATGATCGTCACCCGCCGCCTGGCGACCTACGACCTGCTGGCCGTCCCGGTCGTGGACGACGAGCGGCGCCTGCTCGGCGCGGTCAGCGTGGACGACGTCCTCGACCACCTGCTGCCCGAGGACTGGCGCGAGACCGACGAGGAGGTGCACCCGGCCGTGACCGGCGCGCAGCCCGTCGTCGGCGGCGCCGGCAGCGCCCCGGGTGGCGCGCAGGGCGGGGGTCGTCGTGGCTGAGCGGCTCGACACCCCGAAGTCCGCGCGCCGGACCTGGTGGCCCAAGCTCGAGGACGACGCGTTCGGCAAGGTCTCCGAGGGCATCGCCCGGTTCATGGGCACGCCGCGGTTCCTGCTGTGGCTGAGCCTGTTCTGCATCGCCTGGCTCGCGTGGAACTCCTGGGGGCCGGAGGACCTGCGGTTCGACAAGGCCGCCAACGGGTTCACCGCGCTGACGCTCATGCTGTCCCTGCAGGCGTCGTACTCCGCACCGCTGATCCTGCTCGCGCAGAACCGGCAGACCGACCGCGACCGCGTCCAGGCCGAGCAGGACCGGCAGCGCGCCGAGCGGAACCTCGCCGACACCGAGTTCCTCGCCCGGGAGATGGCGGCGCTGCGCATCGCGCTGTCCGAGGTCGCCACCCGCGACTTCGTCCGCTCCGAGATGCGGAACCTCCTGGAGGAGCTGCTGGAGGAGCGCGAGGGCGAGGACGACGACGACCCGGACGCCCGCACCGACCGGCCCCGCGACCGCGTACGCGGTCGGGCGCGCGACCGCGACCAGCCCGCCTGACCGCGTCCCCGCAGGCCGGGCCGGTGGGACCCCGTCCCGCAGGTGCCGGTCCGGGGCGACCTACGATGGGGGCATGACCGCCCTGGACGCCCGTGACCCCGAGGCCGTCGCCGCAGCCGTCCGCGAGGCCCTGACCCGGGTGCTCGACCCGGAGATCCGCCGCCCCATCACCGACCTGGGCATGGTCCGCTCGGTCGACGTCGACACCGCGGCCCCCGACGGCACCCGGGTCACCGTCGGCATCGACCTGACCACGGCAGGCTGCCCGCTGCGCGACACCATCACGAAGGACGTCACCGCGGCGGTCCTGACCGTCGAGGGCGTCGCCGACGTCCGCATGGCGATGGGCGTCATGAGCCCGGAGCAGCGCGCCCAGCTCACCGAGCGGCTGCGCGGCAGCGCGGAGCCGGTCATCCCGTTCAGCAAGCCCACGTCGCTCACCAAGATCTTCGCCGTCGCGTCCGGCAAGGGCGGCGTCGGCAAGTCCTCCGTCACCGCGAACCTCGCCGTCGCCATGGCCGCCGAGGGCCTCCGGGTGGGCGTCGTGGACGCCGACATCTACGGCTTCTCGATCCCCCGCATGCTCGGCGTCACGCAGCCGCCGACGCGGGTCGACGAGATGCTGCTCCCCCCGATCGCGCACGACGTGAAGGTCATCTCGATCGGCATGTTCGTCCCGCCGGGGCAGCCCGTCGTGTGGCGCGGGCCCATGCTGCACCGCGCGCTGCAGCAGTTCCTCGCCGACGTGTTCTGGGGCGACCTCGACGTCCTGCTGCTCGACCTCCCGCCCGGGACCGGCGACATCGCGATCTCGGTCGCCCAGCTGCTGCCCGGCTCCGAGCTCGTCGTGGTCACCACCCCGCAGCTCGCCGCCGCGGAGGTCGCCGAGCGCGCCGGGTCCATCGCCACCCAGACCCGGCAGGGCGTCGTCGGCGTCGTGGAGAACATGGCGTGGCTGGAGCAGCCCGACGGCTCCCGGCTCGAGCTGTTCGGCTCCGGCGGCGGCGCGCGCGTCGCCGAGGGGCTGTCCCGGTCCACCGGGACGTCCGTGCCCGTGCTCGGGCAGGTGCCCCTGGACATCCGGCTGCGCGAGGCCGGGGACGGCGGGACCCCCGTCGTCCTCACCGACCCGGACTCCCCCGCCGCGCAGGCGCTGCGCGGCGTGGCCCGGTCGCTCACCGCGCGGTCGCGCGGGCTGGCGGGCAAGTCGCTCGGGCTGACGCCGGTCGGGCGGTAGGAACCACCGGACCTCGCAGCGGTCCTGCGCCACCACCTAGGTGGCGAGGACGGTGCCTACCGTGGCGGGATGAGCCTCGGCGACGACCCAGCGATCGTGCGGCTCGGCGCGCTGCCCTGGGGCTCCCGGCGCCTACGACGGCTCGGCGAGGCCATCTGCGCCGGAGAGGCCCCACCCGCCGACTGCCCGCGCTACGCGGACGTCATGCTCTGGTACGACGACCTCGCCGCTGCCGTCCAGTCGGTGCTGCGCGCCCTCGACTGGACGAGCCTGCTCCACGACCGCCCTCCGCCCGAGCTCACCTCGCGTGCCAAGACCGTCGACACGCTGCGGGAGAAGCTGGTCCGGAAGCCCGACCACCCGCTCGGGAGCATCCAGGACGTCGCCGGGGTGCGGTTCGAGTGCGAGATGACGTTGGAGGAGCAGGACGTCGTCGTGCAGGCGATCACCGAGGGCTTCGACCACCCGCCGACCGTCGTGCACGACCTCCGGACCCATCCCGTCCACGGCTACCGCGCGGTGCACGTGTGGCTCCGCCTGCCGCAGGGCCGGGTGGAGATCCAGGTGCGCACCCACATCCAGAGCGCGTGGGCGAACGCCTACGAGGCCGCGGCCGACGTGCTCGGCCGCGGCATCCGGTACGGCGAGCCCGCCCGCCACGACGCCCCGTGGGTCGAGGGCCTGGTGCACGGCCTGCAGCAGATCTCGCTGCGGCGCGGCGCGGACCTCGAACGGCTCCGGCAGGAGCACGCGACCCGGGTGCTCGACCTCGGGATGGACGACCCGTACCGCGCGGCGGTGGTGAGCGCCGCCGATCGCGCCGACCTCGTGGCGCGGCAGGCCCGGATCGCGGCCGACGAGGAGGAGTTCCTCGACGCGCTGCACGACGTCGAGGACCTGATGAGGAAGGCCCACCCGTGAGCGGTAAGGTCCAGGCATGACCAGCTTCGTGATCGAGTACAACCGCCGGACCGGCGAGTCTCACGTCACGACCTTCGCCGAGGGCGGCAACCGGGAGGCCCTGCGGCACCGACTGCGCCTCGAGGACGCGCGCGTCGACCCGGACGTCGAGATCGTCTCCCTGGTCAGCGACTCGCTCGAGACCGTGCGGCGCACGCACTCGCGGTACTTCCGGAAGTCCGCCGCCGTCGCCTGACCCGGCCCACCCCGCCCACCGAGCCCGGATGTTGGTTCCTGTGCGGACGTGGTGGATACTGTCGCCGTGCTCGCGAGTCAACGGCAGGACCGCATCGTGGCGGAGGTGCGTGCCCACGGCGCCGTCCGGGTCGCCGACCTGGTGGAGCAGCTCGACGTCTCGGAGATGACCGTCCGCCGGGACATCACCGAGCTGGACCGCGCGGGCCTGGTGCGCCGGGTGCACGGCGGGGCCGTGGCGGTCGACGGGGCCAGCCGCCCGACCGACGAGCCCGGCTTCGAGGAGAAGAGCACCTGGGCGACCGCCGAGAAGGCGACCATCGCGACGCTCGCCGCCGCGACCGTCGAGCCCGGGCAGGCCATCGCGCTGTCCGCCGGGACGACGACGCACCTGCTCGCGCAGCGGATCGCCGCGGACCCCGCGCTGCGGCCGCTCACGGTCGTGACGAACTCCCTGCCGGTCGCGCAGACCCTGCACCGCGCGGTGCCCGGCGCCGCACCGCTGGACGTGATCCTCACCGGCGGCACCCGCACCCCGTCGGACGCGCTGGTCGGGCCCGTGGCCGACGCCGCGCTCGCGACGCTGCGGGTCGACCGGCTGTACCTGGGCGTGCACGGCCTGGACGAGTCCGGGCTGATGACGCCGAACCTCGCGGAGGCCGCGACGGACCGGGCGCTGCTGCGCTGCTCCGCCGCGGTGACCGTGCTCGCCGACCACACCAAGTGGGGCGTGATGGGCCTGGCCCGGATCGCCGCGCTGGAGGAGGTCGACGTGCTGGTCAGCGACGCCGCGCTGCCCGAGCCCGCCCGCGCGGTGCTCGCGGACGCCGGCTGCGACCTGCTCTCCCCCACCCCCGACGACGACCCCACCCGCCAGCACGCCGAGGAGCGATGACCCGCATGGAGCAGCAGCACGAGCCGACGACCGCACCCGTCTGGGTCGGCGCCTGGGAGCCCGCCGACGGCGCCGCGCGGGTGCGCGCGCTGTTCGCCGAGCGGTTCGGCGGCGAGCCGGACGGCACCTGGTCCGCCCCGGGCCGCGTGAACCTGATCGGCGAGCACACCGACTACAACGGCGGGCTGTGCCTGCCGTTCGACCTGCCGCACCGCACGTACGCCGCCGTGCGGCGCACCGAGGGCGACGTCGTCCGGCTGGTGTCCGCGCAGGAGGCGACGGGCGTCCGCGAGATCGCGCTCGCCGACGTCGCGCCGGGCACGGTCCAGGGCTGGCCCGCCTACGTCGTGGGCGTCGCGTGGGCGCTGCGCGAGGCCGGGCACGCCGTCGGCGGGTTCGACATCGCCGTGGACTCCTGCGTGCCGTACGGCGCCGGGCTGTCGTCCTCGGCCGCGCTGGAGTGCGCCGCCGCCGTCGCGGTCGACGCGCTGTTCGGGCTGAGGCTCGCGGGCACCGCCGAGGAGCCCGACGACGCCGGTCGCGCCGTGCTCGCCGCCGCGTGCATCCGCGCGGAGAACGAGATCGCCGGGGCGTCCACGGGCGGCATGGACCAGTCGGTGTCGCTGCGCGGCCGCGCGGGCCACGCGCTGCTGCTCGACTGCCGCGACGGCTCGGTGCGGCACGTGCCGTTCGACCTCGCCGCGCACGACCTCGCGCTGCTGGTCATCGACACCAAGGCCGAGCACGCCCTCGTGGACGGCCAGTACGCGGCCCGCCGCGCGGCGTGCGAGCGCGCCGCCGAGGTCCTCGGCGTCGAGACGCTGCGGGAGATCACCCCGGACGGCCTGGGCGACGCGCTGGCGACGCTGGCGCACGGCACCGGCCCGGTCGGCGAGGGGTCCGAGGACGCCGAGGTGCTGGTGCGCCGCGTCCGGCACGTGGTGACCGAGATCGCGCGCGTCGAGGAGTTCGTCGCGCTGCTCGACGACGACCGCGTCGAGGAGGTCGGCGAGGCCATGGACGCCTCGCACGCCTCGCTGCGCGACGACTACGAGGTGTCCTGCCGCGAGCTCGACGTGGCGGTCGAGGCCGCGCGCGACGCCGGGGCGCTGGGCGCCCGGATGACCGGCGGCGGGTTCGGCGGCTCCGCGATCGCGCTCGTGCGCGCGGCCGAGGTCGACGCGGTCGCCGCGGCGGTCGCCGACGCGTTCGCGGCGCAGGACCTGCACGCCCCGGCGTTCCTCGTCGCGGTCGCGAGCGCTCCCGCGTACTGAGCCGCCCTCGCGCGCGCACGACGCACCCCGCACGACGCACCGGCGAGCCCGGGTGCGCGGACCCGGCGGTCCCGCACCCGGGCTCGTCCCGTCACCCTGAACGAACCGCGTCAGCGGGTTCGATCCGACCGGCGGCGTACGCCGGAGGCAGCCCTCCCACGAGTCCGAACGCGAATGCACCCACGACCGGGACCGCCAGCAGCCGCAGGTCGAACACCGGTTGCCAGTGTGCGGTCGCGGTGACGACCATCACCGCGGTGAACCCCACCGCGAGACCGATGACTGCTCCCGCACATGCCAGGACGAGGCACTCCCCGACCACGAGCGCGATGACGTCGGTGCGCCGCGCGCCGAGGGCCCGGCGCACGCCGAGCTCGGGCGTCCGGCCGGCGACAGCGAGCAAGTTGACGAAGATCACCGCCCCCAGGCCGGCGAGCGCACTGACCCCCGCGAGGACGGCGAGCGACGTCCGGACCCCGGCTTCGAGTTCACCTCGATGCGCTTCTGGGCCGGCCACGGGGTCGATGGTCATCTCGGTCTGGCGGTACGGATCGATCAGGTCGGGCAACCGCTCGGCGACCATCCGGGCCGCGCCTGGACTGGTGCGGATGGAGACGGTCGAACGCAACGCCGGAGTCAGACGAAGAGCGGACGGCGCGACGAAGGCCGAGCCGGTCGCGGTACCTGGACGGGAATCCGTGAGCAGCCCGACGACGCGGTGCGGTGCTCCCGCGATCGTGACGTCCGGGCGAAGGGACAGCTGGGCGACGCCGAGCCGGTCGGCCAGCGTGGCTCCGAGCACCACCTCACCGGGAGCGAGGCCGCGGTCCGCACCCGGTGCCCAGCGGATCGTGCTGCCCGTCGCCGTTCCCGGAGCGGCGTCCACCTCGATCACGTCGGCCTCCAGAGCGGCCACCGCACCGGACGCGACCGCCGTCCCCGGGTGGTGCTGCCACCGTTCGACGGCCTCGACACCAGGGAACGTCACGACGGCCGTGAGGTCCACCGGCCAACGCGGGACCGGCGCAGCCTCGGAGGTGAGCAGCTCCGCGGTGACCTCCGTGGCGCGGCGCGCGTCGAACATGCGCGTGACCTGGGAGCCGGCGCTCTGCGCGAGGCCCAGGGACACGATCGCCAGGGCGACCGCGACGCCCGTGGCGAGCACGGAGGTGCGCGCACGCGCGCGCTGGGAGAGCACGACCTGCAGCACGAGCCGCCCAGCGCGCACGAACCCTCGCCCGGCGCCTCCGTCCGTCGCAGCGAGTTCCGCCCCGTGCCGCACGACGTGTTCCCCCGGCCCGGGACGATCCGGCACCACGCCGGTGTCGGCGACGACCACACCGTCGTGGAGGGTGATGACGCGGTCACACCGTGCCGCGACCTCAGGCTCGTGGGTCACCACCACGAGCGCCGCACCAGCTGCACTCGCGGTTCGTCTCAGGAGGTCGATCACCTCGCTCGACTGCGTCGAGTCGAGGTTGCCGGTGGGCTCGTCCGCCAACCAGAGCCGGGCTGGTCGCACCAGGGTGCGGGCGATGGCCGCACGTTGCATCTCACCTCCGGACAGCGTCTCGGGACGCGCCGCCGCACGGTGCTCGAGACCGACGGCGGCCAGCGCCTCGGGCACCGTCAGTCTTCGGTCCCCGGCGGCGGCGCACCTGCCGTAGGCGCCGCCGAGCTCGACGTTCTGCGCGACCGTCAGCCCGCCGATCAGATGGGCACGCTGGAAGACGAATCCGATCAAGGAGGCACGCGCAGCGGATCGTCCACGGTCAGCCGATGTCGCCACGGCGTCCCCGTCGATCAGCACCGTGCCCCCGCTCGGGGCGTCGAGCAGTCCGAGGATGTTCAGCAGGGTGCTCTTCCCGCTGCCGGACCGACCGACCACGGCGATGCACTCGCCGACCTCGATCCGCAGATTCACGTCGCGCACGGCGACCGTCCCGTCGGGGTACCGCCGTTCGACGTCCCGCAGCTCGACGAACGATCGGGAGGCGGCCTCGCGCACGGTCACTGCGGACCAACCCCGTCGTCGCCGACGCGCACCATCGTGCCCTCGAGCGGCTCGACCACGCCTCCCACCACCTTGATCGCCGCCAAACCTCCCACCGCTTCCTGGACCACCACCTCGATCTCCTCGAACCCGCCGCGACTGCGGACGTACAGGTAGGAGCGTCCACCGCGGTCGACGACCGCCGACACCGGCGCCAGCAGCCGTGCGCTCGGCTCTGCCGCGGGATTGTCGAAGGTGAGCACGTACGACGCCCCGACTGTCACGGCGTCCGGCGTGTGCAGCCGCACCCGTACGATCCCGGCCTCCGGTGCGGGGTCGATCGCGATGACCTGCGCGGCACCCGGCCCGTCGTCCGCCGCCGTGAACGCCCCCGATGCGCCCACGCCGAGCCCACCCGACGAGCCGACCGGGAGCTCGGCCACGAGCGCCGTCGGTCCGGAACCCAGCCGGAGCAGGTCGTCCTCGGTGCTCACCGTGAGGCCCACGGCTCCGACCGACTGCACGACCGCGGGGAGCTCGTCCACCATCAGGACCTCGGCACGAGGCAGGAACGGGACTTCGCGCACCGGCACCGGAGCCTCTGCTCCTGCGCTCCCGTCCGACGCCCGGTCGTCGCCTGGCGCCCCGCCCCTCGTCCCCAACTCTTCAGCCATCGGCAGCGCATGCCCCGCGGAGCGGTACAGGCGCGTCAACGCCTGGAGCGTGCCGTTCCCGAACACACCCTCCCGGTCCCGCCCGACCCCGAAGCCCGCTGCTCCGAGAGCGGACTGGAGAGCCGCGACGTCGTCGCCCTCGTCACCCACGCGCATGTCCCGGTAGAGCGCGAACGGCCCCGGCAGCGCGAACACCGGCCGACCGTTGACGCGCAACGGCACCTGCCCCGCGAGCAGCTCGTCGCCCGGAGCGACGCCGACCGCCGTCACCACTCCCTCGGTCGGCGACCCGACGGACCAGGTGCGGTCGAGCTCTGCGGTGACCTGCATCGTCACCGGCGGGTGCACGAACCCGTGCCGCAGCGCGGCCGTCACGGGAACCGGTTCCGGAGCCAGGGCCCGCGCAGCGACCTGGTCCGGCGACTCGAGCCGCGACGCGGCCATCCAGGACGCCCCGCAAGCGAGGACGAGCACCAGCACGGAGATGATCCCGCGACGCACCGACACATGCCCTCCTCGTCACCCCAGCTCGACGATGACCTGTTCCAGACCGGCCTGGTACGCCCGGTACTCCTCGCGGACGGCGTCGAACGCCTCGATGCTGCGCCCGATCATCTCGAGCTCCGCCTCGGCCCGTACCACGTGGACCACCTCCGCATATCCCACGTCGTCCCGACACGTCGCGTCAGCTACCGCGACCGCCCGCTCCCGCTCGGAGAGCGGAAGGTCCGGATCGCCGGCCATCGGGTCGCGGACGAGCCCGCCCAGCACGGACGGCGTCGGCATCTCGTTGATGTCCTGCGGCAGGTCGACGACACCCACCGGGGCCATGCACGCCCGCCACGCGTCGACTGCCGCCGCCACCCGAGGGTCATGGCCGACCCGGTCCCACCCCCCGGTCTCGATCTCGTTCAGCAGGCGCTCCGGCGCCGTTCCCAGTCGCTGGTCGGCCTGCCGACCGCAGGCCACCATCTGCTCGTAGATCTCCGTCGAGATCTCCACCTCGGCAGGAACGCCACCGAGCGCCTCCGGCTCACCTGCGTCCGGTCGGAGAAACGGATACCCCCGCTCGGCCGCGATCTCGACGTCGAACACCAGCTGGCCGGTTCGCTGGTCGACCGATCCCGCCTGCGCGCGCGGGGCGACCGCCCGGTACACGACCACCCCGTCGAGGCAGGCGGAACCCAGCAGGTCCCTCGCGTACCCGTCGTCGAGCGAGTGGAACTCCGGGACCAGCGCGTACACCGGGGTGAGGTCTTCAGCCGCAGGGTCGTAGCCGTACCGCTGCGCGACCTCGCTGCCGCTCAGCACCGCGCCACCGCCGGTCGACACCGCGCGCTCGACCGGAGGGGCGGGCTCCCCGTCGCCGGTGCACCCGACGGCGAGGACGGCGACAGCCAACGTTCCGACGACGGCCCCCGGGCGTACCTGACCCACGTCAGCCGGAGATGAACGTGGCGGACGAGATGCGGTTGTGGAAGGGCGTCGGGTTCGCGTCGATGCCGTTCGACAGCTTCGGGTCCCGGCACTGACCGCCGCGCGTGGGGTTGTTCAGGGTGATGGAGGCCCCGGTGTGGTTCGCGTTGTCGTAGTACGACGCCCGCAGCGAACGGCCGTTGTTGTAAACCGAGTTGATCTTGTTGTTCGTCGTGCTCAGCACGACGGAGTTCGAGAAGTGCCCGCGCGTACCGGTGTAGTTCTCGCCGGTCCACAGGCAGGAGGTCTCGAACAGGCAGTCCTGGAATGCTGCCGACGCCGCCGGGGCCGTCGCGACGACGGCTCCACCGACCAGCGCGCCTGTGATGATCGTCGTGGCGATCCTGGCCCGCAGGCCACCCACCTGGCTCGCCCTCCGCACGACACTCATACCCTGCTCCTCATCGCTCGATCATCCGGCTCAGAGACCGGTTTCCTGGAACCTATTCGCGAGCCGCCCGCGAGCACCAGAGGACCAACGTCCCGCCACCCCACCGCGCGAGCCGGTCGACGCCGGCGCGCTGCTATCGCCCCGCCCGAACCGGACCCGGTAGTGCGGTTCCCGTAGTAGCGTTCGGCGCGAGATACCGCGCGGCGCACCGGACCGCGCGGGTCGCCAGACCCCGAGGAGCGAACCGTGGGAGTTACCCGCCGGATCGTGTTCCCCGCGATCCGCCTCGTGCTGTGGGCGGTCATCGCCGTCGCCCTGGCCAAGATCGCGTTCACCGGCGCCGAGAGCGCCGCCCAGGCGGACGACCCCCTGCAGCCCTCCGCGCAGGTCGTCGAGCCGCAGGTCCAGGCCGAGGCGGGCACCGTGACGAACACGGTCACCGTCGCCGCCTCCGTCGTCGCCGACCCGGCGCGGCCCGTGCGGGCCACGCTCGCGGGCGAGGTCCGCGCCCTGCTCGCGGAGGACGGCCAGCAGGTCGCCGCGGACACCCCCGTGCTGGAGATCCGGTCGGAGACGCCGCAGGACCCGGTCACCACGACGGACCCGGTGACGGGCGAGCAGGTCGTCACCGAACGCAAGCCGAAGGTGGTCCGGGAGACGGTCGTCGCGGGCACGGCGGGCACGCTGCGGCTGACGGTCCTGAAGGACCAGGTGCTGTCCGTGGGCGACGCCGTCGGCTCGGTCACGCCGGGCACGCTGTCGGTGCAGGGCACGCTGACCCCGGACCAGCAGTACCGGCTGATCGGCGCGCCGGGCGAGGCGACGGTGACGCTCAAGGGCGGCCCGGCGCCGTTCACCTGCACGGGTCTGCGGATCGGCGCGGCGGCGCAGGACGACGCGGGCGACGCGCCCGGCACCGACGCCACGACCGCGACCACCTCGGGCACGGTCACGTGCGCGGTCCCGGGTGAGGTCACGGCGTTCCCCGGGCTGGGCGCGGACGTCGAGATCGTCAACGGGTCGGCCGAGGGCGCCGTGCTGGTGCCGGTCACGGCGGTCCAGGGCTCGGTGCAGAACGGCAACGTGTGGGTGGTCGGCGCCGACGGTTCCACCGAGGAGCGCGCCGTCGTGCTGGGCCTGACCGACGGGCAGCGCGTGCAGGTCACCGAGGGCCTGGCGGTCGGGGACACGGTGCTGGAGTACGCGCCGGTCACCGACCTGTCCGCCGTCGACTGCACCGACCCGGCGACGGCCGACCCGGCGGTGTGCGGCGGATGAGCCTGATCGAGCTGGCCGGGGTCACCCGGTCCGTGCGCCTGGCGGACGACCGGGTGCTGGAGATCCTGCGCGGCGTGGACCTGAGCGTCGACGCCGGGGAGCACGTCGCGGTGGTCGGACGGTCCGGGACGGGCAAGTCGACGCTGCTGAACATCCTGGGGATGCTCGACGCCCCCACGGACGGCGAGTACCTGCTGGACGGCCGCCCGACCCGGCGGCTGTCCGGCCGGCGGCGCGCGCGGCTGCGGGGCGAGTCGTTCGGGTTCGTGTTCCAGCAGTTCAACCTGCTGACCGGGCGGACGGTGCTGGAGAACGTCGCCGCTCCCCTGCTGTACGCGCGGGGTCGGCAGTTCTGGTCCCGGACCCGCCTCGCGGCGGAGATGCTGGACCGCGTCGGGCTGGGCGACCGGCTGGAGGACATGCCGGACCGGCTGTCCGGCGGCGAGCAGCAGCGCGTCGCCATCGCACGGGCGCTGGTGCGGCGGCCGCGGGTGATCCTCGCGGACGAGCCGACGGGCGCCCTGGACGTCGACACCGGCACGGCCGTGATGACGCTCCTGGACGACATCGCACGGGAGTCCGGTGCGGCCCTGGTGACCATCACGCACGACCTCGCGGTGGCGGCCCGCAGCGGGCGGCACTACCGCCTCGCGGACGGCGTGCTGGTGCCGGTGACGCTGGTGGCGCCCGACCGGCCCGGCTCGCTCGCCGAGTGGGTCGGCGACGTGCCGGTGCTCGGCGCGACGAGCGACGCCGGCGCGGTGGCGACCGCGACCCCGCCGACGACGCTGCTGCGCGAGCTGCCCGGCGGTGCCGCGTGACCGGGCTGGTGGGCGCGCTCGTCGAGGCGTGGGACGAGCTGCGGGTGCACCGGCTGCGGGTTCTGCTGTCGCTGATCGGCGTGGCGGCGGCCGTCACGGCGATCACGGGCGTGACCGCGGCGGTGGACATGCTGACCCAGGTGTCCCGCGAGCAGTCCGAGCGCTGGACCGGCCGGGAGACCACGCTCACCGTCTCGGCCTACCCGATGACGGGGACCCCCGACGTCCCCGCCGCGGCAGCGGCCATGGACGCCCTGGTCGAGAAGTACCAGGTCACGTACGCGACGCGGGTGTCCTGGACCCAGGTGGCGGTCGAGCTGCCCGGCGGCGCCCAGGTGATCACCGCGCAGTCGGTCGACCCGCACTACGGGACGATCCACCGCCTCTCCCCCGGTCAGGGCCGGTGGTTCGCGCCGTCGGACGCGGAGCGGCTGGCGCCGACGCTGGTGGTCAACGAGGCCTTCCTCGCGGCGCTGGGCGCGGACGACCTGTCCGGGCACCCGACGGTGGTGCTGCAGGGCGATCAGCCGGTGACGGCCGAGGTCATCGGCGTGGTCGCGAACGCCTGGGCGGGCGAGGGCCCGGCGTTCACGGTGCTGCAGGACCACGTGGACCGGTGGGGGCTGATGGTGGACCCGTGGGGTTCCGGCGCGCAGGTGCCGGCCCTGGAGCTGTGGGTGCCGCCGGGCGACGCCGAGGCGCTGCGCGACCGCGCCACGCAGGACCTCGCCGCCGCGCTGCCGGGCTGGCAGGTGGACGTCCAGATCCCGCGCGGGGAGACCGACGTGCTCGACTCCGCGGCGCGGTGGGTGGTCATCGCGGTCAGCGGGTTTGCGCTGCTGCTCGGCGGGCTCGGCCTGCTGAACATCGCCCTGGTGACGGTGCGGCAGCGCATCCGGGAGATCGGCATCCGCCGGTCGTTCGGGGCGACGTCGGGCCGGGTGTTCTTCGGGGTGCTGCTGGAGTCCGTGGTGGCGACCCTCGTCGCGGGCGCGGTGGGCGTCGCGCTGGCGGTGGTGGGGCTGCAGCAGCTCCCCCTCGACCAGCTGCTCGGGACGCCGCTGCAGGACACGCCGCCGTTCCCGGTGGCCGCGGCCCTGACCGGGCTGGCGTGCGCGGCGGGCGTCGGGGCCCTGGCGGGGCTGCTGCCCGCGGTGTGGGCGGTGCGGGTGAAGGTGATCGACGCGATCCGCTACTGAGCGACGGCCTCGTCGTCGACACCGTCGACGGCGGGGCGGGGCAGGCGGCCGGCGTCCTCGTGCACCGCGAGGAACAGCGAGTACGGCCGCCCGCCCGGCGTCGGCGTGCGGGTCGCGAGGTCCTCGAAGAACCCGTCCACCCGGCCCATGAGGTCGGCGTACTCGTCGGCGGACAGCCGGACGCCGAGCCGGGTCATCCGGACGGTGTCCTGGTCGGCCTCGGCGAGCTCCTCGAGGAACGTGTCCACCAGCAGCCGCGACCGACCGGGGACGTCGGGCGACCGCCAGGACTTGCCGGTGGCGCGGTAGGGCACCTCGCGTGAGCCCCGCGCGCCCCGACGCACCGGCTCCGCGCGCAAGAAGCCCCGGTCGGTGAGGGTGCGCACGTGGTGCAGCACGGTCGCGGGGTTCCGGCCGAGCCGGTCGGCGATCTCCCGGTTGGTCAGGGGCTCGTCCAGGCAGAGCCGCAGGATGCGCAGCCGCAGCGTGGAGGCGAGGGCGCGTGCGTCCGCGTCGGCCTCAGCCCGGTCGTGATCGCCCGTCATGTCCCCACCCTACCCACTGATTGACTTTTCCCAATCAGTGGCGCCATGCTGACGCCATGACCACGCCCGCCGCGCCCGCCCCCGCCGAACCCGAGGCCCACCGCTCGCTGGTGCACCACCCGGACTTCCGCCGCCTGTGGGTCGGCGACGCACTCGGGCAGCTCGGCGCGCAGCTCACCGGGCTCGCGCTGCCGGTGCTCGCCGTGCAGACCCTGGACGCGACCGAGTGGCAGATGGGCGCGCTCACCGCCGCCGAGACGGCCGCGTTCCTCGTCATCGGGCTGCCGACCGGCGCGTGGGTGGACCGGATGCGCAAGCGCCGGGTGCTGATCGTGGCCGACGTCGTGCGGGCGGTCGTGCTCGCGGTCGTGGTCGCGGCGGTGCTGCTCGGGCACGGCTCGATGGCACTCCTGTACGCGGGGGCGCTGGTGATCAGCGCCGCGTCGGTGTTCTTCGACGTCGCCCACCAGAGCTACGTGCCGGGGCTGGTCGGCCTCGCGCACATCGGCGAGGGCAACGCCAAGCTCCAGTCCACGCAGTCGGTCGCGCAGGTCGTCGGCCCCGCGCTCGGCGGCGCGCTGCTGCGCGTCGTCAGCGCCCCGGTGCTCATCGCCGTGAACGCCGTGACCTACCTGCTGTCGGCGTTCGCCGTCGGACGCATCCGGAAGGTCGAGGACCTGCCCCCGCGCGAGCACCGCCGCCCGCTGCGCACCGAGATCGCCGAGGGCCTGGGCTTCGTGCTGCGGCACCGGCTGCTGCGCCGCATCGTCGCCTGCACCTCCCTCGGCAACCTCGCGGGGTCGATCACCGGCGCGCTGACCGTGCTCTACGTGATCCGCGACCTCGGGCTGGACGAGGCCGCGCTGGGCACGGTGTTCTCCGCGTCGGCGGTCGGCGGGCTCGCCGGCGCCGTCAGCGCCGAGCGCCTCGCGCGCTGGATCGGCGAGGCCCGCCTCATCCCGCTGTCCGCGCTGGCGTGGGCACCGGCCGCCGCCCTGACCCCGCTGGCGGCCGTGCTGCCGCTGCCGCCGCAGGCCGTGCTGATCGTCGGCGGCGTGACGTTCTCGTTCGCCGTCGTCGTGTACAACGTCGCCCAGGTGACGTTCCGGCAGCGGGTCTGCCCGCCCGCGCTGCTCGGCCGGATGAACGCCTCCGTGCGGTTCATCGTCTGGGGCTCGATGCCGCTCGGCGGACTGCTCGGCGGCTGGCTCGGGCACGCCTTCGGGGTGGTGCCCGCGCTGTGGACCGCCGTCGGCATCACGGCGCTCAGCGCCCTGCCGGTGCTGGTCTCGCCGCTGCTGCGGATGCGGGACCTGCCCGTCGCCCCCGAGGTCGCGTGAGGCGTTCCCGCACGTCAGCGGCCCGGGCGGTTTGATCCGGTTCGTCCCGTGGGTGCACGATGAGGCTCGTGCTCCGCCTCCTGCTCTCCGCCGTCGTCGGGGTCTTCGTGACCTCCCTCCTGCTGCTCACGGTCGCCGACGTCACCGGTCCCGCGTGGCTGCTGCCGGTCACCGGCACGGTCATGACGATCCTGCTGGTGCTCGTCGGCATCGGCACCACCGTCGCCGGGGTGCGGACACCGCGGAAGCAGGACGTCGAGGCCGCCCTCCGCGAGAACCGCGTCAGCCTGGCGCGCGTGATCGAGACGCGCGCCACCGGCTCCTCCGTCAACGACCAGCCGATCTGCGACATCCGGCTCGTCGTCGCGTCCCGCACCCGCCCCGCGTACACCACGACCACCCGCGACCTGGTGAACCTCGGACGGCTGCCGTCCCTGCAGAGCGGTGCCGTGGTCGTCGTCGCCCAGCTCGACGCCGAGAAGCCCGACGTCGCCCTGCTCGACCCGGCACCGCCGGAGTGGCAGGCCGCCGCCGACCGCGACACCACCGTGCGGGACCTGCCCGAGGCCCCGGTCTGGGAGGCGGCGCCGTCCCGCGGCCGGGACACCCGCGGACTGCTGCGCGTGCCGTTCGCGCTGCTGGTGATCGCGTTCCTCGTCGGCGCGGGCGCACGCCTGTGGCCCGAGCGCGACCTCGTCGTCGCCCTCACCCAGGGCACCTCGCTCGCCGACGCCGTCGCCGACCGCGACCAGGCGCGCGACGAGGCCGCGAGCATCTTCCCCGCCGACCGCACGCAGCAGGTGATCGACGACCTCGCCGAGGTCGCCGGCGGCACCCTGTTCACGGACCTGACGATCATGCAGACCTACGCCGTCGCCGAGGGGCTGACCGAGCCCGGCGCGCAGACCACCGACCGCTACACGTGGCGCGACGGGAGCGCGAGCCGCGACGGCGCCGCGACGATCCAGCCCGACCCCGCCGAGCTGCCGGATGAGCTGTTCGACGTCACCGAGGTCGACTGGACCTGGGTCGAGTCGCTGACGTCGCAGTTCACGCAGCTGACCGGCATCGAGGACCCGGACGGCCCGAGCGTCGGCGTGCGCCGCGCCCCGGCGTGGAGCGTCGAGGGCGCCCCGCTGGAGTTCACGGTGTTCGGGGGCGACGACTACCACGACGCCTGGATCACGGCCGACGCGACCGGGACCGTCGTCGAGATGAGCGGCGGCAAGCCCGGCTCGACCGCCGCCGGCTGGGCGGCCGAGCACGCGGGCTGAGCCCGCGCCTCAGAGGTCGTAGCCGACGACCACCGGGGCGTGGTCGCTGAACCGCGCGTCGTACGTCGCCGCCCGGTCGATCTCCACCGTGCGCGCCAGGTCCGCCAGGGCCGGGGTCGCGAGCTGGTAGTCGATCCGCCAGCCCGAGTCGTTGTCGAACGCCTGCCCGCGCCACGACCACCACGTGTACGGGCCGGGACCCTCGCCGCCGTGCTCCCGGCCGAGGTCGCGCCAGCCCTGCTCGTCGAACCAGCGGTCCAGGTAGGCGCGCTCCTCCGGCAGGAACCCGGCGGACTTCCGGTTGCCGCGCCAGTTCTTGATGTCCACCTCGCGGTGGGCGATGTTGAGGTCCCCCGCCACGACGACGTGCTGCCCGGAGCCCGCGAGCTCGGCCAGGCGCTTGGTCACCACGTCGAGGAACGCGTACTTCTCGTCCATCTTGGGCGTGCCCGCCTGGCCGGAGTGCACGTACGCCGACGCCACCGTCAGCACGCCGCCACCCGGCACCTCGAGGTCCGCCTCGACCCACCGGCCGGTGTCCGAGGCCACGCCCGTCCCGATGCCGATGCGCACAGCGCTCATCGGCAGGCGCGAGGCGATGGCGACGCCCGCGCGGCCCTTCGCCTCGCTCACCTCGTGGGCCAGGTGCCAGCCGTCCGCCGCGAGGTGGTCGCCGAGGATCTCGTCGGACGCCCGCACCTCCTGCAGCAGCAGGACGTCCGGCCGCCGGGCCTCGATCCACTCGCCCATCCCCCGCTTGAAGGCGGCCCGGATCCCGTTCACGTTGACACTCGCTACCGTCAGCACGCGGTCCATCCAACCGCACGCCACCGACACGCCCGGACCACGTGGGTGGCGCGGGGCGTCACGCGCCCCGGCGACCCGCCCGGTCCACCAGGGCCGCGACTCCGTCCAGCAGCAGGCGCAGCCCGAGGTCCGGGTCGTCCCCCTCGCCCGGCACCGGCGAGGACTCGTCGAAGGCCCCGGCCGCGAGCGCCCGGGCCAGCTCGGGGTGCTGCCCGGGGTCGGCGACGGCACCGAGCAGCGCGCCGAAGTCCATCAGGGCCGGGTGCGCGGGCGCGGGGTCGCCCTCCCCCTCGGTCGCTGAAGCGGCGGCGGCCTGCGCGATCATGCGCTCGGCCGTGACCTCGGCGGCGACCATCTGCCCCTCGGTCAGCACGTGCAGGGACAGCCGCCCCACCACGGCGGCGCGCTCCGCCCAGGTCAGCGGCGTCCCGGCGAGGGCCTGCAGCCCCCGGTCGAGGAACGCGACCCGGGCCGGCCCTGGCGGCGTCGTCACGACGGACGTGTCGACCGCCCACGGGTGCCGCCGGGCGAGGTCGAGCTGCTCGGCGCACCACCGCTCCAGCGCGGGCCGCCACCCGCCACCCGTCTCGGCGCCCTCGGTGTGCCCGGGAGCCGGGACGACGTCCGCGAGCGCGGACTCCATCATCAGCGCGAGCAGCGCGTCCTTGCCGGGCACGTACCGGTAGAGCGCCATCGTGGTCACCCCGAGCCGCTCGGCGACCCGCGCCATCGAGATCGCCGCGATCCCGTCCGCGTCCGCGAGCGCCACGGCGGCCTCGGTGATGCCCGCGACGGTCAGGCCGGGGCGCGGTCCGCGCCGCCCGGCGGGGGCGGGACGCCAGAGCACGGCCATCGCGGGCGGGAGCCCGGCGAGCGCGTCGACCTCCCCCGCCGCCTCCCCCTCCTGCTCGGCCGCGGCG
>NZ_RFFI01000084.1 GCF_003696205.1 Cellulomonas triticagri
CGCCCCGGCCCCCGCGGCGCCGGTCCCGGCCGCGGCGCCGTCGGGCAACGCCGACGAGGTCGGCACGCTGCGCGCCGGTGCCGCCGACGCGTCGATCCGCGTGGACGTCGACCTGCTCGACGCCCTGATGCGCCAGGTCGGCGAGCTGGTCCTGGCCCGCAACCAGATCAGCCGCCTCGCCACGGGCACCGAGGACGTCGACCTCGCGCGCTCGGCGCAGCGCCTCAACCTCATCGCCGGTGAGCTGCAGGAGGGGGTCATGAAGACCCGCATGCAGCCCATCGAGCACCTGTGGTCGAAGATGCCGCGCATGGTCCGCGACATCGCGGCGGCGTGCGCCCGCGAGGTGCAGCTGGAGCTGTCCGGTGGCGACACCGAGCTCGACCGCACGCTGCTGGAGGCCGTGAAGGACCCGCTGACGCACCTGGTGCGCAACGCGGTCGACCACGGCATCGAGGCGCCCGCGGACCGCGTCGCGTCGGGCAAGGCGTCGAAGGGCGTCCTGGCGCTGCGCGCGTACCACGCGAGCGGCCAGGTGGTCGTGGAGGTCGCCGACGACGGCCGGGGCATCGACCCGGACAAGATCGGCGCGAAGGCGGTCCAGAAGGGCCTGCGCACGGCCGACCAGGTCTCCTCGATGAGCCAGGCGGACCTGCTGCAGCTGCTGTTCCTGCCCGGGTTCTCGACGGCGGAGGCGGTGACGAACGTGTCCGGCCGCGGCGTCGGCATGGACGTCGTGCGCACCAAGATCGAGTCCATCGGCGGTGCCGTCGAGGTCGACTCGACGGTGGGCCGGGGCACGACGTGGCGGCTGCGCATCCCGCTGACGCTGGCGATCATGCCGGCGCTGACGGTGGAGTGCGCGGGCGACCTGTACGCGATCCCGCAGGTGAACCTGCTGGAGCTCGTGGCGCTGGACTCGCAGCGCTCGGAGTCGGGCATCGAGCACATCCACGAGGCCCCGGTGTACCGCCTGCGCGGCGAGCTGCTGCCGCTGGTGTCGCTGGCGTCGGTGCTGGAGATCGACGGCCCGCGCGCGGACAACGCCGTGATCGCGGTGGTGCAGTCCGACCAGCAGCGCTTCGGCGTGCTGGTGGACCGGGTGCTGAACACCGAGGAGATCGTCGTCAAGCCGCTGTCGGCGCGCCTGAAGGCCATCGGCGCGTACTCCGGTGCCACGGTGCTGGGTGACGGCCACGTCGCCCTGATCCTGGACGTGCAGGCCATCGCCCGCCGCGCCCTGGCGGGCGAGCTCGACATGGCGGCCCGCGACGCGCACAGCAACGCGGGTGCGGCGGCGGCGCACGAGGTGCAGCAGGTGCTGGTCGTCGGGATCGGCGGCGGCCGCCAGGTCGCCATGCCGCTCGCGTCGGTGGCGCGCCTGGAGCACGTGCAGGCCGAGAACGTGGAGTACGTGGGCGGCCGCGAGGTCGTCCAGTACCGCGGGACGATCCTGCCGCTGGCGCGCCTGGACCGGATCCTCGGGGCCTACGGCCAGGAGGAGACCTCCGAGCTGCTGCTGGTCGTCTACAGCCGCGCGGGTCGCAGCGTCGGCCTGGTGGTCCGCGAGATCGTCGACATCGTCGACGACGACTCGGCCCGCCACTCCGACATCGAGGACGCCGGCCTGGTCGGCTCCACGGTGCTGGGCGACAAGGTCACCGAGCTGCTGGACGTGCGCCGCGCGATCCTCGCGGCGGACGCGGCCTTCTACGACGAGCGGCCCGAGCAGGTCCGCTCCACGTACGACGACCTCCCGACGCAGGTCGGCGGGTCCGAGCTGGTGGGAGCCACCCGATGAGCCAGTACGTCACGTTCACGCTCGCCGGCAGCCTGTACGGCGTCGACGTCACCCGGGTGCAGGAGGCGCTGCGCTCGCACGTCCGCACCCGCGTGCCGCTGGCCCCGCCCGGGGTCGCGGGCCTGGTGAACCTGCGCGGCCAGGTCGTCCTGACCGTGGACCTGCGCCCCCGCCTGGGGCTGGAGGCCCTGGGCGAGGACGCGGAGCCGATGATGGTCGTCGTGCAGGTGGCGGGCGAGCCCGTCAGCCTGCTGGTCGACGAGATCGGCGACGTCATGGAGGTCGGGCCGGAGTCGTTCGAGGCCCCGCCGGAGACGCTGGACGCCGCGCTGCGCCCGCTGATCCTCGGGGCGCACAAGCTCGACGGCCGCCTCCTCCTGGTGCTCGACGTCGACCAGGCCATCGCGGCCTGACACCGGGCCCGACGGCCCCGGCGACACCGCAGAGCCCTGCCGGGCACGCGCACCGCGTGCCCGGCAGGGCTCTCGTCGTCCCCCCGTCAGCGGGAGGCGCGGCGGCGCTCGGCCGCCAGCAGGGCGACGGCGAGCATCCCGGGCGTGATCACGACCAGCGGCGGCAGCATCCACACCACGACGGCGGACACGCCGTAGCCCAGCAGCACGAACACCGAGCCCACCGGGTCGGTCCACGCGAGGTGCGCGGCCTCGCGCACCAGGGCAGGCCAGGACGCCCCGGGCGTCCACAGGGCAGCGGTCCGCGCGGCGACGACGGCCAGCGCGACCCCCAGCGCCGCGCTGACCACGGCGACCGCGCCGCCGCCGGGGACGAGGCCCAGCGCACCCGCCGACACGTTCAGCGCCAGCAGCGCCGCCACGGCGGTGACGGCGAGGCCGAGCCACCAGCCCGTGCGCACGGCCGACCAGCAGAGCCGGGCGAGATCGCCCCACCCGTCCCTCCGGGCGGACAGGTGCCGGTCGAGGTGGTGCACCCCGGCGGCGAGCGCGGGCAGCGCGGTCACCACGGGCAGCGCGAGCGCGCACACCACGAGCCCGACGACGAGCATCTGGCTGAACGGCGCCAGCGCCCCGCCGCCGAACCGCCGCAGCGCCTCCGGGGCGACGACCCCGCGGGCGGCGCTCATCCCTTGAGCCCCTGCGTCGCGACGCCCCCGACGAGGTGCCGCTGGAACGCGAAGAAGAACAGCATCACCGGCAGCAGCGCGAGCACGGCCATCGCCATCTGCGCGCCGTAGTCGCTGGTCGACGTCTGGTCGACGTACGCCCTCAGCGCGATCGGCATGGTGAACATCCGCGGGCTCTTCAGGTACAGCAGCGGCCCGAAGAAGTCGTTCCACGACCAGATGAACGCGAAGATCGCGCTCGTCACCAGGGCGGGCTGCATGAGCGGCAGCATGATCGAGACGAAGATCCGCGGGTGCCCCGCGCCGTCGATGCGGGCGGCCTCGTCGAGCTCGCCCGGCAGGCCGCGCATGAACTGGATCATGAGGAACACGAAGAACGCGTCCGCGGCGAGGAACTTGCCGAGCAGCAGCGGCCAGTAGGTGTTCACCAGGCCGAGCTCGTTGAAGACGATGTACTGCGGGATGATCACCACGTGGAACGGCAGCAGCATCGTCGCGATCATCCCGGCGAAGAACACCTGCCGGCCGGGGAACGAGATCCGCGCGAACGCGTACGCCGTGATCGAGCAGGACACCAGCACGCCGACGACGCTGGCCACGGCGAGCACCAGCGAGTTGGTGACGAACGTCCAGAACGGGACGCCGCCGATCCCGCCGAGCGCCGTGACGTAGTTGTCGAGGGTCACGGTGCTGGGCACCGGTGACACGGACCCGACGATCTGGTTCGACGGCTTGAACGTGGACATGACCATCCACACCGCCGGGTAGAGGATCACGACCAGCAGCGCCAGCGACGACACGTGGAACAGCAGCGACCGCCGGGTCCCGCGGCGGCGGGCCGCGCGGCGCAGGGCGGTGGTGGCGGGCTCGTCCGGCGCGCCGGTGCCGGGCGCGGTCGCGGGTGCGGGTGCGGTGCGGGTCGCGCTCATCGGTTGCCTCCCGAGTAGTGCACCCACGCCTTCGAGGTGCGGAACAGGACGAGGGTGACCAGGCCGACGACCACGACCAGCACCCAGGCCATCGCCGAGGCGTAGCCCATCTGGAAGTCCCGGAACCCGCGGAAGTAGAGGTAGAGCGTGTAGAAGAGCGTCGAGCGCGCGGGACCGCCGGTGCCGCCGGAGATGATGAACGCGGAGTTGAAGATCTGGAACGCGTGGATGGTCTCCAGCAGCAGGTTGAAGAACAGCACCGGCGACAGCATCGGCAGCGTGATCCGCAGGAACCTGCGCACCGGCCCGGCGCCGTCGACGGCCGCCGCCTCGTAGAGCTCGCCGGGGACCTGCTTGAGCCCGGCGAGGAAGATGACCATGGGCGCGCCGAACTGCCACACGGTCAGCAGGATCAGCATCGGCATGGTCCGGCCCGGGTCGCCGACCCAGCCGCCCGACCCGGCGGGCCCGCCGCCGACGAGCTCGGAGACGCGCGCGACGATGCCGTCGTCGATGAACATCGCCTTCCACACGATGGCGATGGAGACGCTGCCGCCGATGAGGGACGGCAGGTAGAACGCCGACCGGTAGAAGCCCTGCCCGCGGCGGGCGTTGTTCAGCAGCATGGCGACCGCGAGGGCCGCGATGAGCTTGACCGGCGTGCCCAGCAGCACGTAGGTCACGGTGATCTTCGCGGCCTGCACGAAGTTGGGGTCGGCGAACAGCCGCTGGTAGTTCTCCAGGCCGGTGAACCGGGGGTCGGAGAACAGGTTGTAGTCGGTGAACGACAGGTACAGCGACGCGATCATGGGCCCGGCCGTCAGGGCGACGAACCCGATCAGCCAGGGGGACAGGAACGCGTAGCCCGCGCGGGTGTCCGCGCGCTTCTTGCGCTGGGTCGCGCGCACGCGACCGGGATCCGTCGTCGCAGCGGGTGCTGCCATGTCCGGACCTCCTCTGCTCGGCAGGCCGGTCCGCGGGCGGGCGCGCCCACGGACCGGCGGGGTGGTGGTCGGGTCAGCCGTTCAGCGCGAGCGACATCTCGGCGAACAGCTCGGTGGCGAACTCCTCGCTGGTGATCTGGCCGTAGCGGATCTGCTCGTGCAGCTCGACCCACTTGGCCTCGATGGAGCCGTAGCCCACGGGCAGCAGCGGGTAGCTGACGGTGACCTGGTCGGCGACGTCGGCCAGGTAGGCGTCCACGACGACGTCCGCGGCGGACTTGTCGACGGCGTCGCGGCGCTCCTGCGTGGCGGGGGTGCCGAGCGAGGTGCCGAAGATCGCGGCGACCTCGGGGGAGTTCGCCAGGAAGTCGACCAGGGTGACCGCGGCCTCGGGCTTCTCGGTGGTGGAGGCGACGGTGAGCAGCATGCTCGCCTTCTCGGACAGCACGTGGGAGTCGGCGCCGGGCTCCAGCGGCGGGGTGACCATGCCGAGGTTCTCCGTGCCGGTGTCGGCCACGCCCTGCGTGAGGACGGTGCTCCAGTTGAACCAGGTCGCGACCTGGCCGGCGCCGAAGCCGCCGAGCGGGGTCAGCGCGGCGGAGCGCTCGGCGGGGAAGTACGTGCCGTCCTCGCGCTGCTCGTCCCCGGTCTCCAGGAAGTCGACCACGTCCTCCTCGGTGAACGCGGCCTGGCCGTCCTCGGTGAAGACCTCGTTGCCGTCCTGCATCAGGTGGTACATGAACGACGGCAGGCTGCCGGTGGGGTCCTCGGCGCCGTACTGGGTGGGGGAGACGGCGGCGCCGGCCTCGTTGACCTCGCGGGACCAGTCGGCGAAGTCGTCCCAGTCCATCGCGTCCGTCGGGTACTCGACCCCGAGGCCGTCCAGCAGGTCCTTGTTGTACATCATCGACCACACGCCGGAGCCGAGCGGGACGCCGAGCAGCCGGTCGTCCACGGTGCCGGAGCCGAGCAGCGTGTCGCTGAACCCGCTGGTGTCGAGGGTGTCGCCCTCGTACTCGGACAGGTCGAGGAACAGGTCCTTCTGCGCGTACTGCCCGAGGTAGCCGACGTCCATCATGACGACGTCGGGCAGCGACCGGCCGGCCGCCTCGGTGTTGCGGGCGGTCCAGTAGTCGGCCCAGGAGTTGAAGTTCCGCAGCACCTCGATGTCCGGGTGCTCCTCGGTGAACAGGTCGAGCGCCTGCTCGAACTGCGCGGCGCGCTCCTCGTTGCCCCACCAGGTGAACGTGATCTCCCCGGTGGCGCCGTCGCCGGACCCCGGTCCGCCGGAGCCCCCCGAGCCCCCGGCGCACGCCGCCAGCGCGAGCGCGATCCCTCCCGCCAGCACCGCTGCGGCTGTCCGTCGTGCCATGTCGCTCCTCCTCGAGTCGGTCCTGCGTGGCGCCCGGCGTCGTCGCCGGGGCCGGCCGTGCTGGTCAGTGCTGGTCGTGCTGGGGCGCGGGCTCGCCGTCGAGCCGGGTCCCGGTCTGGCCCCGGGTCAGGGGACCAGGTCCACCGCCCGCCCCGTGCGGGCGGACCGGTACACCGCGTCCACGAGCGCCAGGGCCCGCAGGCCCTCGGCGGCGCCCACCACGGGCGCGCGCCCGGTGCGGACGGCGGCGACGACGTCGGCGAGCTGCGCCTCGTGGGCGCGCCCCCACTGCGCGGGGTCGGGCACGACGGCCCGGCTGCCGTCCCCGGCGACCTGGCGGGCGTCGGCGGTCGGGGCCGTCTCGGCGCCCCGGGTGCCGTCGGCGCGGACGTCGAGCACCACGGCGTCGCCCTCCAGGACGACGGTGCCGCCGTCCCCGTGCAGCGCGAGCCGCGCGGGGGCGCCGGGTCGGACCGCCGTCGACGCCGACAGGGTGCCGACGGCGCCGCCGGCGAACGTGAGGGCCGCGGACACGACGTCCTCGACGTCGATGCGGTGCGCCCGGGTCGCGGCGGTCGCCTGCACCCGGGTCACGGGTCCGGCGAGCGCCAGCATCAGGTCGACCGTGTGGATCGCCTGGTTGATCAGGGCGCCGCCGCCGTCGCCGTCCCAGGTGCCGCGCCACGCGTCGGCGTCGTAGTACGCCTGCGAGCGCCACCAGGGCACGGACGCCTCGACCAGGACGGGGGTGCCGATGCCGCCGCGCGCCAGCACGTCGGCCACGGCGGCGGTCGCCGGGTCGAACCGGTGCTGGCTGACCACCGCGAGGGTGAGCCCGGTGCGCTTCGCGGCGTCCGCGAGGCGCTGCGCCCGGGCGAGGTCCGCGTCCATCGGCTTCTCCACGACGACGTGCTTGCCCGCCTCGAGCGCGGCGATCCCCAGGTCGGCGTGGGTCCCGCTCGGCGTGCAGATCGTCACCGCGTCCACCGACGGGTCGGCGAGCACCTCCTCCCAGGTGCAGGCCCGCGCGCCGTGCGTCGCGGCGAAGGCCGCGGCGCGCTCGGGCCGCACGTCCTGCACCGCGACCAGCGCCGCGGTGCCCGTCGCGGCCAGGCGCGTCAGCGCCTCGGCGTGGGTGCGGCCGATGTTGCCGCAGCCGACCAGCGCGAACCGCAGCGGCGCGGCCCCGGTGCTCACCGGGCCCCCGGGGTGAGGTCGCGGGCGGTGGCCTGGGCCCGCACCGCGAGCTCGGCGGCGAGCAGTGCGTGCGCCTGGGTCATCGCGGTCTCGGTGCGGTCGAGGACGTCCCGGGCCAGCCGCCCGAAGAAGGGGTAGCCCACGGTGCCGTCGGCGCGCAGGTGGTGCTCTCCCTGCCCGTCGACCAGGTACAGGTGGCCGCCGCGGCGCTCGCGGGCCACGTCGACGTACTTGCGCAGCTCGATGTACCCCTCGGTGCCGAGCAGGAGCACGCGGCCGTCGCCCCAGGTGCTCAGCCCGTCCGGGGTCAGCCAGTCCACGCGCACGTACCCGCTCGCGCCGGTGTCGGTGACCAGGTGGGCGTCGCCGACGTCGTCCAGCTCGGGGAACGCCGGGTGGTGGTGGTTGCCGATCGTCGACGCGACCACCTCGGCGCCGGTGGCGCCGGTGTAGTGCAGCACCTGCTCGACGCTGTGGCTGCCGATGTCGCACAGGATGCCGCCGTAGCGCTCCCGCTCGAAGAACCAGCCCGGCCGGGTGCGGGGGTCGCCGACCCGGTGCGGGCCGAGCGCGGTCACCTGGACGACGTCGCCGATGGCCCCGCGCGCGACGAGCTGGTCCGCGAGGACGGCCGCCTCGACGTGGATCCGCTCCGAGTAGTACACGGCGTACTTCCGCCCGGTGCGTGCGACGGCGGCGCGCACGTCCGCGAGCTGGTCGAGCGTCGTCAGCGGGGCCTTGTCGGTGAAGTAGTCCTTGCCCGCGTCCATGACGCGGATGCCGAACGGAGCGCGCTCGTTGGTGACGGCGGCCGCGGCCACCAGCCGGACGGACGGGTCGTCGAGGATCTCCTCCTCGCTGCGCGCCACCCGCACCTGCGGGAACCGGGCCGTGAACGCGGCGACCTTCTCGGGGTCGCGGTCGTGCACCCACGCCAGGGTGGCGCCCGCGCCGATCAGGCCCTCGCACATGCCGTAGATGTGGCCGTGGTGCAGGCGGGCGGCGGCGAACACGAGCTCGCCGGGCGCCACGACGGGCGCGGGGATCGGGTCGGGGGCGAAGGCGGCACCTTCGGACTGCTTCATCGCTGTCTCGCTGCTCTCGGTCGCGGGTCGGGTGGTCGGCGTGGGGCGTCAGGCGTCGGTCGAGGAGCCGACGACGATCGCGCCGTCCTGGTCCGCGACCGACGCGCGCTTGGTGAAGTACCGGGGCGCCCGCGCGGAGCGGTGGCCGTCGCGGCGGTACGGGTCGTCCGGGGGGAGTGGGAACGGCACGGAGCGTCCCTCGATCCCGGCCTCGTAGATCGCGGTGACCAGCTCGACCGCGGCGCGGCCGTCCTCGGCGGTGACCAGCGGCGCGCGGCCCTGCTCGACCGCCGCGAGGACGTCGCCGATCTGCCCGGCGTGCATCCGGTGCGGGATCGGGCGGTGCGCGGCGGCGAGGTCGTCCAGCGCGGCGACCAGGGCCGCGTTGCCGCCGGGCTCCGGGAACCCGTTGGGCGCGGACCTCTCGGCGGTGACGCGCCAGGGCTGGGAGATCCGGGCGTCGCGGGCCTGGACGACGATCTCCTGCTCCTCGCCGTGGTGCACGACCGACGCGGTGAGTTGCGCGACCGCTCGCCCGTAGCGCAGCAGCGCGACCGACAGGTCCTCGACCTCGGAGTTGTCGTGCTGGGCGTTGGTGAGCACGGCCTGCACGGAGTCGGGGGTGCCGAGCAGCCACAGCAGCAGGTCCGCGTGGTGGATCGCGTGGTTGAGCGTGCTGCCGCCGCCCTCGACGTCCCAGGTGCCGCGCCACCACAGGTCGTAGTACGGCTCGCCCCGCCACCAGTGCGAGCTGACCTGCACGTGCGAGACGGGCCCGGCGAGACCGGAGTCGAGCGCGGACTTCAGCACGACCATCTCGTCGCGGAACCGGTTCTGGGCGACGACCGACAGGACCTTCCCGGACCGGCGCTGCGCGGCGACCATCGCGTCGCACTCCTCCAGCGAGGGCGCCATGGGCTTCTCGACCAGGACGTGCACCCCGGCGTCGAGCGCCTGCACCGCGAGGGCGGCGTGGCTCTCGGGCGGGGTGGCGATGCTGACGAGGTCGACGCCGCCCGCCTCCAGCAGCGCGGTCGCGGAGTCGTAGCAGGCGACGTCGGTCAAGCCCGCGGCGGCGGCCTTCGCGGCGGCCTTGCCGGGGCTCCGGTCCGCCATCGCCACGATCCGGGCCGTCCCGGGGTGGGCGCGGTACCCCGCGACGTGGGCGGCGCTGATCGCGCCCGTTCCGATGATGCCGACCCTGATCACAGCGTTCGCGTTCCCCTCGTCCGGTGCCTCGTCGCGCGGCGGGTGGCCCGCGCTCCGGTGCGCGAGCCGTGGTGATACGTATGAGTGATACGTATCACCGATCGTGCACGCGTTCGCGCGCCGCGTCAAGGTGGGGGGTGCGCCCGGCAGTAGGTTGGTCCTCATGAGCGCCCCCGTCGACCTCGCCGGGCGCCCGCACGAGCCCACGGGAGGACCCTGGTGACGGGCCGTCCCACCAGCCGCGACGTCGCCCGGCGGGCCGGGGTGTCGCAGGCGACGGTGTCCTACGCGCTCGGCGGCAGCGCCAAGATCTCGGCGGGCACCCGCGAGCGCGTGCTCGCCGCCGCGGAGGAGCTCGGGTACCGGCCCAACCTCGCCGCGCGCTCGATGCGCACCCGGCGCACCGGGCGCCTCGCGCTGCTGCTGCCGACCCCCGGCGACGCCCGCGGCGGCCTGCTGTCCGCGGCCGGGGCCGTCGCCGCCGAGCAGGGCTACACCCTCGAGATCCGCACCGTCCCGCTCGAGGCGGCCGCCCGCGCCGCCACCGTGGCCGAGGTGCTGGACTCGGGGGTGTTCGAGGGCGTGCTCAGCTTCCTCGCCCTGCCGGACGGTGCCGTCGGGCTGCCCGGGGGGCCGGTCGTCGTCACGCTGTCCGAGGCGTTCGACGACCGCCTGCGCGTCACCGGCGACCTGCTCGGCGCCGAGCCGCTGCGTCGCATCATGACGGCGCTGGCGGCGCGCGGCCACGACCGGTTCCTGCACCTCGCGGGGGACCTGGAGTACCCGTCGGCGCGCGACCGCCGCGACGTCTACCGCGCGACCGTCGCCGACCTCGGCGTCACCGACCTCGGCGTGCGCGACTGCGGCTGGGACGGCGCGCGCGCGGTCGCCGCCGTCGCCGCGCTGCCGGACGGGCTGCCGCCGGTGACCGTCGTCGCCGCCAACGACGTGCTCGCCACCGCGGCCGTGCGTGCGTGCCTCGCGCGCGGCTGGCGCGTCCCGGACGACGTCGGCGTCACCGGGTGGGACGACGCCGTCACCAGCGAGTTCCAGACGCCGTCGCTCACCACCGTGCGCGTGGACTTCGCGGCCCTCGGCGACTGGGCGATGCGCACCCTCGTCGCGGGCGTGCGGGGCGAGGAGCCGCCCCCGGAGCTCGCGGGGGTGCAGGAGGTCGTCTGGCGGGAGTCGACGCCGCCGGTGTCCGGATAGCGGTTTCACCCGCTGCCGCTGGTCAGAGACGTGCGCGACCGGCCGATGTGGGTCGGCGATCGACGCCGGGAGGCCGCGCACGGATGCGCGCGAACCGGTCCACGCACAGGAGCGTCCATGTCGCACCCGTCCGCCACCCCGGGGGGCACCACCCGGTCCCTCCGGCTGTCCATCGCCACCAAGGTGATCGGCCTGCTGGTCGCCGCCGGCCTGGTCGGGGTCGTCATCGTCCTGGCCGCCGCGTCGAGCCTGACCCAGCTGCGCGGCGACGTGACCAGCACCAGCGGCTACGTGGCGCAGCTCGGGCAGGTCAGCGACCTGCAGCGCGCGCTGCAGGCGGGCCGCGCCCGGATGGTCGAGTACCCGGCGGCCGCGGACGACGTGCGGGTGCAGCTGCGCGAGCAGCTGGACGAGTACGTCGCGAAGATCGCGGACCAGCAGGCCGCCTACGCGGACCTCGTGGTGAACGACCAGGCGTGGGCCGACTTCGACTCCGGGTGGAGCGCCATGGTGCGCCTCGCCCAGGACGAGCTGTTCCCGCTCGCCGACTCCGGCGACGTCGCGGGCGCCGCCGCGCTGTACCGGGACCAGATCCTGCCGCAGACCACCGTGGCCGCCGACGCCATCGCGCTGGAGAACGCCTCGGTCGCCGAGGTCGCCGACGCCGGTGCGGACGCCGCGGGCGCGACCGTGCAGTCCACGCTGGTGACCGTCGTGGTGATCCTCGCCGTGGGTCTGGCGATCGTGCTGGTGATCGGTTTCGTCGTCGCGCGCCGGCTGGCCCGGGACGCGGGCGAGGTCCGTGGCGCGCTGGAGGCGATGGCGCGCGGCGACCTCACCGTGGGTGCGCAGGTGCGCAGCGTGGACGAGCTCGGCGACATGGCCCGGGCGCTCGACGAGGCGCAGACCAGCCTGCGCGGCGTGGTGTCCGGCGTGGCCGAGACCGCGCAGACGGTGGCCGCCGCCGCCGAGGAGCTGTCCGCCGCGTCCACGCAGGTCGTCGCGGGCTCGGACGAGACGTCCGCGCAGGCCGGGGTCGTCGCCGCCGCCGCGGAGCAGGTGTCCCGCAACGTGCAGACCGTCGCCGCCGGTGCGGAGCAGATGGGCGCCTCCATCCGCGAGATCGCGCAGAACGCCTCCCAGGCCGCCAAGGTCGCCGGGCAGGCCACCGAGGTCGCCGCCGTGACGAACGACCAGGTCACCCGCCTCGGCGAGTCCTCGCAGGAGATCGGGAACGTCGTCAAGGCCATCACCTCCATCGCGGAGCAGACGAACCTGCTGGCGCTGAACGCGACCATCGAGGCCGCGCGCGCGGGCGAGGCCGGCAAGGGCTTCGCGGTCGTCGCCGGGGAGGTCAAGGAGCTCGCCTCCGAGACGGCCAAGGCGACCGAGGACATCGTGCGGCGCGTCGAGGCGATCCAGGCCGACACCGACGCCGCCGTCACGGCCATCGGCGAGATCGGCCACATCATCGCGAGCATCAACGACTACCAGCTGACCATCGCCTCGGCGGTGGAGGAGCAGACCGCGACGACGACCGAGATGTCCCGCTCCGTGGCCGAGGCCGCGACCGGGTCGGGGGAGATCGCCTCCAACATCACCGGCGTCGCGTCCTCCGCGGCGACGAGCTCCACGACCCTGGGGCAGATGGGCGACTCCATCGGCGAGCTCGCGAGGCTGTCGGAGGACCTGCGGGTCCGGGTGGCGCGCTTCGCGTACTGAGCCCTCGTCACCGGCCCGGCCCCGGGCGCCCGAGCGGCGCCCGGGGCCGGGCTGCGTCCGCGGCCGGCCGTCGGCGTGCCCGGATCGGCCCGGTCGTGCCCGAGGTCGCCCGGGTGGCGGCTCTGCCGCGTGATCACCCGGGTCCCGGCTCACACTCGGGCGCGGACGGCCGATCGGGTCGCGCAGCAGGGGATGACCGAGAGGACCGACCATGAGTGTCTCCACGACGGCGAGGACGGCACCGGCGAGCACGGCAGCCGGAGGCGTCCCCACGCAGCGCACCCGCGCCACCGGCGGCACCGGTCGCCCGGGCGCAGCGGGCCCGACCGGCCCGCGCCGCGGCACGGGCTGGTTCGTGCACCGCGGTGTGCGGACCAAGATCCTGCTGCTGCTCGCCCTGGTGGTCGCGGTGGTCGCGGGCACCGGCACGTTCGCCGCCCTGCGCATGCAGGACCTCGCGGCGAGCACCGCGACCGTGCAGGGCGTCAGCTCGGACGTCATCGCGCCGCTGGCGGTCGTGCACCAGGAGGAGATCAAGGCGCGCATGCTCATCGCCCAGGCGGCGGCGAGCGTCCGGGAGACGCCCGCGCAGCAGCAGGAGGCGCTGGACCAGATCGCGGCCACGGACGCGGACCTGGCGGCGGCCGCCGCCGCGTTCGAGGCCGGGCTGGGCGGCACCGAGGTGCCCGGGTGGGCGGAGTTCCAGGCGGGCTGGGACGCGTGGCGGCAGGTCCGCGACACGCAGCTCGTCCCGGCGGCGTTCTCCGGGGACGACGCCGAGTTCGCCCGGATCACCGCGGGGGACGCGCAGGTCGCCATCGACGGGATGATCGAGGGTCTGGAGACGGCCGAGCAGAACGCCGACGCGTTCCTGCGCACCACGTCGGACGCGGCCGCCGCGCAGGCGACCTCGGGCGCCCGGGTGCTGCTGGTCGTGCTGGCCACCGGGGTGCTGGTGGTGGGCGCGGTCGGCATGGTCATCGCGGGCACGATCCGGCGCCAGGTCACCGAGGTGCAGCGCGCGGTCGAGGCGATGGCCGAGGGCGACCTCACGGTCGAGCCGCACGTGGACTCCGACGACGAGCTCGGCCGGATGTCGCGGGCGCTGACCCGGGCGCAGGTGAACCTGCGGGGCACCGTCGCGGGCGTGGTCGAGACCGCGCAGACCGTGGCGGCCGCGGCCGAGGAGCTGTCGGCCGCGTCGACGCAGGTCCTGGCGGCGTCGGACGGCACGTCGGCGCAGGCGGGCGTGGTCGCGGCGGCGGCCGAGCAGGTGTCGCGGAACGTGCAGACCGTCGCGGCGGGCGCCGAGGAGATGGGTGCCAGCATCCGGGAGATCGCGCAGAACTCCGCGCAGGCCGCGAAGGTCGCCGGGCAGGCCACCGAGGTCGCCGCGGGCACGACCCTGCAGGTGGCGCGGCTCGGGACGTCGTCCCAGGAGATCGGCGACGTGGTGCGGACCATCACGAGCATCGCGGAGCAGACCAACCTGCTGGCGCTGAACGCGACCATCGAGGCCGCGCGCGCCGGTGAGGCGGGCAAGGGGTTCGCGGTCGTGGCCGGTGAGGTGAAGGAGCTGGCGCAGGAGACCGCGAAGGCGACCGAGGACATCGTGCGCCGGGTCGAGACGATCCAGGCGGACACCGCCGGCGCCGTGGCGGCCATCGACGAGATCAACCAGATCATCGCGAGCATCAACGACTACCAGCTGACCATCGCGTCGGCGGTCGAGGAGCAGACCGCGACGACGACCGAGATGTCCCGCTCCGTGGCCGAGGCCGCGACCGGGTCGGGGGAGATCGCGGTGAACATCACCGGCGTCGCGGCCTCGTCGGCGGAGTCCTCGCAGACCCTCGGGCAGATGGGCGGTGCCGTCACCGAGCTCGCCCGGCTCTCGGAGGACCTGCGTGCCCGGGTCGCGGGCTTCCGGTACTGACGCCGTTCCACCCGGTGGAGTGCCTGGCAAACGCTTCGACGCCGGTCCGGTCAGCCGATATGAGGGACGAACGTCCCGTAGCGAAGCGAGAGGCGAGCAGATGAGCGCGCAGCAGGACAGCACCCCGACCCGGCTCTGGGCCGACCGGCCGGTGCTGGTGAAGATCCTCACCGCGGTGCTGGTGATGGTGGTGATGACCGGTGTCGTCACCGTGGTCGCCGTGTCGTCGATGCGCACCCTGCGTGCGGACGCCGCCGAGATGTACGCGAGCAACGTGACGCCGCTGCAGCAGCTCACGGAGATCCAGCGGGCGTACCAGGGCGACCGGGCGCGCGTCATCCAGTACGGCATCGCCGACACGGAGACCCGGGCGACGCTGGTCGACGAGCTCGCCGAGCGCCAGGTCGACCTCGACGACCAGATCGAGGCGTACCGCGCGAACGCGGTCAGCCAGGACGACGTCGACACGATGGTCGCCGCCCTGGACGCGTACTACGCCGCCGCCAACCAGAACCTGTTCCCGCTGGCGGACGCCGGCGACGACGAGGCGTTCGCGACGTACTTCAACGAGACGATCCGCCCGCTGACCACCGGCGTCATGGACGCCATGCAGGTGGAGACCGCCTCGCAGGGCGAGCAGGCGGCCGCGCTGGCCGAGACGACCGACTCCGTCGCGGCGCGGTCGCTGCTCATCACCGTGCTCGTCGCGGTGCTCGGGGCGCTCGCGGCCACTGTCCTGGCCTACGTCGTGGCGCGCGGCATCGTGCAGCGCATCGGCTCGGTGTCCCGCAGCCTCGCGGCGGCGGGCGACGGCGACCTCACCGTCCCGTCCGGCGTCACCGGCCGGGACGAGATCGGCACGCTGGCCGTCGACCTGGAGCGCACGCAGGACAGCCTGCGCGGGCTGATCTCCGGGGTCGTCGAGACGGCGCAGACCGTGGCCGCGGCCGCGGAGGAGCTGTCGGTCGCCTCGCACCAGGTGGTGTCCGGGTCGGACGAGACGTCGGCGCAGGCCGGCGTGGTCGCGGCTGCCGCCGAGCAGGTGTCGCGGAACGTGCAGACGGTCGCCGCGGGTGCCGAGCAGATGGGGGCGTCCATCCGCGAGATCGCGCAGAACGCGTCCCAGGCGGCGAAGGTCGCGGGTCAGGCCACGGACGTCGCGGTGGCGACGAACGACCAGGTGACGCGCCTGGGTGAGTCGTCGCAGGAGATCGGGAACGTCGTCAAGGCGATCACGTCCATCGCGGAGCAGACGAACCTGCTGGCCCTCAACGCGACGATCGAGGCCGCCCGGGCGGGCGAGGCGGGCAAGGGCTTCGCCGTCGTGGCCGGTGAGGTCAAGGAGCTGGCGCAGGAGACCGCCAAGGCGACCGAGGACATCGTGCGCCGGGTCGAGGCCATCCAGGCGGACACGGGTGCGGCGGTGGTCGCGATCGGCGAGATCAGCCACATCATCGCGAGCATCAACGACTACCAGCTCACCATCGCGAGCGCGGTGGAGGAGCAGACGGCCACGACGACCGAGATGTCCCGGTCGGTGGCCGAGGCCGCCACCGGTTCGGGGGAGATCGCCACGAACATCACCGGCGTGGCGTCCGCGACCGCCACGTCGTCCCAGACGCTGGGGCAGATGGGCGACTCCATCGGCGAGCTCGCCCGGATGTCGGAGGACCTGCGCGGCCGCGTGGCGCGCTTCACCTACTGACGCGTCGACCTGACGCGTCGACGAGGGGCGCGCGCCGACCGGCGCGCACCCCTCGGCACCACCTCACGGACCGCCCGGGTACGCCACCCGGGCGGTCCGCCGCGTTCACCGGGTGTTTTCCCGCGGGAGCGCTCACATCGCCGGGGTCCCGTCCGATCCAGGGGGCACGACCGCGGCAGGGAGCGCCGCGGGAGTCACGGACGAAGGAGTCGAGATGAGGCACGGGAAGCGTCATCGCCGCGGGAAGGCGCTCGCCGCGCCCCTCGTGGCACTGGCGGTGCTGGGCACCGCCACGGCCTGCGGGGCGCTGCCCGGCACGAGCGGGGGCGACGGGGCCGACGGTGCGGGGGAGCGCCCGCTCGTCGGCGTCGCGATGCCCACCACCACCTCCGAGCGGTGGATCGGCGACGGCGAGAACGTGCAGGACCAGCTGCTGGCGCTCGGCTACGACGTCGCGCTGGAGTACGCCGAGAACGACGTGCCGACCCAGGTCGAGCAGCTCGAGCAGATGATCGCCGACGGCGCCGACGCCCTCGTGATCGGCTCCATCGACGGCGTCGCCCTCAAGGGCGTGCTGGCCGAGGCCGCCGCCGCCGACATCCCCGTCATCGCCTACGACCGGCTCATCAACGGCTCGCCGGACGTCGACTACTACGCGACCTTCGACAACGCCCGGGTCGGCGTGCAGCAGGCCACCCAGCTGCTGCAGGGCCTCGGGGTGCTGGACGCCGCGGGCGAGCCCACCGGCGCCACCGGCCCGTTCGCCGTCGAGCTGTTCGCGGGGTCGACGGACGACAACAACGCCACCGTGTTCTACGACGGCGCGATGCAGGTGCTGCGGCCCTACCTGGCCTCCGGGGTGCTGACCGTGGCCTCCGGCGAGACGGACTTCACCACCATCGCCATCGACAAGTGGGACCCCGCCAACGCCACGGCGCGCATGCAGACGCTGCTGCCGCTGTACGCGAGCCAGCGGCTCGACGGCGTGCTGTCGCCGTACGACGGCATCTCGCGCGCGGTCATCGACAGCGTGAAGACCCTCGGCTACGGCACCGCCGACCAGCCGCTGCCCGTGGTCACGGGCCAGGACGCCGAGCTCGACTCCGCGAAGTCCATCGCGGCGGGGGAGCAGTACGGCACCGTCTACAAGGACACCCGGCAGCTCGCCGAGGTCACCGTCGCCATGGTGCGGGCGCTGCTGGACGGCGCCGAGCCCGAGGTCAACGACACCGTCTCGTACGACAACGGCGTGAAGGTCGTGCCGTCGTACCTGCTGACGCCGATGGTCGTGGACGCGCAGAACTACCGGCAGGCCCTCGTCGGGACCGGCTACTACACGGACGAGGAGCTCGGCTGATGACGACCACCGACCGCACCGCCCTGCTGCCCGCCGTGCCGCGCCCCGCCGGGCCGCCCGCCGCCGAGCGGCTGCCCGAGCCCGCCCCGGGACGCCGCCGCAGCCGCGCGTCCTGGTTCTGGGACCGCCCCGTCGCGCTGAAGATCGCCGTCTCGCTGCTCGTCATGGGCGGCACGTTCGCGCTCGTCGGCGGCGTCGGCGCCGTGGCGCTCTACCGCGCCGGGCAGAACCTGGAGCAGATGTCCGGGCTGACCGGCGACCTGCAGTCCGCGATGTCGGAGCTGCGCACCGCCCAGACCCGCAGCCACCTGCTCGTGCACCGCGCCGTCGGCGCGCCCGACGACACCGTGCGCGCCCAGCTGCTCGAGTCCGCGGCGTGGAACGACCGGGACGTCGCCGCGCAGATCGACCGGATCGACGCCTACCCGGAGTCCGACACCCGGCAGTGGGCGGACTTCGTGGACCGGTGGGACGCCTGGGTCGCCTACCGCGACGCGACGCTGCTGCCGCTGGTGCAGGCGGGCGACGTCGACGGTCTGCGCGTCGCGCTCGCCGCCGACGCCTCCGCGGACCCCGACTGGGCCGGTCGCGCCCTGGCGCTCGCTCAGGGCCAGGTCGACGCGCAGGTGGACCAGATCCTCGCGGACAGCCGCGCGGAGGTGGACCGCACCATCGTCGCGCTGGCCTTCGCGTTCGTCGTCGGCGCCGGGCTGTCCGGGCTGCTCGCCGTGCTCGTCATCCGGAGGATCACCCGGGCCGTGCGCAGCGTGCAGGGCTCGCTGGAGGCGATGGCCGACGGCGACCTCACCGTCGGCGCCGACGTGCCGTGGCACGACGAGACCGGCCGGATGGCCGACGCCCTCGCCCAGGCGCAGGGGTCGCTGCGCACCACGCTCGCCGGGGTGGTCACCGCCGCCGGGTCCGTCGAGTCCACGGCCGCGACCCTCACCGCCTCCAACGGCGACGTCGTCGCGACCTCGCAGGAGACCTCCGCGCAGGCGGGCGTCGTCGCCGCGGCCGCCGAGCAGGTGTCCCGCAACGTGCAGGCCGTCGCCGCGGGCGCCGAGGAGATGGGCGCCTCCATCCGGGAGATCGCCCAGAACGCCTCCGAGGCCGCCAAGGTCGCCGGGCAGGCCACCGAGGCCGCCGCCGTGACCAACGAGCAGGTCGCCCGGCTCGGCGAGTCGTCGCAGGAGATCGGCGCGGTCGTCAAGGTCATCACGTCCATCGCGGAGCAGACCAACCTGCTGGCCCTCAACGCCACCATCGAGGCGGCCCGTGCGGGCGAGGCGGGCAAGGGCTTCGCGGTCGTCGCGGGGGAGGTCAAGGAGCTCGCGCAGGAGACCGCGAAGGCCACCGAGGACATCGCCCGCCGCGTCGAGGCCATCCAGAACGACACCTCGGCCGCCGTCGTCGCCATCGGGGAGATCTCCCAGATCATCGCGTCGATCAACGACTACCAGCTCACCATCGCGTCCGCGGTGGAGGAGCAGACGGCCACCACCACGGAGATGTCCCGCTCCGTGGCCGAGGCCGCCACCGGGTCCGGGGAGATCGCGGGCAACATCACCGGCGTCGCCGGTGCGGCCGCCCGGTCCGCCGGGGTGCTGGACGAGGTCTCGCACCAGGTCCGGGACCTCGCGGCCGTCTCCGCGGACCTGCACGCGCGGGTCGCACGTTTCACCTACTGACCCACCCGTCCGCGCACCGCCGGCGACTCAGGAACCGGCCGCACCGACCGATCAGAAGCACGAACCCGGCCGGTGCGGCCGGTCCGCATGTGAGGGGAACGACGTGACCAGGATCCGCGTGCTGGTGGTCGACGACTCGGTCGTCGTCCGCCGGCTGGTGACGGACTCGCTCTCGCGCGACCCCGACATCGAGGTCGTCGGCTTCGCCTCCAACGGGCGCATCGCCCAGGCGAAGGTCGACCAGCTCGCCCCGGACCTCGTGACGATGGACATCGAGATGCCGGAGATGAACGGCATCGAGGCGGTGCGCGCCCTGCGGCGCAGCCGCCACACCATGCCGATCATCATGTTCTCCACGCTCACCGAGCGCGGGGCCTCGGCCACCCTGGACGCCCTGGTCGCGGGCGCCACGGACTACGTGACCAAGCCCGCGAACGTCGGCAGCGTCCAGGAGTCGCTCGACCGGGTCGCCAGCGAGCTCATCCCGAAGATCAAGGCGCTGGTCCCGCGCCGGGCCGGTGCGCCCGGTGCCGCCGCGCCCGCCGGCGGCGCTCCCGCCGAGGTGCCGACCGCCCGCCGCCCGCTCGCC
>NZ_RFFI01000085.1 GCF_003696205.1 Cellulomonas triticagri
GGCGCCCACGGCGGCGAGCGTCGCGGCGACGGCCGACACGAGGTCCTGCACGAGCGGCAGCACGGCGGTGGCGCGCTCGCGCCCGGTGCGCCGCGAGCGGTCGACCCGGCCGGAGGAGCGCACCACGTCGGCGAGCACGGCTCCGGGCGCGGTGAGCTCCGCCCACCGGGCCTGCGCGGACCCCTGCGCCACGGTGCCGCGGGTGACGGTGCGGCGGGCGTCCTCGGCGGGCGCGCGGAGGGCGTCGTCCAGGGCCTCGCGCACGGTCTGCGCGGCGGTGGCCTGCCGGTCGACGGCCTCCGCGAGGTCGTCCACCCAGGGGCGCAGCGCCGCGAGCGACCCGCGCAGGGTGCGGCCGATGACGGTGCGGGCGCGGTCGGGCCCGGCGAGCATCGTCAGCCACCGGGTGATCGGGGCGACGTGCCCGGGCTCGAGCATCCCCGCGTGGGGGCCGACGTCCGGCACGACGAACAGCGGCGAGCCCTGCATGCCGTGCGACCGCAGCCGCTCCAGCAGGTCGCCGCGCACGGTCGGCAGCGAGGCGGGGTCCACGCGGTTGAGCACCATCGCGACGGACGCGCCGCGCTCGGTGGCGCCGCCGAGCACCCGCCACGGCAGCGCGTCCCCGTACCGGGCGGCCGTCGTGACGAACAGCCACAGGTCCGCCGCCTCCAGCAGCCGCTGCGCGGACCGCCGGTTGCCGGACTCGACGGAGTCCAGGTCGGGGGCGTCCATCAGGGAGATGCCGCGCGGCACGCTCTCCGAGGCCACGACCTCGACGGCGTCGGTGACCGGGTGCTCCCGCACGAGCTCGGCGTCCTCCGGGTGGTGCACCAGCACCGGACGCCGGGTCGTGGGCCGCAGCACGCCCGCGGTGCTGACCTCGGATCCGACGATGGAGTTCACCAGCGTGGACTTGCCCGCACCCGTCGAGCCCGCGACCACGACGACCGCCGGGGCGGAGAGCTGCCGCAGCCGGGGCACCAGGTGGTCGGCGAGCTGGTCGACCAGCCGGGTCCGGGACGCCCGGTCCTCGACCACGCCCGGGACGTCCAGGGGGAAGCCGGTCGCGCGGACGTCGCGCAGCAGGTCCGTGATCGCGTCGAGCAGGGACGTGGCGGCGAGCGGCCGGTCGAGGACGTCCCTCGCGTCCGGACCCGGCTCCGTGCCCGTCGCCTGCGTGTTCACCCGGTCATCCTCTCGTGTGAACGGCGAGGTGGCCAAACCTCCGCGCCGGTCGGAGCGCGACGGCGTGCACGGGGTGGGTGGCACGGGCGGGAGGCGGGTGCCGCGTAGGCTGGTGCGCCGGGACCGGCGGCCGCCGCCGGACCGCGCCTCCATAGCTCAATGGATAGAGCAACGGCCTTCTAATCCGTCGGTTGCAGGTTCGAGTCCTGCTGGGGGCACCGCCGACGCGGGGCGGTCCCGGGGGCCCTCCAGCACCCCGGGACCACCCCGCCCCCTTTCCCTCACCCCGTGAGCGCCTCCGTCGGGGAGAGCCTCGCGGCCCGCACGGCGGGCAGGATCCCGGCCACGGCCCCGGTGAGGACCGTCAGCCCGACGCCGGCGACGACCACCAGCACCGGCACGGCCACGTCCCACCCCTGGGTGGTGGCGTACCCGGCGGTGATCAGCCACCCGAGGACGACCCCGCCGATGCCGCCGAGCGTGGACAGCACCAGCGACTCGACGAGGAACTGCCGCCGGATGTGCCCGCGCGTGGCCCCCAGCGAGCGGCGCAGGCCGATCTCGGCGCGGCGTTCCAGCACGGAGATGACCATGGTGTTGGCGACCCCGATCCCGCCGACGAGCAGCGCGACCCCGCCGAGGCCGAGCAGCAGCCCGGTGAACGCCGCGTCCGTGGCCTCCTGCGCCGCGAGGGCGTCGGACGGGCGGGACACGTCGACCTCGTTCGGCGCCGCGGGGTTGGCGGTGGCGCCGAGCACGGAGCGGACCGCGTCGACCTGCGCTGGCGCCGCGCGGGCGTAGACGCGGGTGGGGTGGCCGTCCCACCCGAGCTGCTGCGCGGCGAACTGCCGGCCGGCCAGGACGCTGGAGTCCAGCTCGGGGGCGAGCGGGACCGCGTCGAGGATGCCGACGACCACGCACGGCACCCCGCCGACCTGGACGAGCACCCGCGGGTCGGGGTGGCCGATGCCGAGGCGCTCGGCGGCGACCTTGCCGAGCACGACGGCGGGGAACCGGCTGCTCGCCTCCGTCAACCAGGTGCCCTGGGCGACGGTGGCGCCGACGGTGTCGAGCAGGTCGAGGTCGGCGGCCCGCACGCCGATCCCGCCGGACTCGGCGGCCGGGATGCGGTCGGACCGGTAGGCCCGCACGTCCACCGCACCGGTGGACGTCGAGGACTCGACCGGCCCGATCCGCCGGACCATCGAGACGGCCTCGGTGGGCAGCGCGGCCTGCGCCCCGAACAGGTCCGTGCCGGGCGACGCCGACAGCAGGTTGGTGCCGAGGTCGTCGAGCATCCGGTCCAGCTCGGCGCGGGACGAGGACGAGATGCCGACGACGGCGACCATCGCCGCGATGCCGATGGCGATACCGAGCGCCGACAGCACGACCCGCATCGGCCGGGTCCACAGGCCGCTCGCGCCGACGCGCAGGACGTCGGAGGGATGCAGCCGCGCCGGGTGCAGGGCACGACCCTGCGGGCCCTTCACGACCCGCTCCCGGTGGTCGGCGCCGCGCCGCGCTCGTCGGCCTCGGCCACGCCGTCGCGCATCCAGACGCGGCGCGGGAACGACGCGGCGAGGTCCCGGTCGTGCGTGATGACGACGACGGTCGTGCCGGACGCGTTGAGCTCGCACAGCACGTCGACCACCCCCGCGCCGGCGGCGGTGTCGAGCGCACCGGTCGGCTCGTCCGCGAGCAGCAGCGGCGGGTCGCCGACCACCGCGCGGGCGATGGCGACCCGCTGCTTCTCGCCGCCGCTGAGCTGGTGCGGCCGGTGCCCGGTGCGGTGCCCGAGCCCGACGCGGTCCAGCGCGACCGCCGCCCGCTCGCGCCGGGCGGCCCGGGACGTCGCCCGGTGCCCGCCCGCGCGGTACAGCAGGCCGTCGGCGACGTTGTCCAGCGCGCTGACGCCCGCGGACAGGTGGAAGTGCTGGAACACGAACCCGATCCGGGAGCCGCGCAGCGCGGACAGCCCCCGGTCGTCGAGGTCGGCCACCGCGAAGCCGTCGATCTGCACCCGGCCCGAGGTGGGCCGGTCGAGGGTGCCGATCAGGTTGAGCATCGAGGACTTCCCGGACCCGGACGGCCCGACGATCGCGACGAGCTCGCCGGGCTCGACGGTCAGGCTCACGCCCCGCAGCGCCTGCGTCCCGCCGGGGTAGGTCTTGGTGACGGCGTCCAGCGCGATCACCGGGTGGTCCCGCGCCACCGCCGGGGCGCTCATGCCGGCACCACCACGTCGTCGCCCTCGGCGAGGTCCGCGCCCTCCCCGGCAGCGACCTCGACGCGCCCGCCGGCGAACATGCCCGTGGTGACGGGCACGAGGGTGGTGCTGCCGTCGCCGGCGACCCGCTCCACGGCGTACCCGCCCTCGGCGAGCGCGAGCAGCGCCGTCACGGGGACGGTGAGCACGTCCGCCCGCTCCCCGGAGGTGATCCCGACGTCGACCGGTCCCGCGTCCAGGCCGCCGAGCGCGTCCGGGTCGTCCACCCGGACGGTGACCCGCACGACCGGGTCCCGGTCGGCGGCGTCCTGCTCGTCGTCGCCGTCGGGGACCTGCGGGGCGCTGATCCCCGTCACCGTCCCGGTCGTCGCCGCGCCGCCGGGCAGCGTCAGCGCGACCTGGTCGCCCTCGGCGACCCGCGCGCGGTCGGCGACCGGCAGGTCGAACGTGACGACCTGCTCGGTCCCGGTCACGCTGAGCAGCTCGCCCGCCCCGGGGTCCCCGAGCGCGGCGACCTGGGTCGCCACGCGGACCGCCCCGGGCAGCACCACCACGTCACCGGGGGCGACCCGACCGGTGCGCTCGCGGCCGAGGTCCTTCTGCCACGCCCGCACCGCCTTCGCGGTCCCGGCGGTGAAGCGGTCGCCCGCACCCGTGCCGCCGTAGCCCATCGCCTCCAGGTTGTCCTTCAGCTGGCGGACGTCGGCGCCGCGCACGCCCTGCTCGAGCGCGCGGTACAGCGGCATCGCCCCGTGCAGGGCCACGACCGGCCGGTCGTCCACCCGGGCGACGGCCGCACCGCGGTCGAGGACCGTCCCCGGCTCGGGCAGCCAGGTGACGGTGCCGTCGGTCGTGCCCGTGATCGTGCGGGTCGCCCCGAACCCGAGCGCGCCCTTCTCGGTGCTGCGCTCGACAAGGGTCTCCCGGGCGACCGCGGCCGTCGCCGTCGCGGCCTGCTCGGTGTGCTCGGCCTGCGGCGCGGACCAGCTCGGGAGCGCGAGGGCCGCCCCGACGGCGAGCACGGTCACGACCCCGAGGCCGCTCCACACCAGGGTCCGGCGGCCGCGCGGCCGCGCCTGCTCGCGCGCCATCAGGAACCCGCCCCGAAGTCGAGGTGCTCCTGGCAGACGGCGAACCCGGCCTGCATCGCGTCCTGGTCCACCTCGCCCTTCGGGGTGCCCATGCCGGTCTCCGGGTCGGGGTCCGGCATGTCGATGCCCTGCTCGCGCATGCACGCGGCGAACGTCCGCAGCATCTCGAGCTCGGCCGGGGTGAGCGTCCCGGTGTCGTCACCGGACGGCGCGAGGTCCGCGCACGCCTCGATCGCGGCGTCCAGCGCCGGGTCGGAGTCGGTGACGACGCCCATGCCCTCGCCGTCGCCGTCGGTGATGTCGGCGCCGTTCTCCCGCAGGCAGCGGGTGTACGCGAGCTGCTGGTCCTCGGCGGACCCGGCCTCGTCGCGGGCGTCGGACGAGGAGGCCCCGCCCGCGGAGGCGACGCCCGGCTCCTCCTCCCCGCTGCCGCACGCCGTGAGCGCGAGGGTGAGCAGAGCGGCCGCGAGGACGGCGACGGGTCGACGCGTCCTGCTGGTCGTGGTGGTCATGTACGTCCTCCTGTTCCTGGCACCCGCCGGTCCACGGGCCCGGCACCCATCTCACGGACCGGCGTGTGAGGTGGGTGTGAGGTCGGCTCCCAGGGCCGTCCCAGGCGCGCGCGGCACGATCCCGGCATGCGGGTGCTGGTCGTGGAGGACGAGGAGCTGATCGCCGAGGCGGTCGCCACGGGCCTGCGCCGGCAGGCGATGGCCGTCGACGTCGCGCTGGACGGGCACGCCGCGCTGGAGCGGGTCGGTGTGCACGGGTACGACGTCGTGGTCCTGGACCGCGACCTGCCCGGGGTGCACGGGGACGACGTGTGCCGCGAGGTCGTCGCGCAGGGCGACGGGGCCCGGGTGCTCATGCTGACCGCCGCGGGCGGCCTGTCGGACCGGGTGCGGGGGCTGGACCTCGGCGCGGACGACTACCTGGCCAAGCCGTTCGCGTTCGTCGAGCTCGCGGCGCGGGTGCGGGCCCTGGGCCGGCGCGCCCGCCCGGCCGCCCCGCCGGTGCTGCGGCGCGGCGACCTGGAGGTCGACCCCGCCCGGTGCCTCGTGCGACGCGGGGGCGAGCCCGTCGCGCTGGGCCGCAAGGAGCTCGGGGTGCTGGTCGAGCTGCTGCGCGCCGACGGCGCCGCGGTCTCCGCCGAGCAGCTGCTGGAGAAGGTGTGGGACGAGCACACCGACCCGTTCACCACGGTCGTCCGGGTGACGATGCGGCAGCTGCGGCGCAAGCTCGGCGAGCCGCAGCCCATCGAGACCGTGACCGGCGTCGGGTACCGGATCCCGTGACGCGCGCCGGCCCCCTCCCCCGGCGGCGCAGCCCGCGCCGCCGGAGCCTGCGGGTCCGGCTGACCGCGCTGTACGCGGGCGCGGCGGCCGTCTCCGGGGCGGTGCTCGTCGCGGTCACCTACGCGTTCGTGGCGAGCACGATCGCGGACCAGCCGCTGGACACGGTGATGATCGCCCTGCCCGAGGCCACGCTCGACGGGACCGGTGACCTGCTCACCGGGGAGGGCCTCACGATCCAGGACGTCGCCGCCGCGGTGACCGAGGTCAACGAGCAGTCCCGTGCGGAGATCCTCACGGCCCTGCTCCGCTGGTCGGGCGCGGCCCTGCTGCTCGCCGTGGCGCTCGCCGCCGTCGTCGGCCGCGTCGTCGCGTCGCGGGCGGTCGCGCCGCTGCACCAGATCACCGCCACGGCCCGGCGGGTGGCCGACGACAACCTGCACAGCCGCATCGGCCTGGACGGCCCGCGGGACGAGATCACGGACCTCGCCGACACGTTCGACGCGATGCTGGAACGGCTGGACCGGTCGTTCGACGGGCAGCGCCGGTTCGTCGCGCACGCCTCGCACGAGCTGCGCACGCCGCTGACCATCACCCGCACCGTGCTGGAGGTGGCGCTGGACGACCCGGCGACCCCCGCCGAGACGCGCGCCCTGGGCGAGCAGCTGCTCGCGGTGAACGCCCGGCACGAGCGGCTGATCGACGGCCTGCTGACCCTCGCGACCTCGCAGGGGGCTCCGGTCGCGGCGGAGGACGTCGACCTCGTCCGGGTCGTGCGGACCGTCCTGGCGTCCGCCGCGCACGAAGTGGCCGCGCGCGGCGTCCGGCTGGAGCTCGACCTGGAACCCGCCCCGCTGCGCGGCGACCCGCTGCTGCTGGAGCGGCTGGTGCAGAACCTGGTCGACAACGCCGTCCGCTACAACGACCCGTCCGGGTTCGTGCGGATCCGCACGGGCACGGTGGGCGGCGCGGCGGAGGTCGAGGTCACCAACGCCGGTCCGCGGGTGCCGTCCGACGACGTCCCGTCGCTGTTCGAGCCGTTCCGGCAGCTCGGGCCCGACGGCGCGGAGCGGCACCGGCGGGAGGGCTACCTGCGCGGTGGTGTCGGGCTGGGGCTGCCGGTCGTGCTGGCCGTGACCGAGGCCCACGGGGGCGAGGTCGACGCCCGCGCCCGCGACTCCGGCGGGCTGCGGGTGCGCGTGCGGCTCCCCCACGACCCGGGCGTCGTGGCTCCGGCAGCACCCGGGACCTCCGTCCCGATGACCACGACGTGACGCCCCACGAGCACGACGACGGGACCCCGCGGTCCGACGACCGCGGGGTCCCGTCGCGGGGACGGCGTCAGGCGACGTGGAAGACCGCCCGCAGCAGGTCCTCGCCCCGCGAGGACCGGCCGACCCGGACCTCGAACGCCCCGGCCTCGACCACCCGGTCCCCGCGCGCGTCCACGATCGTGCAGTCGGCGACGGCGAGGTCCACGGTGACATCCACGGTCTCGCCGGGCGCGATGTCGACCTGCCGGTAGGCCTTGAGCTCCTGGTCCGCCCAGGACACCGACGTGACGGTGTCCGAGACGTAGAGCTGGACGGTCTCGCGCGCGGGCCGCGCGCCGGTGTTGCTGAGGGTGACGGTCGCCCGCACGGTGTCCCCGACGGCGGCGGTGTCGCGGTCGAGGCGCAGGTCCGTGTACTCGACGGTCGTGTACGACAGCCCCTGCCCGAACGCGAAGGCCGGGTCCTGGGTGAGGTCGGCGTACCGGTCGCCGTGCTGCCCGCGGATCTGGTTGTAGTACGTGGGCTGCTGGCCGACGTGCCGGGCGAACGAGATCGGCAGCCGGCCCGAGGGCTCGACGAGGCCGAGCAGCGTCTCGGCGACGGCCTGGCCACCCTGCATGCCGGGGTTCGCGACCCACAGCACCGCGTCAGCGCCGAGCGCCGACTCCGGGAGCACGAGCGGCTTGGACGCGAGCAGCACCACGACCAGGGGCGTCCCGGTGGCCGCGAGCGCGTCGAGCAGCGCGATCTGGCCGCCGAGCAGGTCGAGGGTGGCGGTGGACCGGCCCTCGCCGACGAGCTCGACGCGGTCGCCGACGACGGCGACGACGTAGTCCGCGTCCTGCGCGGCGGCGACGGCCTCGGCGATCATCGCCGCGTCCGGGGCGACCGGCACCGCGACGGGCGGGCGGGGCTGCCCGTCGGGGAAGAACGGCCCGGCGGGGTCGGGGGCGAGGTCGATGATGTCGGCGCCGCGGTGGTGCGTGACCGACCAGCCGACCGGCACGCTCGCGCGCAGGCCGTCGAGGACCGTGACGATCATGTCGCGCGGGTGCCCGTCGGGCAGCCAGTCGGCCTGCCCGGAGTTGCCCGCCCAGTCGCCGAGGTGCGTCTCGTGGTCGTCGGCCAGCGGCCCGACGACGGCGACGCGCCGCGGGGTGGCGTCCCCGCCGGAGGCCCGGTGCGCCCCGGCCGCCGGGACGCCGCCGCCGTCGGTGGCGCGCGCCGCCGCACCCGGCACCGCGTCGTACCCGCCCGCGAGCGGCAGCACGCCCTCGTTGCGCAGCAGCACCAGCGAGCGCCGCGCGACGTCGAGGTTGAGGTCGGCGTGCGCGGCGGCCCCCACGACCTCGGCCTGCGCGGCGGCGTCGGGGCGGCGCGGGTCCTCGAACAGCCCGAGCCGGAACTTCAGCGTGAGGATGCGGGACACGGCGGCGTCGAGGTCGGACTCGGCGAGCAGGCCGCGCTCGATCGCCTCCTGGGCCCCGGCGAAGAACCCGGGCGTCGTCATCACCATGTCGTTGCCGGCCTTGACGGCGGCCGCGGCGGCGGACGCGTAGTCCGGCTGCACCTGCTGCTCCCAGACCATCCGGCCGACGTTGTCCCAGTCGGTGACCAGCGTGCCGGTATAGCCCCACTCGCCGCGCAGCACGTCGTTGAGCAGCCAGTCGTTGACGGTGATCGGGACGCCGTCGGTGGTCTGGTAGCCGAGCATGAAGGTCGAGCACCCCTCGCGGGCGACCCGCTCGAACGGCGGCAGGAACCAGGAGCGCAGCTTGCGGCGGGAGATGTCGGCCTCGGAGGCGTCGCGCCCGCCCTGGGTCTCGGAGTACCCGGCGAAGTGCTTGGCGGTGGCCAGGATCGCGGTGGGGTCGGCCAGGCCGTCGCCCTGGTAGCCGCGGACCATCGCCGAGGCGAGCTCGCCGATGAGGAACGGGTCCTCGCCGAAGGTCTCGTCGACGCGGCCCCAGCGCAGGTCGCGGGCGATGCAGAGCACCGGGCTGAACGTCCAGTGCACGCCGGTCGTCGCGACCTCCTGGGCGGTGACGCGCGCGACCTGCTCCAGCAGGTCGACGTCCCAGGACGCGGCCATGCCGAGCTGGGTCGGGAAGATCGTGGAGCCGACGAAGAACGAGTGCCCGTGGATGCAGTCCTCGCCGACCAGCAGCGGGATGCGCAGCCGGGTGCGGTCCGTGAGGTCGTGGGCCTCGGCGAGCCGCTCCGGGGAGGCGTGCAGGATCGAGCCGACGTGCGTGCGCAGGACGTGGTCCTCGACGCCCTCGCGGGCGTCGAGCTGCATCATCTGGCCGACCTTCTCGGCCGGGGTCATCCGGGCGAGGAGGTCCGCGACCCGCTCCGGCACGGGGAGGGTCGGGTCCTGGTACGGGGCGGTGGAGCTGGTGACGGTCACGGTGGGTCCTTCGTCGGCGGCATCGCCGGGGTCGGGTCGTCGGTCGTCCCCCACCCGCCGGTCAGCGGTGTGGGAGCGTGTCCACCCTAGGTCGTGCCGGGCGGCACGGCGTGGGCGGGAGGGCCCGGGGCGGGCAGGACGCCCGCCCCGGGAGGTCATCCGGCGCGGCCCACCGGGGTGACGGCGTCGGGCTCGGCCTCGGGCTCGGCGTCGGTGCCGGCGTCGGTGCGCACGGCGGTGACGCCCGCGGTGGTGTCGAGGCCCTGGCGGCGCATCGCCCGCGCGAGCTCGCCGGCCGAGCGCAGCCGGGGGTTGATGTACTCGTCGATGCCGAAGTTCAGCAGCGCGAGCGCGACGCCGATCGCCGCGATGCACAGCCCGGGCGGCAGGAACCACCACCACTGGTTCTGGGTGAACGCCCCCTGGGCCGAGGCCCAGTTGAGGATCGTCCCCCAGTTGTACGCGTTCACCGGGATGACGCCGATGTAGGACAGGGTCGTCAGGCCGAGGATCGCCGCGGTGACCGAGCCGACGAACGACGACGCGATCAGGGCCGTCAGGTTGGGCAGCATCTCGACGCCGATGATGCGGCGCAGCGGCTCACCGTTGAGCTTGGCGGCCTGGACGAAGTCGCGGTTGCGCAGCGACATCGTCTGGGCCCGCAGCACCCGCGCACCCCATCCCCAGCCGAGGATCCCGAGGATCGCGGCGACCACCCACAGCGGGGGGTTCGTGAACCGCGAGGCGATGATGATGAGGATCGGGATGCCCGGGATGACGAGGAAGACGTTCGCCAGGGCGGACAGCGCCTCGGACCGCCACCCCGGGAGGTAGCCGGCCAGGACGCCGACGACGAGGGCGATCGTCATCGAGATCAGCGAGGTGAGCGCACCGACGACGACCACGCCGCGCGTGCCGTGGATGACCTGGCTGAGCACGTCCTCGCCGAGGTGGGTCGTGCCGAGCCAGTGCGTGCCGCTCGGCGGCTGCAGCCGGGCGGTCGCGTCGATCTGCGTCGGGGAGAACGGGGCGAGCTGGTCGGCGAACACCGCCACGATCACGAACACCGCGAGGATCGACAGGCCCGCGATCGACTTGCCGTTGCGGAACATCGCGAAGCCCGCGCCGAACCGGGCGCCGCGCCCGCGCGCGGTCAGCTGGATGGTCGACATGTCTCAGGCCTCCGACTGGCGGGTACGGGGATCGAGGACCGCGTAGGCGACGTCCGCGAGGATGTTGGCGACCAGGACGGCCAGCACGATCACCAGGAACCCGCCCTGCATGAGCGCGTAGTCCTTGGCGTTCGTGGCGTCGAGCAGCATCTTGCCGACGCCGGGGTAGGAGAAGACCTGCTCGACGATGATCGCGCCGCCGACGATGAAGCCGATCGACAGGGCGAACGACTGGATCTGCGGCAGGACGGCGTTGCGGGCGGCGTAGCGCCACAGCACCCGCCGGGTCGGCATCCCCTTGGCCTGCGCCACGGTGACGTAGTCCTCGTCGAGCACCGTGAGCATCATGTTGCGCATGCCGAGCATCCAGCCGCCGAGCGAGGCGACGACGATCGTGGCCAGCGGCAGCGTGCCGTGCTTGATCACCTGCCCGACGAACTCGAACGTCAGCCCGGGCGTGGTGCCGATCCCGTAGGCCTTGCCGATCGGGAACCAGCCGAGCGTCACGGAGAACACCGAGATCGCCATCAGCCCGATCCAGAAGTACGGGACGGTGGACAGGAACGTCGTGACCGGGATCAGGGCGTCCAGCCGCGACCCGCGCCGCCAGCCGACGACCGCTCCCCCGACCGTGCCGATCAGGAACGAGACCACGGTCGCCAGCCCGATCAGGCCGACGGTCCACGGCAGCGCGTTCGCGATGACCTGGCCGACCGGCTGCAGGCCGTGCGTGATGGCGATGCCGAGGTCGCCGCGGGCGAGCATCCCCAGGTAGTCCCCGTACTGCTGCCACAGCGTCCGGTCGGAGTCCAGGCCGAGCAGGGCGCGCAGCGCGTCCGCCGCCTCCGGGGACATCCCGCGGTTGCGGGCGAGGTAGCTGTCGACCGCGTCGCCCTTCATCAGGCGGGGCACGAAGAAGTTCAGGGTGATCGCGGCCCACAGGGTGAACAGGTAGAACGCGACGCGGCGGCCGATGAACCGCCACGGGATCCGTGCACGGGCGCGCGTGGTCCGGGTCGCGGTCGTCCCGTCGGCGACCACGTCGGTCTCGGGGCTGCTGGTCGTGGTCATCGCGCACCTCCGACGCGGTCGGCGAAGAAGCTCTCGGGGTCGGGGGACGCCTCGCGGAGCTCTCGGGTGTACGGGTGCCGCGGGCGCAGGATGACCTCGTCGGCGCTGCCGTGCTCGACCACCCGGCCCTGGTTGAGCACGATGATCTCGTCGGAGAAGTACCGGGCCGTGGCGAGGTCGTGGGTGATGTAGAGCACCCCGAGCCCGTCGGCGGCCTGGATGTCGGAGAGCAGCCGCAGCACCCCCATCCGCAGGGACACGTCGAGCATCGAGACCGGCTCGTCCGCGACGAGCAGGCTCGGGCGCGGGGCCAGGGCCCGGGCGATGGCGACGCGCTGCCGCTGGCCGCCGGACAGCTCGTGCGGCCGGCGGTCGACGACCCCGGCGTCGAGCTGGACCTTGGCCAGCAGGCGGTGCACCTCGGCCTCGACCTCCCCCGGCGGCACGACCCCGGAGAGCACGAGCGGGCGCTCCACGTGGTGCCGGATCGAGTGGTACGGGTTCAGCGACGCGAACGGGTCCTGGAAGACCATCCGCAGCCGCTGGCGGTACGCGCGCAGCGCCGCGCCCCGGGACGGGACCGGCGCGCCGTCGAGCAGCACCTGCCCGCTGGTGGGCCGCTCCATCTGCGTGAGGATCTTGGCGACGGTCGACTTGCCGGACCCGGACTGCCCCACCATGCCGATGGTCTGCCCGCTCGACAGCGTGAACGACACGTCCGCCAGGGCGTCGATCGAGCCCGCCCCCCGGACGCGGTAGGTCTTCGAGACGCCTCGGACCTCGATCGTGGTCATCGGGCCACCTTCCGCTCGGCCGTCAGGCGGGGGAAAGACGACAGCAGCGTCCGGGTGTACTCGTGCTGCGGCCGGAACCAGATCTGCTCCGCGGTGTCGATCTCGACGATCTGCCCGGCGCGCATGACGGCGATGCGGTCGGAGATCTCGAGCAGCAGCGGCAGGTCGTGGGTGATGAACACGACCGAGAACCCGAACGCCTCGCGCAGGCTCGTGATCTCCCGCAGGATCTCCCGCTGCACCAGCACGTCCAGGGCGGTCGTCGGCTCGTCCATGACGACGAGCTGCGGGCGCAGGGCGAGCGCCATCGCGATCATGATGCGCTGCCGCATCCCGCCGGACAGCTCGTGGGGGTAGCTCTTGATGCGGGCCCCGCCGACCTTGACGATCTCGAGCAGCTCGACGACGGCCGCGGTGCGGGCGCGCCGGGACATCGCGGGCCGGTGCACCTCGAACACGTCGGCGAGCTGGGCGCCGACCGTCGCGACCGGGTTCAGGGCGCTCATCGCGCCCTGGAAGACCATGGAGATCTTGTCCCACCGGAACGCCATCATCGCGTCGGTGCCCAGCGCGAGCAGGTCGGTGTCGGTGCCGTCGGCGTCGTGCCAGGTGACCGACCCGCCGGGGATGACGGCCGGGGGCTTGAGCAGGCGCTGGACGCCGTAGGCGAGGGTGGTCTTGCCGCACCCGGACTCGCCGGCGAGCCCGAGCACCTCGCCCCGGTGGACGGTGAGGGACACGTCGCGGACCGCGTCCACGGGCGCGGCGGTCTCGTACCGGACCGAGAAGTCCCGGACCGACAGGAGGGGGTCGCTCATCTGGGGGGTCTCTCCTTGCGTGCGGGCGCCAGGGGCGGCCACCCGGACCGCCCCTGGCGCGGGATCACTCGACGGGCTCGAGGCTGCTCAGCACGAGGGCGACCTCGGCCTGGGTCGGGTCGGCCGAGGCGTACATGTCCTCCTCGGTCGGCCAGCCCGTGTAGCTCCGCTCGTGGAACAGGCCCAGCAGCGGGTGCGACCCGAGCGGGATCGCCGGGACGTCCCGGACGAACGCCTCCTGCAGCGTCGTCATCGCGGCGGCCCGGTCGGCGTCGTTGTCGGTGCTCGCGTAGGTGTCCAGCGCGGCGTCGACCTCCGGGTTGCTGTACCGCCCGAAGTTGAAGTCGGCGTTCTCGACGCCGGCGTCGTCGGTCGTGATCCAGCGGGTCCCCATGATCGAGTCGTAGACGCCCCACGCGCCCTCGCCGTCGAGCCAGTGGATGATCGCGTCGAAGTTCCCCGTCTTGCGGGCCTCGTCCCAGCCGCCCCAGTCGGGCTGCTCGATCGTGACCTCGATGCCGAGCTGCTTCATCTGCTCGGAGAGCAGCGCCTGCTCGGTGTTCCAGTCGGTCCACCCGGCCGGGACGGAGACCGCGAAGGTCACCGGCTCGCCGTCCGGGTCGACGAGCGCGTCGCCCACGCCCGTGTACCCGGCGTCCGTGAGGACCTGCTCCGCCTTGTCGAGGTCGACCTCGTACGTCTGGCCCGCGAACTCGTCGACGACGTCCTGCTCCAGGGACGAGCCGAGGCCGGTCACCGAGTCCACGACGGCCGAGGCGCCCTCGCGGGCGATCTCGACGTAGGCGTCGCGGTCGACGGTCCAGGCGAGCGCCTCGCGCAGCGCGACGTCGTCGAACGGCTTGCGCGTCAGGTTGAGGAACAGCGTCCCCGCGCCGGCGGTCGGGGTCACCAGGTACCGGTTGGCCGGGTCCTGGTCGAGGAAGGTCTCCTGGACCTGCGGCAGGAACGCCTGCGCCCAGTCCGCCTCACCGGTGGTCAGGGCCGTGGACAGCGCGGCGTTGTCGCCGTAGGAGACGTAGTGCAGCTCGGGCACCGCGAGCTCGCCGTCCCAGTAGTCCGGGTTGGCGGTCAGCGTCACCGACTCCGTCGACCAGCTCGACAGCACGTAGGGCCCGGTGCCGATCGCCTCGCCCTCGCCGGTGAGCGCCGCGGTCGAGGGGTCGTCGAGGGTGTCCCAGATGTGCATCGGGACGATCGGGACGTGCAGCACCGTGCCGCGCTTGACGAACTTGGAGTTGCCGAACGTCAGCGTCGCCGTGTCGCCCTCGACCTCGGCGCCGAGGTAGTCCAGCGCGGCGGTGTCCGTGAGCCGCCCGTCGAGGTACATGTCGAACGTGCCGACGATGTCGTCGATGGTGAACGGCTCGCCGTCCTGCCACGTCACGCCCTCGCGCGCGGTGACGGTGAGCGCGGTGTAGTCCGCGTTCCACTCCACGCTCGACGCCAGGCGCGGGGTGACCACGGTCGGGTCCGCGGTGTTCACCAGCGCCATCGTCTCGAACATGGCGTAGCGGTAGCCGTACATGCTGGCCGAGCTGTCCCCCAGGAACGGGTTGTTCGACTCGGTGGTGATCGCGCCGTCCGGCTTCGCGATCGTCAGCGCGGCACCGCCCCCGCCGGTCGACGCACCTCCCCCGCCACCCGAGTCGCCGGAGCAGGCCGTCAGCGCCAGCGCGGCGGCCACGCCGAGCGCGATCGCCGGGAACTTCACCCTCATGGTTTCTCCTTCGAAACGAGACGCCCTGCCGGACATCTCTGAGGTCGCGCCGCGTCGTCGCGGTCGCGCTGCTCGGGAGGTTACTACACTGTCAGTAAGTGAATTCCAGCCCTCGCCGCAGCCGTGACCAAGTCGTGATCCCCGAGGTCCCGGCCGCGGACGGCGGGACTAGGGTTGGCCGCGCGTCGAGGGGCGCGACCCGAGGATGTGAGGACCGCATGAGCACGACGAGGCGCACCCCGCGGGCCCGGCCGGAGACCCTGGCCAAGCGCACCGAGATCCTCCGTGCGGCCACCGCCACCTTCGGCGCCAAGGGGTACGCCCGGGGCCCGCTCACGGAGATCGCCGACCAGGTCGGCATCACGCACGCCGGGATCCTGCACCACTTCGGGTCCAAGGACCAGCTCCTCGTGGAGGTGCTCAAGTTCCGCGACCGCACCGACGTCGAGGGGCTGCAGGACCAGCGGATGCCGGACGGGCTGGACCGGTTCCGGCACCTGGTGCGCACCGCGTTCGCCAACGAGAGCCGCCACGGCATCGTCCAGGCCTACGCGGTGCTGTCCGCGGAGTCGGTCACCGAGGACCACCCCGGCCGGGCGTACTTCGAGGAGCGGTACCGCACCCTGCGCCAAGACCTGCGCGACGCGTTCGAGGACGTCTGCGCCGAGCGCGGGATCACCGCGCCCGCGACCGTCGACCGCGCCGCCGCGTCCATCCTGGCCGTGATGGACGGGCTGCAGGTGCAGTGGCTGCTGGCGCGGGACGACGTCGAGCTCGGCGAGGCCAGCGCGTTCGCCATCGAGGCCCTGGTGGCGGCGACCCTGGACCCGCGACCGCCGGTCCTGGGCGAGCCGGGCGCCGCACCCGGCGACCACGACGCGGCAGCCGGGTCCTGAGGGAGATCGCCCGCCCCGGCGGGAACAACCCGGGCGCGCCGTTCGTCGTGGTGGCATGACCACGCCGCCCACCACGCCCCCGCCCGCGGGGACCGGGGACGACCTCGCCGCCGAGATCGCCGCCGGCGAGCGCACCGACACCGGCGCCCACCGCGCCCTCGCCCGGCTGCGCGCGCGCCTGGACAGCCGACCGTGGCTGCGGCTCACCTACAAGATCGTGGTCACGACCGTCGGGGTGACCGTGGTGCTCATCGGCATCGCGCTGCTCGTGCTGCCCGGGCCGGGGTGGCTGACGATCTTCCTCGGGCTGGGGATCCTCGGCACGGAGTTCGCGGTGATCCGGCGGTTCAACGGGCGGTTCAAGGCGCTGGTGCTGCGGTGGTGGCACGCCTGGCGGGAGCGGCGCGCCGCGCGCGCGGCCCGCAAGGGCGCGACCCCGGCCTGACGCGCGGGGCCGAGCCTCAGCCGGCGGCGTTCCCGCAGGCGTCGTCCGGGCTGACCACGGGGTTCTGCGCCTCGAGCCGGTTCTCCGGGTCGAGGGCCCCGAGGACCGCGAGCGCGATGGCGTCGAGGTGCTCGACCTGCTCGGGGGTGAGCCGGTCGACGACGAGCCGCCGCACCTCCGCGACGTGGGTGGGCGCGGTGGCGACGACCTTGCGCCACCCCTCCTCGGTGAGGGTGGCGAGCGTGGCCCGGCGGTCGTCCTCGGAGCGGACGCGGGTCAGGTAGCCGCGCGCCTCGAGCCGGCTGGCGACGTGGGACAGCCGGGGCAGCGTGGCGTTGGTGCTGGCGGCGAGCCCGCTCATCCGCAGGGTCCGCTCGGGGGCCTCGGAGAGCTTCGCGAGCACGAGGTACTCGTAGTGCGAGAGGTCGGCGTCGCGCTGCAGCTGCTGGTCGAGCGCGGCGGGCAGCAGCTCGGCGACCGCCTCGAGGCGCATCCACGCCTGCAGCTCGTGGGTGGAGAGCCAGCGGGGGTCGTCGGTCATCCCTCCATCCTAGCGTTGGTTGACGCTTCAATCCCGGCGTTCTATGTTGGTTGTAGCGACAACACATGCCGCACGTGATCGACCCGGAGGAGCAGGACATGACCAGCGTCACCATCATCGGAGCGGGCAACATCGGCAGCGCGGTCGCGCGCATCGCGCTGAAGGCCGGCGCCGCCGTGCAGGTCCTCACCCGGGACCCCGCGAAGGCCGCCGCCGTCGACCCCGCCGTGACCCCCGGCACCGTCGGCGACCCGGTCACCGGCGACGTCGTCGTGCTCGCCCTCCCCTACCCCGCCCTCGCCGAGGTCGCCGCGCAGTACCCGGACGGGTTCGCGGGCAAGGTCGTCGCCGAGACCACCAACCCGGTGGACTTCGGCACCTTCGACTCCCTGGTCGTCCCGGCCGGATCCTCCGCGACCGCCGAGCTCGCCGCCCTGCTCCCCGACGCCCGCGTGCTCAAGGCGTTCAACACCACGTTCGCCGCGACGCTCGCCTCCGGCACGGTCGGCGCCGTCCCGACGACCGTGCTCCTCGCGGGCGACGACGCCGACGCCAAGGCGGCGCTCGCCGGCGTCGTGGAGGGCGGCGGCCTGCGCGCCGTCGACGCGGGCTCCCTGAAGCGCGCGCACGAGCTCGAGGCCCTCGGCTTCCTGCAGCTCACGCTCGCGGCGGGCGAGAAGACGCAGTGGACCACCGGCTTCGCCCTGGAGCGCTGAGCGTGCCCGACGCGCCCCTGACGATCGACCCCGCGGTGGCCCGGCACGCCGGCAGCACCACCGCGGGGTCGCCCGTGCTCGTGCTGCTGCACGGGTACGGCTCGCACGAGGGCGACCTGATCGGCCTCGCCCCGCACCTGCCCGCGCACCTGCGCCTGCTCGCGCCCCGCGCGCCGCTGACCGGCGGCCCGGGCTTCGCGTGGTCCCCGCTCGCCGCGCCCGGCCGCCCCGAGCCCGCGCACGTCCGAGCCGCCGCCGACGCGCTGCTCACCTGGCTGGACGCGACCGTCGAGGCCGCGACGCCCGTCGCGCTGCTCGGCTTCTCGCAGGGCGGGCTGCTCGCCACCCAGCTGCTGCGCACCCGGCCCGACCGGTTCGCGGCGGCCGTCGTGCTGTCCGGGTTCAGCCTCGACGCGACCGAACCCGGTGACACCGACCTCGCCGCCCGCCGGATCCCGGTGCTGCTGGGCCACGGCGACACCGACCCGGTCATCCCCGCCGACGCGACGACCCGCACGCAGGCGTTCCTCGCCCGGCACGCGGCCCTGGAGCACCACGTCTACCCGGGGCTCGGCCACGGCATCGCCCCGGCCGGCCTGGCGGACGTCCACGCGTTCCTCACCCGCGCCCTCCCGTCCTGATCTCCGGTCGCGGCCCGGAAATTCGCGTGACCCCCCGGTGCCCCGGGTGGCAGCGTGGTGGTCACCGCGCGGTACGTCCCCGGGGCCCGGCCAGGCCCCACCTCCTCACCCGAGACGGGCTACCGACCATGCACCCCACCCTGACCTTCGACCTGATCCAGGCGGACCACCGCGAGCGCCTCGAGACGGCCGCCCTGCTGCGCCGCGACGCCGAGCGCCGCGCCGACCGCAGACGGACCACCGGGTCCCGCGGCCGCCCCCCGGAACGCCTCGCCCGACCCCGCCTCCGGCTCCTGCTGGTGGCGACCACGGCGGCCGGCACCGTCCGGTGACCGCCCTCGCGGGGAGCCCCGCGCAGCACGGACCTGAGCCCGTCGGACCACCGTCCGACGGGCTCAGCCGTACCCTGGGGCGGTGAGCACCGTGAACAGCGGGACCGGCAGCGCCGACCGCATCGTCTGGATCGACTGCGAGATGACGGGCCTGGACCTCGTCCACGACGCCCTCGTGGAGGTCGCCGCCGTCGTCACCGACTCCGAGCTGAACGTGCTCGGCGAGGGCGTCGACGTCGTCATCGCGCCGCCCGCCGAGGCCCTGGAGCAGATGGGCGACTTCGTGCGCGACATGCACACCTCCTCCGGCCTGCTCGACGCGCTGCCCGGCGGCACGACGCTCGCCGACGCGCAGGAGCAGGTGCTCGCGTACATCCGGCAGTGGGTCCCCGACGCGGGCAAGGCCCCGCTCGCGGGCAACTCCGTGGGCACGGACAAGACGTTCCTGGACCGCGACATGTCGGACCTGGTCGACCACCTGCACTACCGGGTGATCGACGTCTCCTCCATCAAGGAGCTCGCCCGCCGCTGGTACCCGCGGGTGTACTTCGCGTCCCCGAAGAAGCAGGGCGGCCACCGCGCGCTCGCCGACATCCTCGAGAGCATCGACGAGCTCCGGTACTACCGCGCGGCGCTGCTGGTCCCGCAGCCGGGCCCGGACAGCAAGGCCGCGAAGGCCGTCGCGGAGCAGGTCGCCGCGACCTCCGTGGCCGCCGCGCACCGCGCCGCGACGTCCGCGTCCTGAGGACCCTCGAAGTACCGGTATGCTTGTCGTCGGCCCGGAGCGATCCGGGTCCGTGGTGGCTATAGCTCAGGTGGTAGAGCGCCTGGTTGTGGTCCAGGAGGTCGCGGGTTCAAGTCCCGTTAGCCACCCCAGCGCGTAGGGCGCCGCTCCCCCGGGAGCGGCGCCCTTCGTCGTCCGGCGGCCCGCACGGGCAGCCACCCCGCACGCGTGGGGCCCACCTCACGGTGGCCCCTCCGCCAGTTCGCCACGAGGTCGGCAGCGCCTGACGCCCGGGGGCCGTGCGGGGCGGGGGCGCCTAGGCAGGGCGGGGGCGCCGGGGCAGGGCGGGCGCGGGCGCAGCGCGGGGCGGGGCGG